>DATCRM010000360.1:0-2045 GCA_036568985.1 Lacunisphaera sp. | reverse complement strand
GTCATAGACCGCCGCTACAGGATGCCTACGACCACGACCGCCTCTCCGCCGATGCCGACGGTTTGGCAATATCTGCGAAGTCTACCGGGGCGAGTAGGAGTATCCTTGGGCGATGAAAGCGCGATCCTACCCCGTCGTCCTTTCGCTGGCCTGCGGCTTCGTGGCTTCGTCCACGGGCTGGGCCGCTGCTGCGGAGCCTCCTCATGCGTTCGTCGATCCGGACGACCCGGCGGTGGCTGAGATCCGGAAACTCGGCGAACGCACCATCGACCAGGCCGGGAGTGCGATGATCGGCGAGGTGCGACGCATGCTGACGACCACCACGGCCGCGCAAGCCGTCGGCAAACTGCACCTCAAGGATTACAAATTGCCCGCCGCCGCGATCGGCCGGCCGGTCGTGCGGGAGCTGCATCGCACCAGCCTGCGGGTGCGGAATCCCGCCAATTCGCCTGACGCGGCCGAGCTCGCCGCTCTGGAGCTTATCGACGGCCAGCTCCAGCGGGGCGATGACGTCGCCAAGGTGCTGGTGCAGCGCGTGCAATTTCCGGGTCAGGCGCCCGAATGGCGCGTTTACCGCCCGCTCGCCTTGTTGAAACAATGCACGGACTGCCATGGGGCCGAGACGGCGCTCGCCCCGGGAGTCGCGGACGCGCTCAAGATATTTTACCCCGCCGATCAGGCGGTGAACTACAAACCGGGCGAATGGCGCGGACTCATCCGGGTCTCGATCATCGAGCCCACAACAAAACCATGAATCCCGCAGACTTTCCTGCATCCTGCCCGCCCACCGTTCGCCAGCCTTGCACCGAGGCCTGCGTCGCCTTTCGCCCCCTCGCCACCGACCGCTGGTCGGAGTTTGGCCTGTGCCTCAATCCCCGCTCTCCGCGCCGCGGCTACCCCGTGCGGGTGGGAAAGGAGTGCAATGATTACCAAGCGTCCGGCAAGGTCGATCCCGGCACCCGATAATCCGGTCAAGCCAGTGGCGGATTTTTAGTCCATCACGCGTGAACAACGACTAGGTTGCGACGATATCCCCGCAGAAATTCTGGCCACAAAAGGCTCAAAAAGCACAAAATAGAAACGATCCGAAGGTCGGATTTTTGCGCGGTCTATGCCTTTTGTAGCCAACCCATCCGTGGAATTTAGCCCTGTCGGCCGGTCACGGACCGGCCCTACTGTTCATCCTTGCCAACCGAGCAACCGCGCCGCCTGGACGATGCAGACGCAGTCCTCGCCGTCTTCGGTGTGCAGCCAGTGGAGGTCCAGCTCGGGAAAGGCCTGGTCCATTGCGTGCCGCAAGCCGCCGACTTCCAGGGCGACGATGCCGTGCTTTTGCAGGCGCTCGCGCGACTGGCGAAGGATTTTGCGGATGATGTCGAGACCGTCGCGACCGCCGTCGAGTGCCATGGCCGGTTCGCGTTTGAATTCCTCGGGCAGGCCGCGCAGTTCGCGCGTCGGCACGTAAGGCGGATTGCTGAGGATCAGATCGTATTTCACTGCCGGCACCGCGTCGAACACGTCGGAATGGTGCAGTTTCACCCGCTTCGCCAAATGATGCGACGCGACGTTGAACTTCGCCACGGCCATCGCGTCGGGCGACAGCTCGATGGCATCCACCTTCGCTTCCGGAAACTGGTGCGCCAATAAAACGGCCAGGCAACCCGAACCGGTGCAGACGTCGACCGCCCGTTTCACCGGCCGGTATTTTTGGAGGGTCGACCGCGGGCCATCGGGAGATGGGCCCTCCACCAAACCCGCAATTTCCGGCAGCAGTTCGAGAAAATACGACCGCGGGATGATCACGCGCTCGTCCACGTAGAAACGGTGCTCGCCGAGGAAAGCCTCGCGCGTGAGATAGGCGGCAGGCACGCGCTCCTCCAAACGACGGCGGAAGACTTCGGCGGCTTTTTCGGCTTCCTCGCCGGTGAGCTTGCGATTCAGCACGGACGATCGGCTGTCGAGGGGGAGCCCGAGGGTGTGCAGCAGCAGGTAAAGCGCTTCGTCATGCGCGCTCACGGCCACCTGCCCGAGCGCGGCTTTGTGAC
>DATCRM010000359.1:0-12024 GCA_036568985.1 Lacunisphaera sp. | reverse complement strand
CCAGGGCGATACCCCAGTGGGCCATGGCGCATTCCGGATCGAGCCGTGCCGCTTCCTGGAACGAGCGGATGGCGGCACCGTGGTTGAAGCCGAACAGAAATCTCAGACCCTGGTCGAAGTAGTGCTGGGCTTCGGGAGACGACGTGGTGATCGGATGTGTATGGGAGCCGAGGTTGTCGAGCAGAGGAATGGACGGGGCGCCGAAAACGAGCGGGCCGCACAACACTAGCCCGAGCAATAAGCCGACAAGGCGTGGAGTTTTCATGGGATGAGCCGTCGTCCGACCGAAATGGCCGGTGGGGCTGGCATGTTAGCTAAGAGAAAGGTTCCGGTCCGGCTATTCCCGAATTTCATCCGTCGCATCGGCTCCAGCCAAGGAATGCGCAGCAAAAAGCCCGGGCGTGAAGCCCGGGCTCGAAAAGTGAAGGGCTCAGCTCCTGCTGAGTGGCGGCCCAGCGGGAGCTGGGCCCTCCAAGGCGATTCACCGCACTACGCGCGCGCCGCCGCCGCCGATGGTCTTTTCGACTTCCTTGCGGGTGGCCATCGACGTATCACCGGGGGTCGTCGAGGCGAGCGCACCATGGGCTGCGCCGTAGTCGACGGCCTTCTGGGCGTCGTTAAATTCGAGGAAACCGAACTGCAGGCCGGAGGCGAACGAGTCGCCGCCGCCGACGCGGTCGAGGATCTCGAGCTTCGGGTACTTCTTGCTCTCGTGGAATTTTCCCTCGTGCCAGAGAATCGCGCTCCAGTCGTTGCTGGTCGCCGTGTGAACGTGGCGCAGCGTGGTCGCGGCGACCTTGAAGTTGGGGAACTCCTTCACGGCGGTCTCGATCATGGCCTTGAAGGCGTCGGTCTCGATGTGCTTGAGGTCTTCGGCACCCTTGACGGCGAAGCCGAGCGAGGCGGTGAAGTCCTCCTCGTTGCCAATCATGACGTCGACGTACTTGGCGATCTCGCGGTTGACCTCCTGGGCCTTTTTGAGGCCACCGATGGTCTTCCAGAGCGAAGGACGGTAGTTGAGGTCGTAGGAGACGATCGTGCCGTATTTGTTGGCGGCCTTGACGGCTTCGACGGTGACTTCTGCGGTGGAGGCGGAGAGGGCGGCGAAGATGCCGCCGGTGTGGAACCAACGGACGCCGAGCTTGCCGAAAATGTGGTCCCAGTCGATGTCGCCGGGTTTAAGCTGCGATGCGGCGGTGTTGCCGCGATCGGGATTGCCCACGGCGCCGCGAATGCCGAAACCGCGCTCCGTGAAGTTAAGGCCGTTTCGGACGGTGCGGCCGATGCCGTCGTCCTCGCGCCACTTGATGAACTGGGTGTCGACGCCGCCCTGCATGATGAAGTCTTCGACGAGGTGGCCGACCTCGTTGTCGACGAAGGCGGTGACGACGGCGGTTTTCAGGCCAAAGCATTTGCGGAGGCCGCGGGAGGTGTTGTATTCGCCGCCGCCCTCCCAGACTTGGAAATTACGCGCGGTGCGGATACGGCCCTCGCCGGGATCGAGACGAAGCATGACTTCGCCGAGGGAAATTTGGTCAAAAGCGCAGGAGTTGGCGGGTTTGATTTTGAGGCTCGTGAGAGAGGGAGAGGAATAAAAAGATACAGGAAGGGGAAGAGCGGGAGAGGATGAATCGTTAACTGTCCGGCCCGATTCAAACTTTGGCCGCGGCTTCGACGAACTGTTTCGCGCGGGCCGTGATGGCGGCCCAGTCACCGGACTTCAGGGCGGCGGGGGCGACGAGCGCCGAGCCGGCGGCCGTGGCGAAAGCGCCGGCCTTGAGAAAGTCGCCCACGGTCTCGGGCGTGACGCCGCCGGTGGGCAGGAACTCCAGTTTCGGGAACGGAGCCTTGAGGGACTTGATGTAGGCGGGACCGAAGAATTCGGCGGGGAAGATCTTGATGACGTCGGCGCCGTTCTCGTGGGCGGTCCAAGCTTCGGTGGGGGTGAGGGCGCCGGAGAGGATGGGCACGCCGGCGGCGTTGCAAACCTTGATGACTTCGGGACGAACCGCGGGAGTGACGATGAACTTGGCGCCGGCGGCGATGCCTTTGCGCGCGGTTTCGCCGTCGAGCACGGTGCCGAGGCCAAGCAGGACGTCGGGCAATTCCTTGGAAACCTTGGCGCACATCTCGAGCGCGCCCGGGGTGGTCATGGTGAGTTCGATGGCCCCGAGGCCGCCGGCCTGAAGGGCGCGGGCGCAGCCGACGAGGTTGTCGGCGTTGTCGGCGCGGATGAGAGCGATGACTTTTTGCGCCCGGAGGCGCTGGAGGATGTCGGTCTTGGACATGAGAGGCAGGCGGGTGACGAAACTGTACAGAGGGCCATATCGACAGGTTTATTCTTCTTGCCGCAAGCTCAGAATAATTCATTGATGAACCCAGAGTTCATATATGAACTATATGGCTCAGTTCGCATTTCCTTATCCCATTGCATGACCTTCGAACATTTTGCCCTCAATGTGCCGGACGTGCGCGCTGCCGCCGCCTGGTATGTGACCAATCTCGGTTTGAAGGTGCTGCGCGCTCGTGCCGATCCGCCCTACACGCATTTTTTTGCGGACGATACCGGGCGGGTCTTTTTTGAAATCTATACGAATCCGACCGACCCGATCCCGGACTATGCGGCGCAGCATCCGTTGCGGATGCATTTCGCGTTTGCGGTCAAGGATGCGCGGGCGGAATCGGCGCGGTTGCAGCAAGCTGGGGCCAGTCGCGTCGTGGAGGAGTCGATGGCGGACGGCACCCTGCTCATCATGCTGCGCGATCCCTGGGGTGTGCCGGTGCAATTGTGTCAGCGGGCGCAGGTTTTTCCGATCACGCGCTGAACGCTCGGCTCCGCGCATGGTGACCGGAGCGTCAGGCGCGGTGATGATACCCGAGGAGTTGGGAGAGTTGGTCGGCGCAATCGACGACCGTTGCGCCGATTTCGGGGATCCGTTCGGGGGTAAAGCGTACGGTGGCGGCAGTGATGCCGATCGCGGCGACGACCTGGCCGTCAGACGCGTACACAGGAGCGGCGAGACAGCGGACCCCAAGGTTGAATTCCTCATCGTCCACGCTGTAACCGCGTTTGCGGGTGAGGGCGGCTTCGCGTTTGATCTCGGCGAGTGTGTCGTGGGTATGCGGGGTGCGTTTGGTCAGCCGTCCCTTGCCGAACAACTCTTCGAGCCGTTCATGATGCAAAAAGGCGATGAACGATTTTCCCGTGGAGGAGCAGTGCAACTCGGTGAGCGAACCCGGGCGCGAGGCCGCGCGCAGGGGATGCGGGCTGTCCTGCACCGCGACGATCAAGGCGTGGTCGTCACACGGCACCGCGAGGTGGGAAGTCTCGTCGGTCCGGGCGGTCAGTTGCTGGAGAATGGGCAGGGCGACGGTGCGGATTTCCGTTCCGGCGAGGGAAGCGTTGCCCAAATGGATGAGCACGGGGCCCAGTTCGAAACGGCCCTCGGTCTTGCGCACGAAGCCTTCGATTTGCAGTGTCGCCATGATGCGCAGCGTGGTCGTGACCGGAATTTTCAAGGTGCGGGCGATCTCCGCGGCCTTGAGTCCGTCGGGGTGTTGGGCGAGCAGTTTCGTGATCCAACAGGCGTTCCGGAGATTCGGGATCACATAGCGTTCAAGCGACGCGGTGTCGTCAGAAGATGACTTCGGGCGTTTCATGGGCGAAAACAGATCGACGGGCAAAAATCAGGAAGGGCGATTTTTTTGTTGCCGGGGAATGTTATGTTCAATCATGAATGGCAAGTTCATTAGTGAAAATATTCTGGCAGACAGTCGCTCTGGATTGTCACCGCAATCAACCCGCAGCTTCCTTCATGCAGCAGACGATCGCAGCGCTGCCCGGGGTTTGTCGCCGCAAGCAGCTTATCTGATAAAGCAACGATCCCCTCGCCATCACGCCGCCGTCCAAGTTATCCGGAAATCCCCCCATGCACCTACACGAAAGCAGTTACCCCCGTACGGTCTCTTCCCTGTCCCCTGAGCAGCTCCGTGCGGAATTTCTGGTCAGCGGCTTGTTTTCGCCGGGCGCGGCCGCTTTTCGCTACTGGGAGACCGATCGTACGATCATCGGCGGCATCGTCCCGGTATCATCGGCCATCGACCTGCCCAATCCGGCGGAGGTCCGCAGCGCCTACTTCCTCGAACGACGCGAGGCCGGCGTCATCAACCTTGGCGGTCCGGGCACGGTGATCGTGGACGGTGCTGCGCACGGCATGGAGTCGCTCGATGCGCTCTATCTCGGACGTGGAGTGAAGGCGGTTTCGTTTGCGTCGCGTTCGGCCGACCAGCCGGCGCGTTTCTATTTTCTATCGTATCCGGCGCACGCCACCTATCCGGTGCGGCACCTCGCCTTCAAGGACGCCAAGGGTGACCGCCTCGGCACGCGCGAAAGCGCCAATGAGCGCACGCTCTACAAGCTGATTCATCCCGCGGCGTTTCCCACCTGCCAGCTCGTCATGGGCTTCACCCGGATGGAACCGGGCAGCGTCTGGAACACGATGCCGCCGCACACGCACCTGCGTCGTTCCGAGGTGTATTGCTACTTCAACCTGCCCGCCACCCAAGCAGTGTTTCATTTCATGGGCCAGCCCACCGCCACGCGCCATCTTGTGGTGCGCGACTTGGAGGCCGTCCTATCGCCGCCGTGGTCCATTCACAGCGGCGTCGGCACCGCCGCCTACAGCTTTGTGTGGGGCATGGGCGGAGAAAACCAGGAGTTTGCCGACATGGATCCCGCCCCGGTGGCGCAACTCCGCTGAGTCATGGCTTCGATTCTCGACAGTTTCCGGCTCGATGGAAAGGTCGCTCTCGTGACGGGCGCTTCCCGCGGGCTCGGCGCGGCCATGGCCCGGGCGCTCGCCGAGGCTGGCGCCGACGTCATTCTTTTGGCGCGCGGCGATCTTTCGGCCACCCGGCGTCTCGTCGAGGCGACGGGTCGCAAGGCCTGGACCTTTTCCGCCGACCAGGCGAGCCGCACGTCGCTCGACCGTCTCATGGCTGCATTCGGCGGCGAGCTGCCTTGGCCCGACATTGTCGTCAACAACGGCGGCACCATCCGTCGGGCCAACTTCACTGAGTTCTCCCTCACCGATTGGGATGAGGTCATCGAGACCAACCTCACCTCGATCTTCCGGCTCAGCCAGCGCGTCGCCCGCGAATGGCTGGCGCAGAAACGCCGGGGCAAGATCATTCACACCGCCTCGATGCTGTCCTTCCAAGGCGGCGTACGGGTCGCTTCCTACACCGCGTCGAAGAGCGCGCTGGCCGGGCTTACCAAGCTGATGGCCAACGAGCTCGCCGCGCACGGCATCAACGTCAACGCCATCGCTCCCGGCTACATGGCGACCGACAACACCGAGCAGCTCCGGGCTGATCCTGCGCGCAACAAGGCCATTCTCGACCGCATCCCGGCCGCGCGCTGGGGTGAGTCGACCGATCTCGCTGGTGCCGTGGTCTACCTCGCTTCCCCTGCCTCCGACTATGTTCACGGCCACATCCTGGCAGTGGATGGCGGCTGGCTTGCCCGTTAATCCCCATTCCTTCCGTCATGCTCTCCCGCGTTCTGACCGCCCTCCTCGCGCTGTCGTCGTGCGCCGTCGTCTCGGCAGCCGACCGGCTCACCGTCACCGTCACGCATGATTACGCCGCCGCTCGTCCCGCCGAGGTGATCGCGATTCCATGGGCCGACGTGAACAAGGCTCTGCCCGGCGCCATGCTCCAGCGGATCGCGGTAAAGGACGCGCAGGGCAACGTGCTGCCTTACCAGGTCACGAATGTCGCGCCGCAGGCCAAGGATCCCAAAGGCGAGGGCGTGGCCTACGGCGAGTTGATCTTCCAGCACGACTTCGCGGCCGGTGAGAAGAGCGCCACTTTCACGGTCGAAAAGACCGAGACCGTCGCACCCGTGTTTCCCACCCGGGTCTTTGCCCGCTACGTGCCGGAGCGACTCGACGACTTCGCCTGGGAAAACGACAAGATCGGCCACCGCACCTATGGTCCAGCGCTCGCCGAACCCGTGGCTCCAGGCGGCTCGAAAGAGGTTCTCGTCACGAGCGGACTCGATATCTGGTGCAAGCGCGTCGCCTATCCGATCGTCGATCGGTGGTACAACAAGGGCCACGACCACTATCACCACGACGAAGGCGAGGGGATGGACATGTACAGCGTCGGCCCTTCCCGCGGTTGCGGCGGAACGGGCATTTGGGACGGAAAAACGCTGCACGTGGGCCGCAATTACAAGACATGGAAGGTCATCGCCAACGGTCCGATCCGCGCGATCTTCGAGCTCACTTACGAAACGTGGATGGCCAACGGGGTGATGGTGTCGGAGGTGAAACGCTTCACGATCGATGCCGGCCACAACCTCGATCAGATCGAGAGCACCTTCGCCATCACCGGCGCGAAGGAGGTCACGGTTGGCCTGGGTCTGAACAAGACCCCCGCCGACAAAGGCCAGGACCCCGTCATCACTTATCAGCCCGTTGCGGCCGACGCGCTGCTCACGCAGTGGACGGTGCAGAAGAACAACGGCTCGCTGGGCACCGCGATCATCGTTCCCGACGGTTTCGCCGGCTTCGCCGAGGACGACCGCAACCAACTCGTGTTGGCCAAGGCCACGCCGGGCAAAGCCCTCCGCTACTACGTGGGCGCGGGCTGGTCCAAGGCCGGGGAGTTCACCACGGAGGAATCCTGGAACGCTTACGTCGCCGCCTTTGCCGCCCGGCTCAAATCTCCCCTCAGGATCGCGCTGACCCCATGAGTTTCCCATCCCTTTGTCACCCCGAACTCCGTCCCCACTCATGAGTCAATTCACCCAAGTCAACAAACAGATCGGCCGCTACCGCTGGACGATCTGCGGTCTGGTCTTCTTCGCCACGACCATCAACTACCTCGACCGAAACGTGCTCGGTCTGCTCAAGCCGGTCCTCTCCGCGGGCGGCGTCTTTGGCGATGACAAGGCGGCGCAGGAGCTGAACTACTCCAACGTCGTGATCTGTTTTCAAGTTGCCTACGCGGTCGGCATGCTCGCGGCGGGCCGCTTCATCGACTGGGTGGGGACGAAGTCCGGCTACGCTTATTCGCTCATCGGCTGGAGCGTCGCGGCCATCGGCCACGCCTTCGGCCACCACACCTGGAGCT
Source organism: Lacunisphaera sp. (assembly GCA_036568985.1). GTDB lineage: Bacteria > Verrucomicrobiota > Verrucomicrobiia > Opitutales > Opitutaceae > Lacunisphaera. The sequence goes on along the minus strand of DATCRM010000359.1, from coordinate 4,884 downwards.
TCGGCTTCTGGCGCGCCATGCTCGGTTTCACCGAGGCGGGCAATTTCCCGGCGGCCAACAAGACCATGGCCGAGTGGTTTCCGAAGAAGGAGCGCGCGTTCGCCACCGGTCTCTACAACTCCGGGGCCAACGTCGGGGCGATCGCGGCGCCGCTCTGCGTCCCGCAGATCGCGGCGTCCTGGGGGTGGGAATGGGCCTTCATCCTGACCGGAGCCATCGGCCTGCTCTGGCTCGCCTTCTGGTACACGATGTACGCCTCGCCGGCCGACAAGTTGAAGACCGGCCATCTGAAACAGGCAGAATACGACTACATCCACAGCGACCAGGACGAGCAGGCGGCGCAAAAGGCGGACGCATCCGGTGCGCGCGTCTCCGGCGCCAAACTGCTCACCTTCCGTCAGACCTGGGCCTTCGTGCTCGGCAAGTTTCTCACCGACCCGATCTGGTGGTTCTTCCTGTTTTGGCTACCCGCCTTCCTGGCGGGCGAAAACGCGCGCAAGATCGCCGATTACACGGCCGCCCATCCCGGTTTCACGGGCGATCCGACCACCATCCCCGGGGTGATCAGCTGGCCATTCGCCGTCGCGCTCGTCTACACGGTCGCGACCGGCGGCTCGATCTTCGGTGGCTGGCTGCCGAAGCGTTTCATCAACGGCGGCATGGACGCCAACAAGGCGCGCAAGCTCGCGATGTTCATCTTCGCCCTCCTGCCGCTCAGCGTCCTCTTCGCCTCGCGGCTGGGCGAGATCAACACCTGGCTGGCCGTCGCGACCATCGCCATCGCCTGCTCCGCCCACCAAGCGTGGTCGGCCAATATCTTCACGACCGTCTCCGACATGTTTCCCAAGAAAGCGGTCGCTTCGGTGACCGGCCTCGGCGGCATGGCCGGCGCGGTTGGCGGCATCCTGATCGCCCGCGTGGCCGGCAAGCTGCTCGAGCACTTCGCCGCCCAGGGCAAGACCGAGCTCGGCTACGGCATCCTGTTTGTCATCTGCGGCTCCGCCTACCTCACGGCCTGGATCATCATGCACCTGCTCGTGCCAAAGTTTAAACAGATCCAACTCAACGAAGCTTGAGTATGCTTCGCCGCCTGATGCTTGTCGTGCTGGTGGTGCCGGTGCTCGCCCCGCTGCTGCTGGCCGAGCCGGTCGGGCCGCTCACGCTCTGGTATCGCCAGCCGGCGGTGAACTGGGTCGAGGCGCTGCCGGTCGGCAACGGCCGGCTCGGCGCGATGGTGTTTGGCGGCACCGCTCATGAGCGCATTCAATTCAACGAGGACACGGTCTGGACCGGCCAGCCGCATGAATACCAGCACGACGGCGCCGCCAAGTTCCTGCCCGAGCTCCGCCGCCTGCTCGCCGCGGGCCAACAGGAAGAGGCGCACGCACTCGGCATGAAGGAGTTCATGGGCGTGCCTTTGCGCCAGAAGACTTACCAGCCTTGCGGCGACCTGTGGCTCGACTTTGCCGGACACGCCGCCGCGACGGACTACATCCGCACGCTCGATCTCGACTCGGCGGTCGTGACCGTGCACTACTGCGTCGGGGATACGGTTTTCACCCGTGAGACTTTCGCGAGTCACCCCGATCAAGTCATCGTGATGCGCCTTACCGCCAGCAAGCCGGGTGCGCTCACTTTCACCGCGAAACTTTCGAGTCCACACGAAGGCGCGATGATGCGACCCGTTGCCTCCGGCCTGGCGGTGGCGGGACAGGTCAAAAACGGGGCGATCGCATTCGAAGCCCGGGTGCAAGCGTCCGCGGACGGTGGAAAGGTAGAGACCGCCGACGGCGTGGTCACCATTACCGGTGCGGACAGCGCCACACTTGTGGTCGCGGCCGCCACCAATTTCGTTTCTTATCGCGACGTGAGCGGTGTTCCCGCGGAGCGCAACGCCACCGTACTCGCGGCGGTCGCCGGCAAGTCATTCACGGCGCTGCGTACGGCTCATGTGGCCGATCATCAGGCTTTGTTCCGCCGCGTCTCGCTGGATCTGGGGTCCAGCCCGCGGAATCTTCCCACCGACCAGCGCTTGCGCGCGACGGACAAGACCGCCGATCCGGCGCTCATCCCACTCTATTTCCAGTTCGGCCGTTACCTGCTCATCGCCAGCAGCCGGCCCGGCGATCAGCCCGCAAATCTGCAGGGCGTGTGGAACGAAAGCCTCAACCCGGCCTGGGACAGCAAGTACACCGTGAACATCAACACGGAGATGAACTACTGGCCCTCCGAGGTTGCCAACCTCGCGGAGTGCGCCGAACCGCTCTACGCGATGATCGACGATCTCGTGGCCAGCGGCCGCAAGACCGCCCAGGCGCACTACGGCGCGCGGGGCTGGGTGTTGCACCACAACACCGATCTCTGGCGCGGCACGGCACCGATCAACAATTCGAATCACGGCATCTGGCCCACTGGCGGCGCCTGGCTCACGCGCCATCTCTGGGAACACTACCTGTTCAGTGACGATCGCGATTTTCTGGAGAAACGTGCCTACCCGGTGATGAAGGAGGCGGCGTTGTTCTTCGTGGACACCCTCGTGCGCGATCCGAAGACCGGCTGGCTCATCAGCGGTCCGTCCAATTCGCCGGAGCAGGGCGGCCTGGTCATGGGCCCGACGATGGACCACCAGATCATCCGCGCCCTCTTCGCTTCGACCGCGCAGGCGGCGGAGATCCTGGGCGTGGATGGCGATTTCGCGAAACAGCTTTGGGCTCTGCGGGCCGAGATCGCTCCGAACCAAGTGGGCAAGCACGGGCAATTGCAGGAGTGGCTCGAGGACGTGGACGACCCCGACAACAAGCACCGCCACGTTTCGCATCTGTGGGGCGTGTTTCCCGGCCATGAGATCCGGCCGCAGGAGCCGAAGTTTTTCAATGCGGCGAAGCAGTCGCTGCTCTTCCGCGGCGACGACGGCACGGGCTGGTCGCTCGCGTGGAAGATTAATTTCTGGGCCCGTTTTCTCGAGGGCGACCACGCGCACAAGATGATCCTGCGGCAGCTCAACTTCGTCGATGCCGCGCGGCCGCAGAACATGAACGACGGTGGTACCTACGCCAACCTGTTCGACGCGCATCCGCCGTTTCAAATCGACGGCAACTTCGGCGCGGTGTCCGGCATCGTGGAAATGCTACTCCAATCACATCTCAAGGAGATCAACCTGCTGCCGGCACTTCCGGCGGCCTGGCCCACAGGTAGCGTGAAGGGGTTGCGCGCCCGGGGAGGCTTTGAGGTGGATATCGAGTGGAAGGGGGGCAAGCTCTCGCAAGCCACGGTCCGCGCGCTATCGGACAACCCGACGGTGCTCCGCTATGGCGACCAGACGCACGAACTGAAACTGGCCAAGGGTGAATCCTTCATTTGGAAAGGCCGCTGATTCTCTTGCCGTGAAATACGCGCTTCCTCTGGCTGGCATTATCCTGTTCGGACTCTCGCCGGCCTGGGCCGTAGTGCCGGGTCGCCACGCCGACATCGAATATGGGCAGGCTTCGGGGGTGAGCCTGAAACTGGACGCGAACGTGCCGGAAGGGGAGGGGCCGTTTCCCGTCGCGATTTTGGTTCACGGTGGTGGCTGGACGAGCGGTGACAAGTCCGGTTCCGACCAGCCCGGCAGCGGTGCCGACATCAGCGCGTGGTTCGCTCCGCTCACCGCCGCAAAGTTCACCTGGTTTTCCATCAACTACCGTTACGCGCCCACATACCGCTGGCCCGCCTGCTTCGACGACGTCCAGACCGCCATCCGCTGGGTGAAGGCCCACGCGGCGGAATTCAAGGGCGATCCCTCGCGCATTGCCCTTGTCGGTCACTCGGCCGGAGGACACCTCGTGTGCCTCGCCGCTACCGTCGTGGACGACAGCGTGCGGGTGCAGGCCGTCGTCGGCTTCGCCCCGGTCACCAATCACGAGCAGGACCTGCCCATGCGTGGCGGCCTGAGCACGTCATTGCAGATGTTGCTGAACCGTCCGAAGGAGCTCACCCCCGAATCGCTCGGTCTGCTCCGGGCCATTTCGCCGCTCAATCATGTCCGTCCCGGCCTGCCGCCGTTCCTGTTGGTGCACGGGGACGCCGACAAGACCGTGCCGATCCAGCAGTCACGCGATTTTCAGGAGAAATTGCGCGCCAACGGCGTCGAGTGCGAATTGCAGATTCTGCCCGGCGCGGGCCATCGCCTGTCCGATTGGGAACGGGTGGCGCCCGGGTACACCGCGAACTATCTTGCTTGGCTCGATCGCCACCTGCGGCCGGAAACGGTTTCCAACCATCGATGAATGCTTTGGCGGACCTGTCGCACACACCCCGCCCTGCGGGCCAGCAGAACGCCACCCCTCTTCATCCGGAACGATACAGTCGGCGCGGGTGGTCGGGCACGTCCCTGTGCCCGTTTCGGAGGGCATCGAACCACGCGCACGGGGGACGTGCGCGTCCACCTTTCGATATCGCAACTTTCGGAGCTAATTTGCGCGCCAATTGCATCGTTCCGGCTCAAGAGGGGATCAAAAACCGGCGGCGGCGGAGGTCCTCTCTGGAAAGGGGTGGCGGGAAGCGCCGGAGTGTGGTGCCTGGGTACTGAAGTATGTGAAATATGTGGCACTGACATTTCACGCGCATCAGGCGCATATGCGCACTGCCGAGGCCGGCTTATGACCGCTCCCGCGAGGTCTCGGGGCTTGCTGAAACGGACGATCGGGCGTTTGCTCGTGGTTCAATTTCCCCGGCTCATGCCACCCGTTTCCCGACCGCATCCCTCTCATGAAAACTGAAGAATATCTGAAATCCTATTTTGGCCTCGAAGGCAAAGTGGCCGTCGTCATCGGCGGCACGGGCGAGCTCTGCGGCGCCATGGCCGAGGGCCTGGCCGGTGCGGGCGCCGAAGTGGTGCTTGTCGGT
>DATCRM010000358.1:0-13133 GCA_036568985.1 Lacunisphaera sp. | reverse complement strand
GTTCAGCCAGCCGGCGAAGTCGGTGCCCTCCCAATCGTAGGCGAGCCCGCCGTAGCCGCCGCCCGGACACACGACCACGGCCTGACCGGTCGCGTTGCCCCGCGCCGGCAAACGCACCTCGACCGCCGGATTCGACACGTGCCAGACCCACACGATGCTGCCTTCCTGGGCCCTCTTCTCCGGCTGACCCGCCGGCTGGCTGTTGGGCGGCGTCCCCGCCCAGAGCGGAAGAACGAGCGGGTTGGGCTCAGCCATCGCAGCAAACGAGACCGAGGCAAAAGTGACGGTGAACAGCAGACCGAAGAAACGGTTCATCAGTGAAGGTTCGAGATTGGCGGAAGAAATGGCGACAAAAACCTGAGCCTTCGGCAGGATTTCGCACCGGTAGCCGAGACCGGCCCGGTCCGCCGCCCCCCGACGACCGATACCATTCACCACAGATAACACAGACCTGTGTACCGCTTCCTTGGAGGGCCAAGCTCCCGCGCGGCCGTTCCCCAACAACCCTCAACCAGCAACCAACAACTGCCTGCTCCCCGCCAAGATCCGCGCAGAACTTTTTCTCGCCAACGTAACCTAAAAGCGGCATCCCATCTCCGGGCCACCTCTCCGCAAGCACACGCGGAGAACGTGGCCTTTTTCGTACGCACACACACGGGCCCAGTTCGCACCCCTTCCTGCGATGCATTGTCGCTGGGCTTGCAGTGTTTTCTCTTTTCGTCGAGTTGCCGTTCACCGAAGCCATGCGATGCCTCCGCACCACGCGGTAAAGCAACCACGGGGAAACCAGATACCCATGAAAAATCCTGACGACCTGAGCTACTTGGCATTCACCGGTCCACAGCAACGAGACAAGGCCCTTTCAGAACTCAGAGGCATTCTCCAAGGGTTTATTTCAGACCGAGAGTTTCATCCGAGAGAGATCAGTGAGCTTCGAGACTGGCAATTTGGACACAGTCGACTCATGGGGCCGCGAGATTTCAGGGAAATCGATCAGGCGATTCATCGCGCCCTGCGCGATGGCCGCTTGGAGCAATGGGAGGTAGACGAGATTATGGGACTTTGTGAGCGCGCGTCCTCAAATAGTCCTTACTACGATGCCGTCACGAAGGCACTGCAAGAGCTCTTCGGATTTCTACATGGTATCCTTGCCGATCGCGTTATTAAGGAGATGGAACTTCAAGGACTTGTGCGATGGATGGAGGATTATGCACATCTCAAGGAAATATATCCTTTCACGGAGATAGAAGCCATTGTCTACGGAGTCCTGCGGGATAGGACGGTAGATGTGAACGAACAGAAAGCCCTTCAGGTTTTCTTTGCGCAGTTCGTCGCCCTCTCTCCGAACCAACGGGACTACCTCGACCAACTGCAGCTAAGCGCAAAGGAGCTTTGCGTCGGAGGAATCTGTTCAATCAACCCGGACATAAAATTCGAAAGGAATCTTTTCTCTTTCACCGGATTCTCGGCCAAAGGACCCCGAAGCGTGTTTGCCGATGCGGTCTGCCGTCAGGGTGGTGTATTTCACGACACCGTCGTTAATGGATTGAACTATCTCGTAGTCGGAGCAGAGGGAAATCCCTCATGGGCCTACTGCTGCTACGGTCGCAAGGTTGAGAAGGCAGTCTATCTACGAAAGAAAGGGCATCCGGTCTTGATCGTCCATGAGGTCGATTTTTGGGATGCGCTACGATCCTAGCGACTCAAACCACCGACCTGATCTAGTTATTTCAGCCTCCACCCTAAAGATATATATAGCATGAAACTCAAAGAGGTTAAATTACAGAACTTTCGCGGCTACAAAAATGAAACCACGATTAGTTTCGATGACTTCACCGTCTTGATTGGCCGCAACGATGCCGGCAAATCCAGCGTCCTTGATGCGCTAAATGTCTTTTTCAACGATGTGGAGATAGATAAAGATGATGCCACGGCAGGATGCGACCCCAAGAACGTCAGAATTAGTTGCGTTTTCTCCGAGTTGCCGGGGCAGCTAGTTTTGGATGACCAACATCCAACCTCGCTACAGGCCGAGCACCTTTTGCGGCAAGATGGCTGCTTAGAAATCTGTCGTGTGTTCAACTGTTCCGCAGCGAAGGGTAAACAGGCGCGGATTTTCGCGAAGGCAAATCATCCGCGAGCTGCGGGCTGTGCTGACTTGCTTGGTCTAAAAATAAAAGACCTGAAGGCACGGGCTCTTGAACGCCAAGTTAACATGGTTGGGGTGAATCAAACTATTAAAACCGAACTTCGCCGGGCGATTTGGGCGCAGACTGCTGCCTTGGATCTTGGCCTTAGTGAAGTGGAACTCTCCGAAGAAGCGGGGAAAACAGCTTGGGAGCAGATCCAAGGCATGCTGCCGGTGTTTGCGCTTTTTAAGTCGGACCGTGCAAGCACCGATCAGGATGAAGAGGCCCAAGATCCGATGAAAGCAGCCATCAAGGAAGCCGTGAAGCAACATGAGCAAGGGCTGGCCAACGTGATTGCTGAGGTAAAAACCGAGTTGGAAAGAGTCGCGAAGAAGACCGTGGAAAAGATACAAGAAATGAATCCCGAATTAGCGAAGTCACTCAACCCGCAGGTGAAGAACAAAAACTGGGACTCGCTTTTCACAGTTTCGCTAACCGGAGAAGATGGGATTTCTATAAATAAGCGCGGAAGTGGAACGCGTCGGTTAGTTTTACTCAACTTCTTCCGAGCCAAAGCAGAAGACTCTTCGTTCTCAAAGGGAACGGGCGCAATTTATGCAGTGGAAGAACCCGAAACCAGCCAGCACCCAAATCATCAGCTAATGCTATTGGATGCATTCCAGGACCTGACTGATCAAAGCGGCGCGCAGGTAATCTTGACGACCCACACACCTACACTAGCGCGAAAGGTAGATCGTGGCGCGTTGCGGTTGGTCCGTTTGGAGAACAATCAGCCCGTGATTCATCATGGCAATGTCGACGCAACCCTAGAGGCGATCAAATCCACATTGGGCGTGCTCGCAGACCACGACGTGAAGGTTTTCGTCGGAGTCGAGGGAAAATGGGACATAGAATTTCTTAAGCGAATTTCTAAAATCCTGAATGCCGCCGATGCTACGATACCTGACTTGGGGGTCGAAGAAGTGGCCGGACGTTTACTTTTTGTGCCGCTTGGTGGAAGCAGCATGGAGCTTTGGGCAAACCGCTTGGCTGGATTAAATCGCCCCGAACTTTATCTGACAGACCGCGACGCGGCCCCTCCAGCCGCCCCTAAATACAACGACAAAATAATTGCTTGGAACGCCCGCGCGAATTGCAATGCACGCTGCACTGACAAACGAGAGCTTGAAAACTATCTGCACCCTACCGTGATTCAGCTCACGATTGCGGGTTTCCCTGCAGCTATTGCGGACTTTGACGATGTGCCTCTACTCATGGCTGAAGCCGTTCATGTGGCAGCTCCAGGTGCAACGCCGTGGGCGACCGTTTTGGCAAAGGATCGGAAAGAAAAGGCGAGCAACGCGAAAAAGAAACTTAACCAAGAGTGCGTTGATCGAATGACCCCAGCGCTACTTGCTTTGACTGATCCGCAGAACTTCGTGACCACCTTCCTCCGAGACATCGCGGCTAGACTTGCCCAATGACGCTGATCCAGGGAAGCTGAAACAGGGTCAGGCTCTGTAGTATGTGGCACCGCGGAACGCTGCGTGCAGGCTTGAGCCAGGCAGCGTGCGAATAGCGGCGAGAGCTGAGTGTTGGAGTCACCTCGGCACCTGACGGACCGGGCTTTCCTGCCCTGTGCTTTCAGCTTAGTGCCTACTGCTTACCGCCTGCTACTCCCTGCTCCGCGCTCCGTGCTTACACTTTCTCTTTCTGGCCGGAGGCGGCGGCGCGGTAGATCGCTTCGACGACGCGGGTGTCCTTCAGGCCTTCCTCGCCGGGCGCGAGCAACGGCGTGCCGTGGATGATCGCGAGGGCGTCGTCGTCCATCTGCCGCGCCTGCTGGTTGCCGGGCGCGGCGGTGAGCACGATGCCATCGCTGGTTTTACCCTGGACGCCGCTGTAAGCTTGAAACGGCGCGAGTTCGTACGAGCCCTGGGTGTTCTCCACCCGCAGCTTGTTCATGCCCTGGCCGAAACTCGCGAGGCCGCGACCGGTGGCACCGCCCGGGAACTCCAGCTCGAAGGCCATCGTCTCCTCCACCTCCGTGTAGATCTCGGGCCGCGTGGTGGACGCCTTGGCGGTGACCGCAATCGGTTCGAGGCCGACCCCGTACCGCAGCGCGTTGAGCGGATAAACGCCCATGTCGCCCATCACGCCGCCGCCCATCGCCTTCTTCTGCTTCCAGTGGTCCTTGCGCGGATCGAAGTAGCCGGCCTCAGCCATGGCCTTCACCGCCGGGCCGTACTTCTGCGTCCGCCGAAATTCCATGATCTTCCTCGTGTTTGGCTCGTGGTGCAGCCGGTAGCCGATCGCGAGCGTCACGCCATTGTCGCGGCAGGCCGCGATCATCGCCTCGCAGTCCTTCACCGACGGCGCCATCGGCTTCTCGCACCACACGTGCTTCCCGGCCTTCGCGGCCCGGATCGTGTACTCCGCATGCATCGATGGCGGCAACACGACGTACACCACGTCGATCGCGGGGTTGTTGGCGATGGTGTCGAAATTCTTGTAGTCGTACAGCGCGGCGTCGGGCAGGCGGTATTTCTCCTGCCACGCCTTCAGCTTGGCCGGCGTGCCGGACACCACGCCGGCGAGATGACAATGTTCCGTGAGCTGCAAGGCCGGCGCGAGCAGATCGGTGCTGTAATAGCCCAACCCGACGAGGGCCACGCCGAGCTTGTCCTTCTTTTTCGCGACGACAGTCGAGGCCCACGACCTCGCTCCCACCGTCAGGCCCGCCGCGCCGATCGCCAATTGTCCCAGAAACCGCCGACGTGAAGTTTTCATAGGGGTAAGTGGTGGAAAAGTAGCGCGGGCTCCCGCCCGGTCAAGGGCGGCGAGCCCGCGGGGAGGATTTGAGCGTGTGCGGACATGAGGATGCGAGGAGTGATCGGTGGCCGGCGATCTGTGGCGGGAAGTTATACCAAGTTTCTCATGCTTTCAGGCCCGAATATTTCACCGGTTGGCGGACGTTTACTCCACACCCCGCCCCGCGGGCACCCCTCTTCAGCCGTCGCCAAGGCTATGGCTGACAGGCAAGAGGGGATCCTGTAGTCGTGGTTTGGGTCCCTCTATGAAGCCTGATCCATGCAGTAAGGAACCACGAATAGACCCGAATTCACACGAATCCAGAGTGAGGGTTGCCCAGACCGGACCGCTGACCTCACGCCACCACCTGGTGATCGGAATCGAGAATTGGTTTCTCATTCGTGTTCCTTCGGGTCCATTCGTGGTTGAACTGAATCGTTCCGGATGAAGAGGGGTGGCGGCGCAGCCCGTTCGGCTGGCTCAGGGCCTTGAGCGGTCGAAAGGCGACGGGGTGTGTGGGGGAGGCATTGAGACGTGTGAAATAAGCAGGTTAGACTGTAGGGCAGGGTCTCCGAACCCTATCTTTGTCCGATGGCTCACTGAAGTTCGCGGCGGGGTTCGGAGACCCCGCCCTACAAATTCCATTCAACGCTGAAATCCAAAAGCAAAGGGAGGTTGGGATTAGCCATGCCATTGGGACAGCGGTACGGCTCGAAGAATATTTTCCGCTCCAAGCACCCCGCTATCCGCGACGCCTCAGGATCGAAGGTGGCGCGGGCGGGGACTGGTCGGCAGATCCAAAATAACTGTCATTGAATGTCGCGGGGTGCGCTTGCTTGAGCTCCTGCAGAAATTTATCGAAGTTGCCGCGCTCCAAAAGTCGCGCGATCTCCACCTTGACGTTATCGAAGGGCGCCGTGCCTCGCTCCAGAACCTGGATGATGTGATAGCCAAAAACGCTTTTCACCGGCGCGCTGATCTCGCCGACCTTCGTGTCAAATGCCGCGTTCTCGAACTCCGGAGCCATTTGCATGCGCCGGAATGGAGAGATCTCGCCACCCTGCGAGGCACCCGGATCGTAGGATTCGGCCACCGCAAGTCCGGTGAAATCCTCGCCTTGGAGGAGTCGCTGGCGAAGTTCTTCCGCTTTGGCCAAGGCCTGATCCGCGGAGAGCTCGGGCTTGCCGGGCGCCACAGGAATCGCCGAATCCGGCGTACGGATCAGAATGTGGCGGACTCTGATCTGCTCAAAGCCGTCGCGGTGGGCTTCGTAATAATCACGCGCCTCGCGGTTGAGCAGACCTTCTGCAACCTGGTGAGCGACCGCTTGCGCGAGCGCCTGATCGCGGGCGAAAGCGAGCCCGCTCTGCACGCGCGGGTCCTGGTCGAGCCCGCGCCGGATAGCCTCGTCGGCCAGCAGCCGGGTTTCAGCGATCATCTCGGCAACCCGCCGCCTGATCGACGCGTCGATCGGCGTGCCTGGCGGCGCGATCGCCGCGATGATATTGTCCAGTTCCCTGGCGGTGTAATTGTGTCCTTCAACGGTCAGCACCACCGTCTCGGGCGCCACCGTTGGAGCCGGCGGATTCACGGTCTGAGCCGCCGAAAGGAGGGATGAAAGACCGAGCAGGCCGGTCACCGCTAATGTGCGCGAGTATTGAAACATGGATGTCTCCGGAAGAAATGAATGTGGACGGGCAGAGTCTGGTGGAATCTGCCCGCCCGGGTGTCAGAAATGATGGACCATTGGTTTATATAAAGAGGGAAGTTGCACTCTCGCGATCACCAGGTGCCCCACCACGCGCCGAACGAGTTGCAGGTAAATTGCTGCCATCCGTTGGTGGCGGTGACCTCGATGCCAAAGGAGATTTCGGCCCAGGTGTGGTTCCAGAGCTTCCCGTTGTTATTGCACCACTTCATGCAACCCCAGAGGTCTTCCGAGCCGCTGGTCCGTCCCAATTGAGTCGGAACAAACTGAATGACGTTCCAACCGGGATTGGCTTGCCAGACATCGAAGGTGTGGCCGCCGATCGAGACGTTGCTGGCGATCTTGGTGCCCCAGCCGCCGCCGGCCCCGGGATACAGGCTCTCGAGGATCATGATCTCGTCCGTGTGGTTTGTCGTCCACAGATCGTACGTCCAATCGTAGCAGATCGCTCCGGTGTTGGGCGGGGAGCTGACGTTGAAATTGCTCGTGCACCAGTATCTGGTCTGGTCCATGTTCAGGTTGGGGTATCCCTGGGCGTGGGCGTAGGCCTTGACGCCGCCACCTGACCAGCTTCCGGCGGTGGCGAAGTTGCTGGCCGAGTTGGCGTAGAGGGTTTGAGCCGCGTAGTTTTGCGATCCCCAGCCATCTTGATACACGGTCCAGCTTCCGTAGGTAACATTAGCCCATGGGCCTGAGCCCTGATAATTCCATGCGTGGGCGTTGCAGACCAGGCCGGACAGAAGCGATCCGGCGAGCATGAGTTTACTGATCATTTTCATGATGTCTTTCGATTTTGGGGTTTGAGCTTCCTTCCCGGCGAGCGGGCGAGAGAGGCGAAGACTCGGAAGCAAATCTTCGTTTGAGAGCAAAGGGCCCTCAAAGGGTGCTTAAACTCGGCAGTCTCGACGGCACAAAGGGCGTTGCAGGTATCATGGGAGGTTTGCGGCTCACCAAGGTGCGGCTCCCACGGGATTGCCTCGGGACCAACCTCGTGCGGCCTCCGCCAGTTGGGTTTGTTTCACCTGGTCGCTGATCAAACCAATCAGCCCCGGGACACTGTCGGGCAGGATGCCTGCGGTTTGCTCCACGACTTTCGCGACAACCGTATCGCGGGCGGGTCCGGCCGGCAGCCGCCGGGTCCAATCGAACAATCCTTCAAGATCGGCGCTGGACGCCCAGCTCCCGACGATCTGTCGCAGCGTTTCGTCCCGGAGATCGGGATCGGAGAATTGGAGCGCCCATCGCGCTGCGCCGTCGGGATCCCGCAAGGCCCACGTACCCGCCACCACTTTGGCGGCGTCGTTCTGCACTTCACCCGGCGGCAGTTGGGCGACGAAATTGGCGGCTTCGTCCGGCGCTTCCATCGCCCGGGTTTTCGCGATGCTCGCCATCGCATTGGCGCGGCCCGGGTCATCGAGGCGATTCGCCCACGCAATCGCCGCGTTCAAATCCGTCCGGGACCACTGCGCGGCGAGGTTGCCAATCCATTCGGATCGGGTGGCACCGTCCGGAAGCTGGCCGACGTACGTTGCGACCTCCCCCGGGTTTTGTGCGATCCAACTGGATTCGATCTGACCAAGCGCGTTCAGCTTTTCGTCGCCCGCGGGCAGATCGTTCGCCCATTGCAGGGCGGCCCGCACGTCGGTGGCGGGCCAGCTTTGCGCCAGTGCCTGCACCCACTCGCTCCTGGTCGCGCCGTCCGGTATTGCGGGCAACAGCTCCGCGACTCGCTGGGGAATCGCGCCGGCGATGATGCGCGAGACGGCGACGACACACTGCCATTTCGTATCGTCTTCCGGCATCGCCTGGAGGCGTTGAAACGCCGCAGCGGGATCCTGCGTGGCCCAGCGTTGCATCAACGCGCAGATGCGTGCCGCGCGCTCAAACGCGTTCGGCAGCCGGTCCGCCGCGTCGAGCGCCGCCGGGATTTGATCGGGCGCCACATTCTCGGGCGGGACCCCAGCGTTGCCAGTGGCTGGCAGGATTGACGGTAAACGAGATGGGCCGGCGCGGTCGACCCGCGAGCCGGCAGAGAGGGAGGCCGTCAGCCGAAGCTCGCTCGGCTCAGGGCGTTCGCGAGCTCGACGTGCGTCCAGGGCGGTCTTCAGGCCAAAGACCGCCGCCACCGCGGCGAGCGGGAGAACTAATTTTGGGGTAAGAGCATTCACGGCCACGTTCCCCGAGAGGGGGGCGTTGTGAAGGGGCAATTAACGCTGAACCGAAAAGCGGTCTAAAAGAGCGGGAAAGCGGAATGGGGCGCGCACCATAGCACTGGCGGCGCAACCGTGCCTGTCCCGAAAATTGACGTCACGCGCGCAGGGAACTTTTTCCCGGAATCTGAAAACTGACCGGCTGAACCTTCTTTCCCCGTGAATCCGACCTGACGCGAAACTCGGGGAAAATCCGACTGGAGTTCCGACCGGTGCTTTCCCCGCGCCCTTCGTGTTTGATTCTTCCGGTTGCAGTTTGCTTATCCGCAGCTATCGCCACGGGATGAAAAAAATCGGGTTTCTGTCCTTCGGTCATTGGACGCCCCACTCCACCTCGGAGGCGCGATCGGCGAAGGACGTGTTGTTGCAATCGATCGATCTCGCGGTCGAGGCCGAACGGCTGGGCGTCGATGGCGCGTATTTCCGGGTGCATCATTTCGCGCGGCAACTGGCGTCGCCGTTTCCGCTGCTCGCGGCGGTTGGCGCCCGCACGCGGAAAATTGAAATCGGCACCGCGGTCATCGACATGCGCTATGAGAACCCGCACTACATGGCCGAAGATGCCGGCGCGGCGGACCTCATTTCCGGTTCGCGTCTCCAGCTCGGCATCAGCCGCGGCTCGCCGGAGCAGGTGATCGAGGGGTGGCGTCACTTCGGCTACCAGCCGCAAACGGGAGAGGACGATGCGGGGTTGGGACGGCGTCACGCCCGGAAATTTCTCGAACTGCTGAAGGGGAACGGTTTTGCCGCGCCGAATCCGCGGCCAATGTTCCCCAATCCGCCCGGACTTTTGCGGCTCGAGCCGTTTTCCGCGGGACTGCGGCAACGAATCTGGTGGGGCTCGGCCACGAACGCGACCGCCGTCTGGGCCGCCGAACAGGGCATGCACCTGCAGAGTTCGACGCTCAAGTTCGACGAAACCGGCGAGCCGCTGCACATCCAGCAGGCCGCGCAGATCCGCGCGTTCCGCGCGGCGTGGAAAAAAGCCGGCCATGCGTGGACCCCGCGCGTGTCGGTGAGCCGGAGCATTTTCCCGCTGATGAATGAGCGCGATCGCGCCTACTTCGGCACCGACGACGATCAGCAGGACCAGATCGGATTTCTCGACGCGACCACGCGCGCCGTTTTCGGACGCGGCTACGCGGCCGAGCCCGACCGGCTCATCGCGCAGCTGAAACAGGACGAGGCCATCGCCGAAGCCGACACACTTCTCCTCACGATCCCGAACCAGCTCGGCGTCGCGTACAATGTGCACGTCCTCGAATCTCTCTTGAAGCACGTCGCGCCGGGACTCGGGTGGCGGTGAATGAACACCAGAGAACGGAGCGTTTCAGTTCGCGGAGGTTCAACGAAAGACGCAGCCGGGGTCGGCCGCGCTCCAGTTGAGGTTTCTCGCCCGGGACTTCTTCCAGAACAACCCCTTCATCCTGCCGGCGTTCACCGGTTACGTACGCGAATAAGCGGCCGCCAGCGGGGCGCGGTTCCTGGTGGACGCCTATTGCGGCAGCGGCCTCTTCGCCCTACCTGTCAGGCCGATGCGCGATGTCCTATCGCTCAACGGAAGATCCGCTGCGAAAAATGGTACAGGTTGCTGCCCCAGGTTTCGCCGTCGTGGGAATGGTCGTCGACGTTCCACAGGTGCGGCACGTCGTGCTCCTTCAGGTAACGGTGCACGCCTTGCGAGAAGTTGATCAGGCCGTCCTTGTTGCCGCAGGAAATGTACAGGAGTTTGATTTGCGCTTTCGCGGCGGCGGGATCGGGCACGAGCTCGGCGGGCGGCTTCGTGTTGGGCGCGGCCGAGAAGGCGCCAATCCAGGCGAAGGCCTCGAGATGTCCGAGACCGAAATTAAAAGTCTGCCCGCCACCCATCGAGAGGCCACCGATGCCCCGATGTTCGCGGTCCGGGAGGGTGGAATATTTCGCCTGAATGGCGGGGATCAGAAAGTCGAGCAGGTCGCGCTCGAACTTGGCAAAAGCAGCGGAATTTTCCGGCGTGAAGACCTTGTCGGACGGCGGCGCGCTGTCGTCCGCGCGCGCGCGCCCGTTGGGCATCACAATGATCATCGGCACCGTTTTCCCGGCGGCGATCAGGTTGTCGACGATTGCATGGGCCTTCACGTAACCCGTCCATTCGTGTTCGTTGCCGCCGATGCCGTGCAGTAGGTAGAGCACGGGATATTTCTTGTCCGCCGAGTAGCCGGGCGGCAGGTAGACTTGGGCCTTGCGGCGCTTGCCGGTCACACCGGAATCGTATTCAAACGACTCGAGCCGGCCGCGGAGCTTCCCGTCGGGCAACTCACGGTAATCCGCCGGCGGCTCGGGGAAGAGCCGGACATCGTCCGCCGCCAGGACGATCGGCCGCGCGAAGTTGGCGCGGGCACGCTCGGACGAAACTTGTTCGGGTTTTTCCTGGGCGGAGATAGGGGCGACGACGGCAAGACCGAGGACGCAGGTGACAAGCGAGGGGATTTTCATGGGATGGATGGGTTGATGGAGGGCACATCTCCTGATGTGCCGCGGCCCAGCGGGAGCTGGGCCCTCCAAGGCAGCCTACAAACTTATTTGGCGGCGGGCTGGTTCTTGTCTGAAATCGACTCCTCGATCAAGGTCGCAACGCCGCGCGGGTCCTCCTGGTGGGCGACATGACCGCCCGGAAAGGTGCGAATGGTCCAGCCGCGGGCGACGGCGTTCTGCCAGCTTTTGTCGGTCTTGGCGCGCTCCTCGGCCGACTTGTCCTTCGGCACGAAGGCGACGTAGGTGACGGGCAGGGCAAGGGCCGCGGGGTTCTTGTAGGAAACGGGTTGATTGAAGCACTTGATGGACTGCTTCACGTTGTGCGGCGGCTTGGCGTCGGGCTTGACCCACGGCACCTGCATGAAGCCGTCAGCGAAGCGGGGGCCGTTCGGATTCTGGCCGCCGAAGATATCCCAGATGGACTGGCCGTCCTGCGGCACGGCAGCATCGAGAAAGACGACATGCTTGATGCGATCCGGCACGCGGTCCATCACGCCGGTGATGACCATTCCGCCGTAGCTGTGGCCGGTGAGCACAATATCGTGAAGGTCCTCGAACAGGATGAGGTTCACGACATCGTTGATGTGGGTCTGCAGGTCGATGTCGGCGCTGTTGAGGTGCATGCGTTCTCCGAGACCGGTGAGCGTGGCGCGGTACACGGTGTGGCCGTCGTCGGTGAGGAACTGGCCGCAGCGCTTCCATTCCCAGCCGCCGGCGGTGGCGCCGTGGACGACGACGAATGTTTCCTTGGCAGAGGCGGCCACAGAGAGGGCCGCCACCCCGAGGGCAATCAGGGAGACGAGACGAATCAGGTAGTTTTTCATGGGGAAAGAAACGCGAATGTATCGGAGTTCAGCTCGAAACCACGCCGGTCATCGCGAGCCCGACGCAGTCGGGCGTGGCGATCCAGAGCGAGTTCAGATGGATTGCTTCGTCGCTACGCTTCTCGCAATGACCGGTCATGGAGGTAGGTTCACTCGAACAGCACGGCGCCGCCGCCGACTTCGAGCGTGAGCGCGAGCCGGCCGTCGGCCCCGACGGTGACCTGGCGGGTGGCGGCTTTTTGCTCCGGGGCGTCGTGGATGAGCGTGAGCGTGCGGCCGGCGAGGAACGGAAGATTCAGCGTGAGCTCCTTGCGCTGCTTTTCGCCGTTGGTCGCGGCGACATACCACTGGTCGCCGTGCCGGCGGGCCAGCGCAATGTCCCGGCCGGGATAGCCGGCGAGATAGCGCGTCTCGTCCCACACGGCTGGCACCCGCTTGAGAAAGTCGATCACGAAGGCCGGTTGCTCGGTGAGGTTGTTCGGGGTGAGGCCGAAGTGCTGGAGCGGCGACTGATAGACGAGTGTCGTGGCGAGCTGGAAGGCGTCGGTCGTGCGGCGCACGTTCCCCTTCCCCGCCTCCTTGTGGAAAGTGCGGTTGAGCACCATCGGACCATAGTCGAACGGCGCAACCGGATTGCGGACGAAAGACAGGACCGTGCTGCGCCGGGCCTCGCCGTCGGCGAAACCCTGCGAGAAGACGAGGTTCTCGGAGGCGGTGGCGGCTTCGCTGCTCATGAAATTCGGATACATGCGCTCCCAGCCGCGCGGCAGCGTGGTGCCGTGGAAAACCATCATGAGACCGTGGGTATCGGCTTCGGTCAGCATGTCCTCGTACAACTTCATCGTCATCTGCTTGTCGCCGCCGAAGAAGTCCACCTTGAGACCCTTCACGCCGATGGACTTCAGCCAGGCCATCTCGTGGCGGCGGGCCGGCGCGT
>DATCRM010000357.1:0-6950 GCA_036568985.1 Lacunisphaera sp. | reverse complement strand
GCGCCGTCCGGAGGGCAGCAGCGTTTGCAGGTTCACGTTGGCCAAAACCAAGCAATCGCGCACCCCGATCGTGCCGCTGATCCGGGTGGGACCAGACGCGGGGGTGTCGGCCCGCAGGTCCAGGTCGGAACGCAGGAGCAGCCCGGTGTTGCGGACCAGCGGAAGATTTTTGCCCTTGAGTCCGAGTGCGAGCCGTGGGGTTCCGTGGGGATCCAGCGTGACGTTGCCATCCAGCGTGACGGATTCGCCGCCGAGCGTGGCGGTCAGTTTGCCCACGGTCAGCGTGCGATCGTCGAGCTGCAGATCGGCCTGGATTTGCTGGAGCGTGCCGAAGACGGGCAGGGGTCTCGAGGCGGCATCGGTCAGGTGCAGTTCGCCGGAAAATTTTCCGCCCTGCGCCAGTTCCACGCGGGCCCGCAGGCGGCCATGCGCTGCGACGAAGTCCGGAAAGCGTTGCGCGAGCGGGGCGAGGTCCGCGTCGGGAATCTCCACGCGCGCCGTCGCCTCGCGCCAGTCGAATGCTCGCGGCGCGCGCCACGCTTGCTCCCAACGCGCGTCGTTCATCGGCAGTTCCCCGCTGGCCTGCACCGCCTGCCCGTCAAGTTTGCCGGTGAACTGTCGGATCGTCACGCGCTCCCGACCGAGCTGCAGTCCGAGGTTAAGGTCCGTGAGCTCCGGCAGGGAAAATTTATAGCGCCCCGGGGCGACGCTCAGTTGGGCAACCGTGATCTGCAGGTCGCCGTCCGGCTGGCGCAGCGTGCCCTTGAGGTCGGCTTTCGCGGTGGCGTGTCCGATCTCAATCCCCGTGGCTCCGGCCAGCGTCGCCCACAGCGGCGAATCCGCCTCGGTCGACGCGGCCAGTTCGAGTGGCGCGGTCTCGTCGAAAACCAAATGGGGCGACGACTCCATCTGACACGTTAACGGCAAACGACCGGTGGCCTGCGTGAGCGTGTGGCCGGCGGACACCACCTTGAAATCCTTGAGCTCGACTCCCCGCTTGTCGCCCCGGGCGGTGACGCTGATCTCGGCGGGCTGCGGAGACATGTCGATTTGCGCATTGAGCGCGGTGTCGAAAATGAGTCCGCCATTTTCGACGCGGCCGTTCGCACGCCAGCTCGCTATCGCCCAGCCCGGTCCGGACAAGGTCACCCAATCCTGCAGCCAAGCGGAGGAAATATGGTTTGCGGCGAAGGAAAACTCGCCCGCGGAACCACCCCGGCCGCTCAGAGCCAGCCGGCCCGCGGGACCGCTGAGTTTCAGCTCCTCCACCTGCCAGAAAGGCGACCAAGTCAGTTGCGCCGGCGCGGCCAGCTCCAACGCCGTCGTGCCACCGGGAGCGAAGTTCAACCGGGTCACATGCAAGCCCTGCGACTCAAGCGTTCCGGCCACTTCGCAGGTGGATTGCTTCGCGGCGGCGCGTGCGGTGATTTCCGTCCGTGCTCCAGCCCCTTGCCACGACGCCTCGAGGCCGATCGGTTGCACCGGGGGCAGACGCAGGCCGCCGAGTTTCAGCGAACCGCGGTGCTCCGGGTCGTCCAGGCTCCCCGCCGCGGTGGCGGTCAACTCCGCGGAGTCCCACCCCGCGCCGGCCGGCAGCCAGCGCGCAAACCAAGAGGCACCGAGTTTCGCGGACGCTGCGACGCCGCTCACTTCGCGCGTTTGCCAATCGACCGCGCCATGCGCTTGCAGCGAACTGGTGTCGTCCAGTTCCACCTGAAGCGTCGTGAGCTCCATGCGCGGCCAGGCGAGTGTGCCGTGGGCTTGAGCGGCCTTGACGGAAAAGTCCCGCACCGCGACGTCGCTGAACTTCAGGGCGAATTCCTGACGGGCCGCGGCAGTGTCGCCGGTAACGGTGACTGTGCCTTCCGCGTGGCCGCGAGCTTCGATCCACGGCAGTTTGGTCAGGTCGGCTTTGACCGTCAGTTTCGCCGATTCCGCCGCGAGCGGTCGGTCGAGGCTCAACGTCACCGGGGCGGTCAGTTTGGCCGTGGCAAAGGGGGCATCCACGTCCAGCGCGGTTACGGTCAGCTCGCGGAGTGTTCCCCGCGCGGCGGCCCGCGCCGTGAACGGCGGGGCTTTTTTTGTGTCCGCGGCAGGTTCGGCGCGCGCGTTGAGCGACAGGTCGAATGCGCCCTCGCGCCAGAGCAGCCGGGCGTCGCCCGACACCTGGGCGTACGGCACGCCCAGTTTCACGCGGGCCGCCGGCAGACGCCAGTTCTCCGCGACCGCGCTGGCCTCCTTGGGCAACCAGCCTGCATCGGGAAACTGCGCGGCCAGTTGAACCGTTTGTTCCCACCACACGGCTTCGCCGGTGAGCGCGGCCCCGGTTAGCGCGAGGCGCAGCTGGGCGTCATTTTCCTTCGTGTGCGCGGTCAAGGTGATCGTCCCTTCGGCCGTCGGCGTGAGGGCAAACGCGAGCTGGCGACCTGCGACGCCCAGACCGTCCACGGTCACGGCCTCCTTTTGCCAGTTCAACCGGGCAACCGTGAGGTCCGGTCCGAAGCCATGAACTTCGCCTGCATTCAGCTGAACGCGAGGCAGCCAGTAAAACAGGCGCGGCACGACGCGCTCCGCTGCCGCCTTCAGGTCTGGCAAACCGCGGATCTTGGTTGGACCGGTGGATTTGGCCGGTTCAGCGGCGCGCGCCACGCGCCATTTTTCAGCGGTGATCAGCGGCGCGCCGCCCCGCATCCGCTGGGCGAGCCACACGACCGGCGTCACGGTTTCCACCCGTTCCACCGTAACGTGGACCCCGGCGCCGGCATAAGCCGCATGGTCCAATCGGAAGTGCGCATAACCGACCCGTTCGTAATTTTTAAAGGTCACGCCTTGAGCCCGGAGCACTGGCCGCAACACCAAGCCAAGCCACCACGGGAGGACGGCGAGGAGGATGCCAGTGGCGGCCAACGCACCGAGGAGCAGTTTCAACCAACGGGACATGAGCCACTAGACAGAGCTCCGGGGCATTAGTTGCGGATCCGGGCTGAACTTAAACGGCGAGGTGTGGCACGGGAATGTACCGCAGGAGGAGAAGCTGAGGCTTAAAATGTCGGGAACATCACGCTCACGCCACCGTCATCCTTCGCACGGCTCAGGATGACGCAGGTGAAAGTTTTAGGTATTTCGGACCTCTGGGCGGCTGTATGATTTTTCAACAGCCCCGAGCGGTTAATATCAAGAACTCGCCCGGTGAGTACGATTTCAAACCGCGCAGGCGGACCGTCGCCACAGATCGGATCAACCCGTCGGATGACCGTTGTCGGGTTTGCGCGGGAACGGGGCGAACCACGAACCCAGCAGCGACGGGATGGCGGCGAACATCACAACGATGAAATAGGTTTTGTAGCCGAAATGATCCGCCAGCGGCCCGCTGATCATTTGCGTGGGCACGAGCATCAGGTTCATCAGGGAGTTCGCGAAGGCGTAGTGGGTCATGTGGTATTTGCCCGGCGAGATCTGTTGCATCATGTAGAGCATGTTCGCCACGAAGCCGAAGCTGTAGCCGAACTTCTCGATCGTCACGAGCGTGCCCACGGTCCAGAGCGAGAGTCCGTGGCCAGGACCGGCGAGCTGGGACAGGATCACGAAGGTGATGTGCGGAAGGTTTAGGCACAGCGCCATGAAGAACAGCGTGTTCCGCCTGAGTCCGAATTTCGCCATGAACGCGCCGCCCAGCAGACCGGCGCCAAGACTGACGACGGTGCTGACGGTGCCGTCGATGATGCCCTTTTCCTTCAGCGAGAGACCGATGCCGCCGACGTCGGGCGAGGCTTGGAGAAAGAGCGGTCCCTCGATGAGCAGCAAGCCTTCGGAGCTGCGGTAGAGGAACACGAAGAGCAGCATGCCCCAGATGCTCTCCTTCTTGAAGAAGTCCACGATCGTGTCCCAAAAGGTCCGTGCGATGTCGGCGACGCCCTTGGGGCGTTCCGTGATTGAACCGGTGGGCAGGATAAACCAGTGGTAGACGGCCAGACTGACGAGGGTGACGGCCGACAGTCCGAGCGCCCAACCCCAGGCGGCCGTGGCCGACATGCCGTGATCCTCCTTGAGCGATCCGGCGGTCCAGACGATCAGGGCGGTGCCGAAAAGGCGGCCGACGTTCCAGAACACCCCCTGCACGCCAATGAACCTCGCCTGACCCTTTTCATCGAGCGAGGTGATGTACACGCCGTCCACACAGATGTCCTGCGTAGCCGAGGCAAAGGCCAGCACCCAGAGGACGGCGATGGTGATCTGGAAATAATTAGGCAGGGGCAGGCACACCGCGATGCCGCCGAGCAGCAGC
Organism: Lacunisphaera sp.; assembly: GCA_036568985.1. Classification (GTDB taxonomy): domain Bacteria; phylum Verrucomicrobiota; class Verrucomicrobiia; order Opitutales; family Opitutaceae; genus Lacunisphaera. The sequence continues at coordinate 2,665 of DATCRM010000357.1, read as the reverse complement.
GCCATGAACACCTCCATCAAGAGCACGAAGAATTTCTTCGTCTTGTACATGTCGAGGAACGCCGCCCACAGCGGCTTTAGCGACCACGCGATGCCGATGCTGGCGGTCGCGAGCGTGATCTGGCCGTCGGTGTGGCCAAGGTCCTTGAACATCGTGCCGGCGACCCAGATGACCATCGCGAAAGGAATGCCTTCGGAGAGGTAGGAGGTGGGAACCCAGGACCAGGGATTGCGGACGGGCGTGGCGGGAGAACTCATGAGATAAGGAGAAACGGGGGTAAGGAGGCGGACCAAAAAATTTCTGGCCGGGCGCCGGGGGAAAAGCAAGAGCCTCGCACTGCTGACAGTTGAGAACGGTGGGCTCCGCATTGAGTTTTTCCGCATATCGGATTTGCGCGCCGGGCCCGGCGGGATACCTCTGAGGGAGTGAAGCCCCGCCATTTTATCCCGTTCATGTCCCTGCTCACCGTTCTTTCCGCCGCCGACTCCCAGCCCGCCTCGGACCAGCCGCCCGGCGGGCTTAAACCCGGGCAGGTACCGCAGTTTGTGCTGATCGGTTTCGACGACAACCCGGCGACCGAGCCGATGACCTGGTTCGTGGATCACGTGCGGGACCTCCGCAATCCGGCGGGCGCAGGTCGCGCCGCGACATTCGACGGCGGCCCGGTGCGTGCGATCTTCTTCAGCAACGGCAAATACTGGAACGACCGCACGCTGATCGGTATTCACCACAAGGCCGTCGCCCTGGGTCACGAGGTCGCCAACCACACCCAGAATCACCCGCACGGTGCCGCCTTCACCGCCGCTGAGTGGCGGACGGAAATCACGGCTTGTGCGGGAACCTTTGACGAAACGGGCATCCCCGCGTCGGGCGTTGTTGGGTTTCGCGCACCCTATTTGGAATACACCGACGCGACTTTTGTGGCGCTGGCGGCGCTGCGCCTGGCATACGACAGTTCGATCGAGGAGGGGCGGCAGCCTGGGCAGGACGGCACGAGCCTGTCTTGGCCTTATACCCTGGACGCCGGCAGCCCGGGCAACGCGGCCGCCTTTCCCCCGGAATCGCCGCGACGCCTCAAAGCGCACCCGGGGTTGTGGGAGATTCCGCTCAACGTTTTCATGATCCCGCCCGACGCCGATTGTGCGGCGTTCGGCATCGAGCCCGGGCTGCGGGCCCGAACCGGCGCAGCCCTGAAGGCGATGGGCGGCACGGGCGAACCGACGGACCGGATCACCGGACTCGACTGGAACAGTCTGGAAGCCGCGAAGTGCAGCGGTCCGGAATTCCTCGCGATCCTTAAATACTCCCTCGACCGGCGGCTCGCCGGCAACCGTGCGCCCTTCATGGTCGGAGCCCACACCGCGCTTTACCCGGCCGACAAGCCCGACCGCCGCAAGGCCATGGAAGACTTCATCGCTTACGCGCTCAGCAAACCCGAGGTCCGCTTCGTCACCGGCCGGCAACTGCTCGGGTGGCTCCGCGCCCCGCAGGGGCTGAACGGGAAGTGAGGCGCCCGGAGGGGGACGTTTAGTCCCTCACCCGCCGACAATGTGCGGGTTTGTGACGATGTTGTCCCTGACGCATCGATGCTTTTCCCGCGGATGACGCGGATGAACGCGGATTGTCCCGGGCCTTCATCCGCGAATATCCGCGAAATCCGCGGAGAATCATGGTTCCGGCTTTGCCGGGTTGGGTAACACCGGGAAGCAGGAATCAAGGCTTGACGAATGATATTTCTGTAATTACAGAAATAACTATGAAACTCACGCCGACCATGGAAAAGTTCATCCTCCACTGGGGGGAAATGGGTTGGCGTTGGGGCATTAATCGCTCGGTGGCCCAAGTGCATGCACTCCTCATGCTGTCGCCGAAACCGCTGCCGGCCGACGAAATTTGCACGGCGCTGAATGTCGCGCGCTCCAACGTCAGCACCAGTCTCAAGGAATTGCAGGGCTGGGGCCTCATCCGCGTCGTGCACGTCTTCGGTGACCGCCGGGAGCATTTCGAGACGCTGAAGGACGTGTGGGAGATGTTTCTGCTCATCCTGCGCGAGCGCAAAAAGCGTGAGCTCGACCCGACCCTGGCCGCCCTGCGCGAGTGCGCCGACACCGCCGAGTCCGGCAAGGCTGACACTGAGTACACCGCCCGCCGTTTGCGCGAGCTCACCGAGTTCATGGAACTGACGACCGCGTGGGCGGAAAGGGCGCAGTCGCTGTCGCCGTCCTCCGCCAAGAAACTCTGCGCCCTCGGAGAAAAGGTCTTTCGCCTCGTTTAGGGGCTTCCTTGCGCCGCGTAATTTCTCAGTTAACAGAAATAACATAAAACACAGGAGTCTGTTATGAACCACACCGTCCTCGCCTACGCCATCTATCTGCCGGTCGCGATCGCCATGACCGTCTGGGTCGCCCGCACGCTGCATCGCAACGGCCGCGTTTTCCTCGTCCAGGCCTTCCACGGCCGGGAAGACATGGCCGACGCGGTCAACCACCTCCTCGTGGTCGGGTTCTACCTGATCAACCTCGGGTTCATCGCTACGGCCCTGCGCTACGGCGACAAGCCGCACGACGTGCAGGAGGTCATCGAGTTCCTGAGCACCAAGCTCGGCATCGTCATGGTCGTTCTCGGCGCGATGCATTTCTTCAACATGTTCAACTTCGACAAAATG
>DATCRM010000356.1:0-8998 GCA_036568985.1 Lacunisphaera sp. | reverse complement strand
CCTCCACCATCAGCAAACGCTGGCGCTCGGTTTCGCGTTCGACGAAGGGCCCGCCATTGCGCAGGGAGTCGCGCATGCGACCGACCGGCTGGTGCCAGAGCTCCAGGGCGAGTTTGCCCAGCCCGAAATTGCGAAGGGTGTGGCGCAGACTCATGGCTTGATGCGGCCTTCAAAGTGTCCGCAGGCACCCTGCCAGCGGATGCGCGCGGCGGGTGAGCGCCAGGGCTGGTGGATGAGCCACGCCTTGAGCTGACGCACCCGTGCGCCGGCAGGGCTGAGAGGCGGCCAGGGATTTGCGTCGTGCAACGCGAGGACTTGCATCCATGATTTCTGAATGCCGCGATTCAACCGGGCGAGGTAGTTTGGTTCCAACCGGCTGGCGGGAATGAGATGGGTGAGTCCCAGGTTGGGGAAATAGCCGACTTCCCAGCCGGCGCGCATGGCGCAGAGAACGAGATCGTTGTCGCCGCCCGAGGTGAGTTCCGAGCCGCGCCGGTCGGAAACCGCGGCGCCCGTCGCTGATTGGAGCCACGCGTCCCAAGCCGCCCGGCGGAGCGCCATGCCCGCGCCGATGGGGGCGAACTCGGGGTAAGTGATGTGCGCGGCGCCGGGTGAACGAAGGCCGGAGGAAAGCAGCGGCTGGTTGCCGAGATCCCGCAAGGCCAGCAGACCGAAAAATTCCGCGGTCCATTCCGGCGGCGTGAGCTCGAATTCGGGTCGGGATTTTCCGCCGAGGAGTCCGAGCTGCGGATGGGCGGAGAAAAGCTCCATGACTTTTTCCAGGTAGTCAGAATCCAGTACGTTGTCGTCGTCGACGAGGACGCCGATATCGGCGCGGGCTTCGTTGAACCCGCGCTGGCGCGCGGCGGTGAGTCCGAGCCGTGGTTCGCGGAGGATACGGAGGTTGCCGGGCGCCGGGCTTTCGACCGGCATGGCCGACGCATTGTCCACCAGAATGGTTTCCCATTGCGTCGAGGGGAGGGTTTGTTTGTGCAAGCCCTCGAGGGTGCGCCCTAGGCGACCAGCATGGGGGTTGTGGGTCGGGACGATGACCGAGAGCTGCATCAGGCGGACAGGTGCGAAGCACGACAACCGGGAGTGAAAAACGGGCCTCCGAGATGTCTTCTGAAGGTGACCCCGAGGCGGACGAACGCCGCCGGAGTGGTGACGACCAAGGCGGTCTGACTCGAGGGAGAGGAGAGGTCAGCGTCCATCGGGTTTGCCGTAACGAGGAGCATTTCCGTGGTTGGCGGCGAGACCCTCAAGGTAGCCGCAGCTTTCCAGCCAGCGCAGCCGGTGCGCGGGCGAACGCCAGACCCCGAAGGCAAACCAGGCCTTGATTTTCCGGAGCAGCAGAGTGGCGGGGTGGATGGGGGGATGGGACGCAAGGCCGTGGGCATGCAGGGTCTGCGCCCACATTTTTTCCAGCGACGGCAGGAGTTTTTCGAAATAGACCAGTTGCATTCGCTGCGGCGGGATGATGTGAGTAAGGACCATGGCCGGCGTGTAGCCGGTGCTCCATCCCGCGTTGAGGCAATGCAGCACCAAATCCTTGTCCTCAACACCTCCCGCGCCTTGGCCGCGCCAGGAGATACGCTCGATCTCCGCGGCGTGGGCGGCCACGTGGTTGAGGTAACCGGGTACGACTGCTGCACGACGCACCAGCAGGCCCGCACCGATGGGCGTCCAACTGGGCAGCGGGGTGCCGGTTTGCACACTCCACTCGAGAGGAACCGGCCCGTTGTCTCGCAAGGCGAGCAACCAAGTGAAGGCTTCGAGCCACGGCGGCGGAGGCGCTAGGTAACGAGGTAGGATTTTCCCACCGGCCGTTCCCATGTTCGGGTGGGCGTACATGAAGGCGGCGGCCGCGGCCAGGAAGTCCGGTTCCGGCACCGTGTCGTCGTCAATGAACACGACCAAGGGCCCGGTAGTTTGATGCAGCCCGCAAAGCCGCGCCGCCAGCAGGCCTTGGCGCTCTTCGCGAACCACCCGGAGCCATCCTTCGCCGTCAAGTCTGCTGGCGGTCAACGCCGGGCTGCTGCCATTGTCCACTACGCAAATCTCGGCGTCGCCGGGGGGCAGGGTCTGTCGTCGCAGGGCGGTAAGTACCTCACTCAGCCGCTCGGCGTCGGGGTTGCGGGTAGGGATGACGACGGAAATCGCGGGCGAATTCATCGGGCCAGCTTTTTCCGTAGCGCATGTTGAAGACGGAAAGACCAGGCGTCCGGCAGGAATGGTTTGAGCAACCGGAGCCCAGGGTGCCGGGTGGTCGGCGGATCGCCACCGGCCCGCCGGGCAAGATCCAAAGCGGCCGGCACGTCGCGCCAGAGGCCGAGCACGGCGAAGCGGTCGGCGATGGTCTCCGCTTCGGTAGCGATGGTGGTGCGCAGGTGATCATCCGCGGTTGGCCGCAGCTTTTCCATGAGGAGCAGCTTGACGCGCCAGACTTCGCCCAGGTTGGAATTGCTGTAGCTGCCGCGACGCCGGTAGGCGGTGACTAGATCCTCGTTGACGACGGCGGCACGGCTGCCGCGTGCGCTGAGCCTGAGGTTGAGTTCCAAGTCTTCCCAGAATCGCAAGCTCTCGTCGAAACCGCCGATGGCGGTCAACGCCGAGCGGCGATAAAGCCCGTTGATGCCCCCGATGGTGTTGACCAGCAAGTAGGCGGCCGGGTGCCGGGCGAGGGCTGCACCGTCGTAGGTCCAATGGTTTTCCGTTCGTCCGGTTTCCTCCTCGACCCAAGGCATGTCACAAATGACAAGATCAGTGCCGGGCTGTGCCTCCCGCGCCACCCGTTCGAGGTAGCGGGGCTCCATGGTGTCGTCGGCGTCGTGGAAATGAAGCCAGTCGCATGAGCAGGCGGCGATAAGGCGATTCCGGGCGGCCGACGGACCGAGTGAGCGTTCGACTCGCAGGACCTTGGCGCCCAAGCAGGCGGCGACCTCGCTGCTGTTGTCCTCGCTGCCGTCGTCAAACAACCAGATCTCGTCAAACGGCCGCGTCTGCGTGCGGGCCGTGGCCAGCAGACGCGGGAGATAGGCCGCGCCGTTTTTGCAGGGCACGAGCAGGCCGAAGGTGAGGGCGTCGGTCATCCGGAGGCGAGGCGCCACTGGCGCCATTTGCGCCGGATCCGCACAAACGGGTTCATCGGACTCGCCGGGATGACGCGGACACAGCGGTCGGCCGCTAGCAACAGGGGATAGACCAGCTCCCGCCGGTCGGTGCAGACATAGCACGTGGTGACACCGGTCGTGATCTCGGCCACGAGGCCGTAAAAATCGGCGCGGTCCAGCAGGCAGTGATGGGTCTCGGCCTCGTTGCCACCCCATGCACCCTGCGGGTAGTCCCGGTTCGGGGTCGTAGCAATCAGCACCTTGGCGCGGGTCAGAAGCGTGCGAACCAGTTGCTGCGCCTCCTCGCGTGGAAAATGTTCCAACACATCGTTGCAGAGCGCCAAGTCGTACTCGCCGAGTCGGGTCAGATGCTGGCGGACATCGCCCATCAGAACCTGCGAATAGGCGTAGCTCCATACGGGGTTCCGGTATCCTTCGAAGATCTCGACGCCGTCAATGCGCACCTGCCATTCCGAGGGTTGCACACGCCCGTGGCCGATATCGAGACTTTGGCGTAACAGCAGCCCATAACTGCCGGTGCCGATACCGATGTCCAGGATCGCTCGCGGTTCGCATGCCTGCACGAGGTGCAGGACTGCGGGGATGTGTTCGGGGTTGCTAAGGGGCATAAGCGGTGGGCTGGGGTCAGGCTTGGGCCGGAATTGCAGCGTGGAAGAATACAGTCTGAGTCAATGGATGGTGCGGCTTATAGGCGTCGCCCAGCCGGCCCCGTAACCAGCGAACGAACCGGGGGCGGAGCGCTCGGGCCACGGGCAACTGGGCCGGGGTTGCGAGGTTCCAGCCAAGAACGGTCAACGGTTCCAAACCGCACTGGGCCGCCATCGCCTGCAGGCTAGCAGGCTCGAAATGGTTCAGGTGCTCGATGGGCGCCACGCCATTGAGCGAGGCGGGCGAGTTTTTCGGTGCCAGCCAGTCGGGTTGCCGAAGCTTAACCCGCAGCCGGGGGTCATACGGCACGCCGATCTTAATCACTCCGCCGGTGCGTAGACTGCGCCGCAGCGCCGCCAACTGGCGTGATGGATCGGGCAGATGTTCGAAGACTTGTTCGGTGTTGATGAAGTCAAAGGAGTCCGACGGAAGGAGATCGGGCCGGTGGCACGTGACCCCGCGGGCGGTTAACCGGTCAAACGCGTGGTCGGACAGGTCGGTCGCGTGGGTGTCGAGGCCACTGGCCGCTGCCAGCTGCGCCCAGCCACCCTCGCCGGCGCCGAAATCCAGCACCTGTGGGTGGGGCACGCGCGATTGCAAAAATCGCACAACCATCATCAGTTCGCGGATGATTTGTTGCATCTGATACGGATCAATGGGAGCGCGGTCGGCGACAGCATGCGCACCGTAGAGGCCATGGCCGTAGAAGCGGGCGAGGTAGGCGCCATCGGGCACGGGATCCTGGTAAATACAACCGCACCGGGCACAATCGAACAGCCGGTAACGGGCGGATTCCAGCGGGTGAAAATCACATTGCGGATACGCCCGGTAGAAAGCGCCAAGGTAGTCGGTAAGGGGCGGTGCGCCGTAGGACAGGTCGGTCAACAGCCGCCTGTCCGTCCGTCCGCAGGCCGGGCAATTGTCTCGAGAGGTCATACTGGATTAAAGGGTGGATCGGGACTCCACCGGCGTTCGGGTCGAGGCGGCTCACGCTAACCGATAGGAAGCCTTGGGAACATAGAATCCGCGAAACGCGTCGGCATGCTGCGCGGCGGAATCGGCCGTGGGGAGCACTTCGATCTGCACGATCTCGGTCAGGATGTCCTCCATATGGCCGCCGCTTCTCACTCCGAGGGTGATCCGGTAATTGCCCGGCGTGAGGCGGAAATCTTCGCACTGGCAGCGCAACCGGCATCTGGCCGCAGCGGCGGTGCCCATGATCGAGAGCGACTGTGTGGCGGCCACTTCCACTCCAGAAGTGGAGAAGAAGGCGAGATAGACCTGCCAGTCTGCAGTCGGTCTGCGCACGGCCAGGTCGCAGGTGAAATCTAATGTGCCGCCGAATGGCACGGTCCAAGGCGCCACCACGTCCGGATGCGTGAGCCGGCTGACCACGATGCCGCCGCGAGTCCAAGCTGGACGGACCGTGGATTCGCAATCGATCTCATAAGGCTGTTCAGTGCGCACCTGGGCGTAGCGCGCCACCGCAAGGCTGGTGGAACCATGGAACTCCAGGCGGCCCTGGCCAAGCACGATGGCGGAGCTGCAAAGGCGGAGGATGGAATCCATGTTGTGGCTTACGATTAGCACCGTGCGGCTGCGATCACGCGTTACCTCGCCGATCTTGCCCAGGCATTTGGCCTGGAAGGCTGCGTCGCCGACGGCGAGGACCTCGTCCACGATGAGGATTTCGGGCTCGAGGTGGGCCGCGACGGCGAAAGCCAGGCGCACATACATGCCGCTCGAATAATGCTTCACCTGCGTGTCGAGGAACCGTTCCACCTCGGCGAACGCGACGATCTCGTCGAACTTCCGCGCGATCTCGGTGCGGCTCATGCCGAGGATCGCGCCGTTGAGGAAGATGTTTTCCCGACCGGAGAGTTCGGGATGAAATCCCGTGCCGACCTCCAGCAGGCTCGCAACGCGTCCGCGGATGACCGCGCGCCCGGTGGTCGGGTCGGTGATGCGCGAGAGAAGCTTGAGGAGGGTCGACTTGCCCGCGCCGTTGCGTCCGATGATGCCGACGACGTCGCCTTGGTTTATTTGGAATGAAACGTCGCGCAGTGCCCAGAATTCCTCGGTTGCGCCCGCCGCAGCTGCACCGCCAAACAGGCCGCGGAATTGCTGCGCGAGCGTGTCGCGCAGCGTGTCGGACCTCTTTTGGTGCGACAGGTAGTATCGCTTGCCGAGGTTTTCGACGGTGATGACGGGGGCAGGCATGGGACTAGAGACCAAGGACCAAGGACCAGGGACCAAGGACTACCGACCGGACCGGAAGGCAGAGGAATGCCGACCGGAGACTAAAGACCAGAGTGCTCGAAATCATTGAAGTCCGGCTATGGGAATGAGACGGACCAGCAGGAGGGCAATCATGCTGGTGGCAGTAGCGGTGATTCGATCAAGCACGCCGGCTTCCTCGCCGACTGCCGTGATGAGGCCTTGCAAGCACGCAAAAGCCTGCCGGCTTTTCGCTTGGAGGCTGCTTTTGTCGGCTTCGCTCAGATAGCCCAGTCGATTGGCCAGATGGATGAAATACTGGCTCTCGGATAGAGAACCACGGGCGATGTGGAGGAAGTGCAGGTAGTCACGTTTGCTCTCCCGAGACGAGCCCTCGACGATGTTTGCCGGGACCGAATACGCAGCCCGACGAATTTGACTAACGAGACCATACAGCTCTTCCCGTGGGAACATTTTTGTCTTTTCGTAGATTGCGACGGTCAGGTCATCCGCCAGCCGCCAGGCTTCAATTTTAGCATAATTTCTCATGATCGGTTTGGCCCGGTGGTTTGGTATCCCATAGTCAGTGGGTCTGTGGCCCGAAAAGTCTTTGGTCCTTAGTCCCTGGTCTCTGGTCCCTAGATAATATCCGCAAACCCGCGTTCCATTCTGCGGAAATACCACAAGCCTGACACCAGCAGCGCCGCAGACATCGCAATCGAAATGCCGAGATTTACGGGATCGAGCGCGGGCTCGCCGCGCAGCAGGCACCAGCGGAAGCCGTCGATGGCGCCGACCATGGGGTTGAGCGAGTAAACCTGGCGCCAGTTGGGCAGGTTGGTGGAACTGAAGCCGACCGGGGAGAGGAACAGACCGACCTGCAGCAGAAACGGCACGACGAAACGGAAGTCCCTGTATTTCACCGTCAGCGCCGTGAGCCAAAGGCCGGTGCCGAGGGCGGTTACGAGGGTCAGCACGACGAAGAGCGGCAGGAACAGGACTCGCCAGTCGGGCACGAACTGCCACCACGCGCACAGCACCGCGAGCAGTACCAGCACCACGGCGAAGTCGATCAAGGCCACGGCGACGGACGAGAGCGGCACGATGAGGCGCGGGAAATAGACCTTGGAGATCAGGTGCGTGTTGGCCACGAGGCTGCCGCTGGCGTTGGAAAAAGCGGCGGCGAATAGTTGCCATGGGAGCAGACCGGTGAGGACCAGCAGCGGATAAGGCACGTTGCCGGCCGGCATCCCGGCGAGGCGGCCGAAAATGAAGGTGAACACCGCGAGCGTGACCGCAGGCTGGATCAATGCCCAAAGCACGCCGAGCACGGTCTGCTTGTAGCGCACCTTGATGTCGCGCCACGCCAGGAAACCGAGCAGTTCGCGGTAACGCCACAGGTCGCTCCAGTAGTGCCGGCTGGAACGCCCGGCTTCGAGGACGAGTTCGGGAGTGTCAGGAGCGGACATGGAAGACGGAGACCGGGGAGCAGAGACCAGGGAGCAGAGACTGCCATGTGCAACCAGGCGACGGTTGGAGCGCGGGCGACCCCGTCCGCATGCGTCGGTCATTCCGCGGCGAGGTCGCCGCGGCTCCAGGTCGTGACAAGACGATTGAGGGAGAGGAGTGCATGCGCCCGAGGTCTAGGGTCAGTTGTCCCGTGATTTGCTTCGCCTTCAGGCGAGCGCTGCGGCCAGACGTTGCTGAAAGGCAGGGAAAGCAAAGGACTCGGCATGGCGCCGCACAATCTCCGAATTGCGCGGAGTCCGCACCAGTTCGATCAGGGCGGCGGCGAGTTCGGGAATGTTGCCGTATTCGACGAGACGACCGACCGTTTCGTTGACAACTTCCGGTGCGCCGCCGGCGCGGGCGGCGATGCAGGGTTTCCCGTGGGTCATCGCTTCGAGGTATACCAATCCGAAACCTTCGCGCCGGCTCGGCAGGGCGAAGAGATCGCAGGCGGCGTATTCGGCGCGCAACGCCTCGTCGTTGATCGAGCCGAGGAAATCGACCGATCCGGTCAGGTTCAGCCGGGCAGCCAGCGCCACGAGGCGGGGTTGATCGTCGCCCTGGCCGACGATGCGCAGGTGTGCGGCAGGAAATTCCTGGCGGACGGCCGGCATCGCTTCGATGAGCGTGTCGTAACCTTTGTAACGGTCGGCGGCGGACAACCGACCCACGGTGAGGATGCGCGGGAGGGCGAAGGGTTGGTTGGAGGATTGCTCGTCGGGACGCGGGATGATGTGCGGGTCCAGCGTGTTGGGCACCACGATCAGCCGGTCGGGCGACAAAGCCGGACAGAAGCGCAGCATCTGGCGCCGGGTGTATTCGCTGACGCAAAGGATGCGATGGGCGCCGAGCAACGCGCGCCGTTCCCACGCGGAGTAAGGCCGCCAGACCTCAATGCCGTGGGCGACGAGGGCATATTTCACACGGGGATTGAACTTCCGGGCCAGCCAGGCGATGGACAAATGGTGCAGATGAGCGCAGACGAGCCAATCGGCGCGCCGGGCCAGCCGAAGGGTCTGACGGATGAAGGCAATTTTGCCGCGGTTGCAGCCGACATGTTCGCCGAGCCGGTCGTCGGCGTAATGCGTGAGGCGTGGTTCGTCGTCAGCCCGGTCGTTGAGCACCACCGAGTCCACCCGCCCGCCCGGGCCCGCAATTTCGCAGAGCGCTTTCAGATAAAGCCGCATGATACGCGCGATGCCGCCATCATGCAGGAAGAGCTCGGGGGACATGAGCAGCGTTTTCATGCTTCGGTGGAGGCGGGACTATCAGTCCCGTGCGGCATGCTTCGGAAAAACTTCAAACGCCAGACTCCAATGGCCAAACAAACACCAAAGACGAAATCCAAATTTCGAACTTTGATGTTTCTCGGGTTTATTCCCTGTGGGTCGAATACCTCGGAGCTTGCTCCGACTTGGTTGGAGGCGGGGCTATCAGCCCCGCGTTTGGGAAAGAGCGCGGCCTGCGCCTCGCAGGACTGATAGTCCTGC
>DATCRM010000355.1:0-2753 GCA_036568985.1 Lacunisphaera sp. | reverse complement strand
GCGACTGGGCGTGGTCAGCTCGAACACATAGTTGGGAATATCCATGCTGTGGCACGCGATGTCGCCGAGGGCCCCGGCGCCAAAATCCCACCAGGTGCGAAATACGAATGGTTCATAGCCCGCGGCGTACGGCCGCTCCTTCTGGTGCGACAGCCATAAATCCCAGTTGAATCCATCGCGCACGGGAGTGCCGGGAGGATAAGCCGTCAGGCCGCCCGGCCAGAGCGGGCGATCGGTCCAGATATGGATCTCTTTCGCTTCGCCGATCGCGCCGGCCTCATACCATTCCTTGGCCAGTCGAATTCCGTCGTTCGCGTGCGATTGAATTCCCATCTGTGTGACAACGCCGGCGCGCCGCGCGAGGTTCTGCATCTGTCGTGCACACCAGAGTTCGTTGGACAGCGGCTTCTCGCAGTACACGTGCTTCCCGAGACTCATCGCCAGCATTGCCGCCGGAAAATGCGTGTGATCCGGCGTTCCGATTAAAACCGCGTCCACCTTGTCGCCGAGGTCGTGCAGCATCTCCCGGAAATCCGCATATCGTTTGGCGTCGGGCGCTGCGAGCGGCGCCCGTCCGTTGGGGCGTTGAGCATCTGGCGGCAGATAGCACGGATTGGCCAGCTTGGCGGCGTCGACATCGCACAGCCCGACGATCTGCGTATTGGGCTGTTGTGAGGTGCCCCACAGGATGACGCCGGCTTGTCCCTGGCAGCCGATGGCCGCGACGTTGATTTTGCTGTTGGGCGAGATCCCTTCCCGGCCGATGGCGAAGCGTGGCAGCGCGTAAGCGCCCGCCGCCGCCATTGTCATATTGCGAACAAAGGTTCTGCGGTTCATCAGGCTTTTATTATGCGGCATTCCGCCACAATACCTGATCGGGCGAACCCACCAACCCTCTTGCTGCTTAAACCGTTGAACGCAGCGGATTGCCTGGCGCGAAATCCAGGACCAGAGACAGAGCGCCGACGCTCATCCGCAATTTCAGAATTCAGGTGCCCGATTTCAAGGGTTCATCACGATTGCTTCAGGAGGAGTCGGCGGACGCCCTCGGCCGGGGATTCGGTGATGAAGTTGAGGGTCACGGGCCAGCGAAGTTTCGTTGCCAGCGAGCGAAGGGCAAAGGTGGCGGGCACGGAATTCAGAATGCGGCCGCTGACCCCGCACGGGACCGCGCCCGCCGGCGCGGGGAAAAGCCGGTGAATGACCTGGTCGGCCAGCCGCGCGAGGTCGGTGACGGAATCGGCCACGACTTGTTGAGCTGGACCGCAATCGTGCTCGGCGAGTTCGAGCACGTGCGGGGCAAAACCGGCAATGGCGGCATTGGCAGATGGATCGCTATAGAAAAAGCGGGAGTTGGCCGCATAGTCGGCGAGCCCGGTATGGGCCCGCAGGGCTTCCGTCAGAGGAGAGATTGTCTGGAGCTGAGGCGACCCCGCCGCAGAGGAGGAGTGTGCCTGCAATTCGAGCAGCGCGACCGCGATGCCACGACGGCCGAGATCGAAACCACTGCCGGCGTCGCCGAGCTTCCAGCCGAGTCCACCGGCATAGTGGACCGATCCGTCCGGTGCCCGGGCCGCGACGAAAGAGCCGGTGCCTGCATGCAGCACGAGGCCGGGTCCACCGCCGGTGGCGAGTTCAAGCACAGGCACGGAATCGGGAGCGGTCGTCACGCTTCCGCAATCTGTGAGCGCATCAGCGACTTCGCGCCAGAAGGTGGGCGAGCCCGCCATGTAGAGGTGAGTCGCGACAATTTTCGATTCTCGATTCTCGATTTTCGATTGGGCGAGCAACGCGTCGAGACCGGTACGGAGGATTTCGCGCGCTTTGTCCGGCCCCACCTGGCTCGGGTTGCAGCCCGGGGCGCGGTGGCGGGCGACGATGGTGCCGCTGGCATCGACGAGGATGAACTCCGTTTTCGTGCCACCCCCGTCGACGCCGATTTTATACGAGGAAGTTTTCACACGAAGATCGCGAAGAAAGCGAAGGAGATGGCAGGAACCTTGGCGGGCCTTGCTACCTTGGTGTAAGGTCCGGCCTCACGCCAGCTGGCGGCTCAGGCGGCCCTTGTATTTCGCGCCGAGGGTGCGGTTGTATTCGATGGCGTCGGGCATGTTCTGGCTGCGCAGGATCGGCAGGGCGTGGCCGCCGGTTTTGAGCCAGTCGATCGTCTCAAGCATGAGCAAGTTCAACAGCGTGGCGCCGATCAACGTCGACGTGGGCCCGGCCATGACGCCTTCGGTGACGGGCGCGATGGCGTCGCCGGGCTGGCCGAGATTGTCGAGGACGTAGTCGGACACCTCGTGGAGTTTTTTCCCGCCGGGATGAACGGTAGGCGCGGTCTTCGACATCGCGACGCAGGTGAGACCGATGACGGTCAGGCCCTTCTGCTTGGCGTAGAGCGCGACTTCAATCGGGGAGGAGTTTTTCCCGGAGTTCGAAATGACAATGATGGTCTCGCCGGCGAGCAGGCCATGTTGGCGGTCGTAGCGCTCGGCGATTTTGGTACCGTAGCCGACCATGTTCTCGATGAAACCACCCGTCGGATCAAAAAGTCCGCTGACGCAGACGAGTCCGCCGGCCCGGCCGATGATCTCGCGGCCGATCACTTCGCTGTGACCGCTGCCGAAAGTGTGAATGACGCCGCCGTTCGCCACGGAGGCGCCGACCAAGGCGCCGAGTTTTTTCAGAGTGGGGGCGTTCTGCTCGCGAGCGCGGGCAAGCAAAGTCGTGGCGGTGGCGTAGTAGGTGTCGGC
>DATCRM010000354.1:0-7329 GCA_036568985.1 Lacunisphaera sp. | reverse complement strand
CGCCGCATTGGGATGCGTGTGGTCGGGCCCGTACAATTCCTTCACCTGAGCGGGTCCCAGCGCCTGATAGCGATCGGCCACGATGCGCGTCACATCAACGAATGCGATGCCCGCCTGCGCGGCAATTTCCCGGTCCCATTGCCGGAAGCCGCCCGAGCCGCGCTCAATCCGCCCATCCGTCCAGATGTCGCGCACCGTGAGCGAGAGCACGATCGGCGTCGCGCCCTTGGCCTGGACGTCGGCGAGCATGCGGCGGATATACCAACCGAAGGTATGCACCGTTTCGGGCTGGTGCGTGAGAGCGTTGACGAGATCGCGGGTTTCCTCGCCGAGACCCGGCAGCGAGCCGCGGGCGCGCAGGGGTTTCGTCGAGCCCGCAGGCCGCTCGTTGACGTCGTCGCCATCGTTATGGCCGAATTGGATGAGGACAATATCGCCCGCCTTGACCTGCGCCATCAGCCTGTCCCACAGCCCTTCGGTGATAAAGGTGCGGCTGCTGCGCCCGCCGCGGGCCTGGTTGACGACATTGATCTTCGTCAGGTCGAAATAATCGGCGAAAGGCACGCCCCAGCCTTGGATGGGATCGCCGTTGTTTTTCGCCGCGGTCGAGTCCCCGGCGATGAAGAGCGTAGGCAGCGCGGGATTGACCGCCTTGATTTCCGCAGCCGGATTAACCGCCAGATCGGGTGCAGGGACCTGCCCTGAGCGTGTCTGCGGTAAGCCAGTCGAACCTGCCGAAGGGGTCTGGGCCCAGGCGAGCAGCGGTAGCAGGCAGGCGGCAAATCGGACGAGGGGAATTTTCATTGGGGTAATCCGGGGTTTTGCGGTGGCCAATCAGCCGCGAGCGCTTGTGCTGAAAGCATGAAACGATGGCTGCCTGTGTTGTTGGGATTGGCCGGGGTGCTCCGAGCCGGGACGGCGTTGCATCAGGATGGCTTCACCCAAGGACTCGTCCAGTGGGTGGTTGAGCAACAACCGGGTGGTACGGTGACGGCTACCGAGGGCAAACTGGTCATCAACGACCATGGCGGCTGCACCGTGTGGTTCCGCGAACGGCTGCACGCTCCCGTGACGATCACCTATACGGCCCGCGTCTCGTCGGCCGCCCGGGTGTCGGACCTGAATTGCTTCTGGATGGCAAACGATCCTGCGCGACCCGGCGACCTGTTTGCGCCCGGTCACCGGCGCGATGGAAAATTTGCGACCTATGATTCCCTCCGCACTTATTACGTCGGTTATGGGGGGAACAACAACACGACGACCCGCTTCCGCCGTTACGACGGCAGCGGCGCCCGACCGCTGCTGCCCGGGCATGATCTCGTCGCCCCGGACTATCTGCTGAAGGCCGATCATGACTACCGCATCACGCTGGTGGCAGGAGCGGACGGCCGCGTGCAATTCATCCGCGACGGCACGGTGGTTTTCGACTGGCAGGATCCGGAACCGCTCCGGAGCGGCTGGTTCGGATTTCGCACCGTGGACAGCCGGATCGAGATCAGCGATTTTCAGGTGCATGGGATTCGATAAAGCAACCGACCCGATGACCGCGACTTCGTTATCGGGAATGGCGCGGAGGTTTTCAACCTGCAGCGCGGCGGCCGCTCGATGTTGGATCCGGGATTTGTCGAGAGCTTGTCCGTCCCCCGCGTCTGCGCCCGCAACTTAGCCCCACACACAACGTCCGCAATCCCGGCCGCCGTCCAAACGCCTTTGTCATACATTATATGACAAAGGCGTCCGCGCCGCAGGGGAAAAGACGGGGCGTCGAATGCGCGCGGGAGTAAGCGTGAGACGGTCATGGGGAGTAAACCCGGCCTGAGTTGTCATTGCGCGGCGAGGCGCAGGAGAAAGAGGAACAGGCCGACGATCGCGGCCGACAGGCTGCAGCAAGCCACGAAGCCGACCGTGTCGGTCTTGTCCCATTTGCAGAATTCCCACCAGGAATTGCGGCCGAGGAGCTTGGTGTGATCGAAACGCGCCGGGTTGCGGCGCGTTTCCTCCATCGCAGCGGCCTCGAGTTCCGGAGTGTCACCGATCGGCGTCTTCATTTTTCCGTAGAAGAACGCCACGCGAGCCGGATCGGTGGGCTTTGTCAGCAGGCTGACGAGGATCAGGACCGCAAACGGGAACAGGCCGTCGAAGAAAAACTGGAGGGTAAAACGCTGGGTGGGCGAAAGCGCCGCCACATCGAATCCGGTGCGGCCCACGAGCCAGGCCTCGAAGTTGAAGCGGTTGGTGCGGAGCGGGGCGGCGATGTAGGGGCTGCTGAGATCGGCGGCGTCGCGGTGAACGACCTTGGAAAAGTAAACGCCCGTTCCCGGCTGGGCGCTCGGCTGGGCGAGTTCGCTGTGGTGGGCGAGGGCGGGAACCTTGGAAGCGGTCCACGGTATGACCAGGATCGTCAGCGCGGAAAGCACCACGCAGGCCCAGACGGCGGGCGCCGTCACGCGCCGCCACCAGTAGGTCAGCAGTACCGCCGCGCCGAAGGGAATGTTCACCGTCAGGACGATGTTCACGATGTCGTAGAAGCTGCCCATCAGCGTAGCCGCCACGGTGCCGAGGATAAGTACGACCACGATGGTGCAACGGGCGTAGAACACGCCCTGCACCTGCGTGATGTCGGGCCAGATCTGACGATAGACGTTGCGCACGAAGAGCGAGGAGATCGCGAGGGCCTTGGCCGCCAGCGTGGACATCGTGCCGGCCAGCACGCCGGCCAGCATCAGGCCGACGAGGCCGGTGCCGAGAAGCTGGTTGGACATCGTCCCCCACACGGCGTCCGGGTCCGACAACCCGCCGGCGCCGAACATCGCGACGGCGATCAGGCCGGCGAAGGCCCAGAGGATGATCATGAGGCGCTTGAGGTAGGTGCCGGACACGCCGGAGCGCGCCGCCATCTCGTTCCTGGCCGAGCCGCAGATGCCCATGTTGTGACTGAGTCCCCCATTCTGCACGATGCTCACGAGCAAAATGCCCGCGAGACTCCACGCGGTGAACTGCGTGCCGCCCGCCGCACCGAAGAGGTTGAACATCTCCTGCGGTACCTTCTGTGCGAGGGCGGACCAGCCGCCGATGGCATGCAGGCCGGTGGGAATCAGCAGCAGGGAAAACACTATGATGAGCACGCTCTGCAGTCCTTCGTTGACCGCAGCGGCCGCCATGCCCCCGAGCACGATGTAGGTTCCGACCACGAGGGTGAAAATGCCATAGAACACGAGATCGTTGAGCAGCGTCACATAGCTGCGCAGCTCGCCGCGGGCGTTGCGGTCGCGCAGCGTGTCGAGGCGCAGCTGCGGGTCGGCCGCCAGGGGCGCGAGAGCGGCCTGCTTCTCCAGCGTCTTGAGTTCGCGGTAACCCTCGACGGCGGCGCGGTCCGCGGCGGTCCACTGCACCTCCTGCTTCACGACGAGTGACGACGCGATCTTGTAGGCCGTGACGTTGCCGAATCCGAGGAAGACGCAGGCCACGAGAATCTGAAACGTGGCGTAGAAGAGACTCAGGCCCTTGCTGGCATAGCGGTCCTCGAAGAGATCGGACACGGTGGTGAGCCGCACGCGGCGGAACCAGACGTTCATGAACCAGAAATAAGGATTCATGAACACCGTCTGGAACGAGAGCCAGGCGCCGGGCGCGCCTTGCTGATAGACGAAACTCGCGGTGCTCACCGCACCCTGCGGTTCGGTGGCGTTGCCGAAGTTGAGGAAGAACTGGTACAACTTCCCCAGTTTGCGGCCGGCGAGGAAGAACCCGTCCTCGTTCTGCGTGCCGGCGGCGGCGCGACGGCCGATCCAGACCACGGCGGCGAGATAGGCCAGCACGACCAGAATATCGAGAAGATGCAGACTGCCGAAACGCATGAGGGAAGGGGTTGAAACGGACGCCGATCTGCGGAGAGCACTGGCCCATCAAAAGCGACGCCGGGGCAGACCCAAAGTTGAGCCTGCCGCCGCACCCGCAACGGGACCCCGCTCTGACAGTTCGGGACCAGACTTTTTGCAGGCGCGTGCACAGCCGGTTCACCCGTTGCGACCCGGGAGCCGGTTCTCCAGCGCTCGAGTGCGGGTTGGAGTCTGCCCGGGGAATCGCGCTGGCGCGACTCGGTCTCCGGCCGGCGGATTGGGCACGCCACGTTCCCGGAGCCGGAGGAGCGTCCGACGCCTTTAGTTTCGTCCGACACATACTTGCCCACGCAAAAAAAAGCCCCCGGGGGGAACCGGGGGCTGATGGAGACCTAAACAACCCACTCAGAAGTCGAACGTGGCTGTGAGAACGAACTGACGGGGATCCACGATGCGGAACGAATAGGGTGATGCGTCGTAATTCACGGCCACGGGACGCAGCCCGCCGCTTTCGAAGGCGTTGTTCACGTTAAGCTGAATCTTCATCTGCACTTTGTCGTTAAGGATCGGGCGCCGGTAAGAGATCCAGAGGTCGGTGTAGTAGTGAGCTCCGTCGTAGATCGGACGGGTAACGTCGGAGAAGTCCAACACCGGAGCGCCATTGAACCGATTCACGCCACTGGCTTTACCATAATAACCAATGACCGCCTTGTCTTCCCAACGTTCGCTGCCACCGACAGAGAAGCCCTTGAGGCGGCCTTCCGTGAATTTGTAACTGGTGAGGAAGGACCAGCGGTACTTGCGTTGGCCTTGCACCGACTGGCCCTGAAGGTCCCGGTCGAGTGCGAGCTGGGGCGCGACGACGCCATTGTAGTTGGCCTCGGGATTCGCGAACGCGTTGGCGTTTTCGGGAAACACCGAGCTGTTATAGCCAAACGAACTCCAGAAGTTGGTCAGGTTGACCGCCCGGCCAGTGCCATCGGCCTTGGTGTTGTAGGTGGCAAAACTTTGGTATTGAGGCAGCAGGTAGTCGCTCGCCTTGGCGGCTTTCCAGACCGCCATCCGGTCATCGTTCCACGGAGTGAACTCCTTGAGCACGCTCGCGTACTTGGTATCCTGTTTGCCGAAGGTGAACTTCATCGTCCAGTTCCGGGTGGGATTGTAGTTAAGCTCTGCCTCAATGCCCTTGGCCTGCGCATTGCGCGTGGCGCCCCTTGCGAAAGGCAGCGTGGAATAGTAGTCGTAGGGCAGCTTCCAGATCTTGGCCGCTGCCGTTTGCACCTCGAGTTCCTCCGCCGGACTGAGATTCGTCCCGAAATTTGAAGAATCGACCGGATTATAGCGCGTATCGCCGGAGTGGCTCGCTTGTAGATTGATCAGAGAAATGGTGCGCGCCCAGTTGCGGAAGAGTGTCTGATCGATGTTGTCGGTCAGACGACCAAAGACGACGGGGGCGGAGATATTCTCGTTCAGGTTGGAGGCTTCGAACCACGTGACGCGGGCGAACAGCTTATTCTCGAACAGCGAGAACTGAAAGCCGTAGTCCTTGCCATCGCCGGTCGGCTTGGGCAGCTGATTGCCGTAGAGATCGCCCAGCGCGGTCGAGGGCGGGTTGAAGTTGTCCGATTTGTTATAGCTGAGGCCGAAGCTGCGGACAAACTGCCAGAACGACGAGCCACTCGCGGCCCGACCCTCGATGGAACTCCAGCCTTGAAAAGGGCGCAGCACTCCGCCGAGGGTGCGGGTGGTGCCGCTGAGCTTGCCGTAAGGACCCCAGCGGTTGAAGAGGAAGTCACGCTGAAATTCGCCGTTCACCCATTTCTGGGCGTTGGTGATTGCCGGCGCGAGGACGGTCACCTTGTCGTTGTCCAACACGGCAGGCAGGCCGGTGTTGGTGACGCGCGCCTTGTATTCGTCCTTGCGCACACCGAACGTCGCGATGAGCCGGTTGTTCCATAGATAACTGGTGAGGCCGCCGCTGATGGAATCGACGACGCGTTCGTTCCGGCCGGTGCCGGCATCGAAGTCGTCAAAGGCCGTGGACATGTTCACGCCGATGGTCTTGCTCTGGGCGTAGTCGTAGACGTTGATGTCACCGGTATAGGCCTGGTAGTCCCAATAGCCGGCCGAACGGGTAACGGTGCCGTTGGGGTCGCCGGGCGAGGCGAGGTAGTAGGTGCGGCGAAGCGAGGTGGTCTGGCGGTTCCAGCCGGTGGGCGTGCCATCGGCGTTGTTATTCGGATTGCGCAGATAGCGGAAGCGGCCCGCATCCGTCGTGCTGGAAATATACTGCAGACGCTGGCGGATCGAGGTGGACATGTACTCGTCGCGCGACCAGAGGCCGAGAACCTGGTGGTGGCCAAGCCACTTGAGCCAGCCATTATGCTGCGTAAAATCGGGCGTCCACGCGAGCATGGCCCGGTAGTGATCGTCCAGTTCCGCGTTGTAGTAACTGTCGGGATCCTGGTCCTCGAGGTAGGGCTTGCCGAAGTAGGGGTTGGGCGTGCCGTTGGGCAGGTTCTTGTTCGTGTCCACGAACAACGTGGAAACATTGAGCTGGGCCACGGTGTAATTGGAGCGCTGGGCCCAATCCTGACGGAACCAGCCGGCGTTCAGGTAGAGGTTGCCGGGAAGCTCCTGTTCCAACTCGACGTTGTAGTTGCTGTTCTTGGCCGAGCCGAAGTTCATCGAGTTGAGGTTGATGGAGGTCCAGTCGTAGATCGACTTGTCGGTCACACTCGGGTAGCGATAGCTGGAAGCGAAGATTCCGTTGCCCGCCGCCGTCCAGCCGGCAGAGGACGTGTAGGTGCGGGTAAAGCTGTCCGACCAAGCGGCGTTAGCGTAAACGGCGCTATCGGTCGGAAAAGTGGTGGGGTTAGCGGCCGGGTTGGTCGGGGTGCCGAAAGCCGTGAGGTATTTGTATTGGTAGGTCGGCTGAAACCAGTTCACCAGCTGGCCATCTGCGATCTGCATGATGCTGCGGGATTGAACGACCTCGCCGATACCGGGCACAAAAAGGATGTTGGCCGCGGCCGTGCCGGCTTTCCACCCGGCGGGGACGCCCCAATTGGTGTTACCAAATATGGCCACGCCGTTGTAGAAGGTGAAGTTCGTGTCGGTCCCGTTGAAGGCGGTGGCCGAGGTGCCCCGCAGTGCCGGGTTATAACCCGGCAACCCGCGGACGAAGTCGCGCAACGCCTGAGCATAGGTGGTGTTTCCGCTGTTGTTCACCATCATGCTGACCTCCTTGCCGGTTTTAAGACTGTAGATCTTATGCGTCACCGGGTCGTAGTAGGGCTGGCCGGCGAGGTTCCATTGCGTGACGTAGTCGCGCGGCGTGAGCGTGTTCGGGCGATGGTTGTCGTTGTCGTATTTCTCGGCGTTGATCTTGATGGTCGTTTTCTTGAACGGCTTGAGGGTGATCGCGCCGTAGATGCGCTTGGTTTTGTCGTAGGCCGGCTCGCGATCGAACCGGCGGTCATCGTAAACC
>DATCRM010000353.1:0-13111 GCA_036568985.1 Lacunisphaera sp. | reverse complement strand
AGCAACGCGGGTGACAAACCCCCGATGAAGTAGGCCCACTTCACCCAGGCAGCGCCATAAAAACCGAAATGCAACGGCGCGAGCATCGAGGCAAACTGGTCGCCGGCCGGCGCGGTGGCGGCCGCCCGCACGGTGCGCAGGGCACCGGTGTAGGCATCAAACTCGACCCGGCTGAACTTTTGCCAGGGCGGGGCTTCGCGATGCAGGAGAAGTACCACGATCGCGCCCCCCGTTTGCGCTGGCAACTGGGCCCGGATCACCTCGGCATCGGGGAGCTTTTCCCGGGCGACGGCAAACATCGGTTCGAGAGGGGCGAGTCGGCTGACATCAAACGGCGCGACAATGGTTGGCGGGGCGGCGGACGTCGCTTTCAGGCCAGAGAGGACATAAAGCGTGCCCGTAACGCCAAGAATCAGTTGGAAATAAAGGCCGAAGATACCGATCCATTTGTGCAAATCGGCGAACGCGACGCGCCAGCCAAGGTGAAGGCGAAAGGGATGTCGCCAAAGCTGGGTCAGTCTTTCGCGGTGGATATAAAGACCGGTGAGTGCGAGCAGGACCAAGCCAATGCCAGCCAGGCCCGTCACATAGTAACCGTTGCGTCCTGCCTGCAATTGCATGTGGAACCCGAGCAACCAAGGTGTGAGAAGCGCTTGGTCCGGGCCGGACCAGAGCACGCGGCCGGTGGCAGGTTCGACGAAGACGGACCAGCGGGCGGTGCTGTCGGCGGCGCGGAACAGAAATTGGTGCGCGGCATTCTCGCGATTGGCCGGCAGAATGCGGAACGGCCGGTAGCCTTTCGGCGCAAGGTCGGATACAGTGCGGGCGAGATCGGCCAGTGCCGGCCGGACGGCGCCGGCGGCCGGTACGCCGACACGCAATTCAGGTTCCAGCCAATGTTCGAGCTCATGGTGCACCACGAGCAATGAGCCGCTGGCGCTGAGCAGCACCAGCAGCGCACCGAAACCGAGGCCGAGCCATCGGTGAATGCGCCACACGACAAGCCAGGCATGCCAACGACGGAGCCGAAGGGCGGGCGAAATTGCCGGTGCCTGTGCCGTGGGGGCTGCCATTAGAATTCCATGCGATAACGGATACTGAGGGTCCGTCCGCGGCCCGCATAGTAATTCGCATTGGTCGCCGTCGAGCCGGTCAGCGTTTGCGAATAATAGCTGATGTAGTCCCGATCCAGCAGGTTTTCAATGCCGACGCTGACGGTTTGTCTTTCGGTCGCACGCCAGTTCAGAAGCAGATCGAGGAGTGTGTAACCGTGAAAGTCGCCGGCGGCGATGCCGTCGGGATCGTCGCGCGGAAGGAGCGTGATCGATTGGAGGCGAGTGCTGAATGCGGGCGCCCACGATTTGTCCCAGTAAAGCGACAGTTTGGGCGCACTGATGTTGGCCCCGGGGAGGCGGTAATCGATCCGGCCGTCGCCATTGCGATCACTCTTGCCCTCCAGAAGAGCGAGATAGCCGCCGAGCGTGCCAAGCCGGCCCGGAAGACGGATGTCGCCAGTGATTTCGGTGCCGTAGGTTTCGCTTTTTTCGCGGACGACATCGTAGATGCCGGACGCGTTGGCGACGAGGCGTGCCCCGAGTTTCGCGGTGGAAAGAAAGGCGCTCCAGCCGAGTTTCCAGCCGTCACCGTGCAGGCGAATGCCGGTCTCCCAGTTATCGGTGACGACGGGATTGAGGTTGATAAAGGTGTCCACATCGAGGCCGGGCGTATTGACCGCGCGCAGGATGCGACCGATGTCGGCCATGCCGTAGCCCTGGGCGAAGCCCCCGAAGAGCGTGACGTGACGGTTGACCCGCCAGTTGACGCCAAGATTCACCAGCGGTTCCTGAAAGCTCGGGTTGCCCCCGCTGACGAAGGTGCTGCCGGCGGATTCGAGCGTAGTGAAATCATCGACCTCGAGCTCGGCGAATTCGTAGCGCAGGCCGCCCGAAAGCGTGACCGGGCCAAAGGGCTTCTCCAGCTGCAGATAGGGAGACCAGCCGCTGAAAGTGGTGAACGGTACCCAGGTGCGCCCCGTGAGCACCAGCACCTGTGCGGTTTCGTCGGAGAGGTAGTCGAAGCCGGTGACGACCCCGAGGTTGCCGGCCGTGGGGAATGTGCGGGCCCAAGTGGTGCGTACGCCGTGCTTGTCGGCCACGATACGCGACTGGTCGAGGGTCGGCACACCATTGAGACGGAAGGTGCCGTTGGCGCTCGTGGTCGCGCCGTAGGTGGCGGTGAAGTCCTGGGTGAAGAGATTCACGGTCAACTCGCCGCCAAACAGTTCGCGGTCCGTAAAGGTCAGTGCCGCGCTCGTGATGTCGTTTTCGGCTGGTTTGCCGGGCGTGGTGCCGCGGATCGAGGTGGTGGGGATTCCAGTGGCGCGGTTGCCGTTCACGGCGGCCCAGCGGAGATTCTGCTCAAGAGAGAAACGGTTGACCATCAGTTCGACGCTGTGCCGTGGGCTGAAATTGTAACCCCCCTTGAAAAAGAAACTCCAGGTATCGGAATCGAGGGTCTCACCCTGAACATTGTCGACGCCGAGCGGGCGGCCTTCGCCATCGAAGCCGAAGGGTTTGTGCTCCCACGTCGCACCGGCGACGACAGCCGCGGCCCCGGACCGGACGGAAGTGAGCGCGGCCGCCTTGCCGCCGTATCCGCCGGACTTCAAACGGGTCGAGGTCACGCCGGTGAGCTCCAACGCCGACGTGACGCCGTCGGTCGCAGGGGCCGAATGGGTGACGAAGTTGATGAGGCCGCCCGTGGCCCCCATGCCCTGCGCGGCGGACGAGCCGTGCACCGCCTCGAAACGTTCGAGGAAAAACGGATCGATGGTGATGCTTTCGCGTTTGCCCGCGCGAAGCGGATTCGACTGGGGAATTCCGTCCACGAGATAGAGCGGATCACGCCCACGGAAACTTTCTCCGGCGCTGGACAGTTTCTGGCGGGACGGAGCGTAGCCCGGGATAAACTGCGCAAGGGCCGTGCCCATATCGGACGAGATCGCAAACTGGCGATCGAGTGATTCCTGACCTACGACTGTGGTCGAGACCGGGAGTGCGCCGGCAAATTTTTCGGTACGGGTGGCGGCCGTGATCTTGAAATCGTCGAGATGCAGGATCCCGTCATCGGAAGGCGGGGCGGACGGACCAGTTTGGGCGCACATCGTGGCGGTCCCAAACAGGAGGGCGAGTGACGCGAGTCGAATGATCGAGGGTTGGATTCTCGGTGACATGAAGAAAGTCGTTGAATGATTAAAGCGATGCGTGAAGGTCTGGGGCGGAATCAAGCCGCGCGTTTTGCGGAGGTGAGGGAAGGCGGCGCGGCTTTTCTTCCTAAGAAACGGCGGCAGGCGAGAGCGAATCCCGTGTAGACGAGAACACAGCCGCCGAGACACGCGAGGCCCGCGAGAAGCTGACCGCCAACACCGAGAGCTTCACCGGTATGAAGAAAGCGGCTCCAGGTACGAATTTGCCGGCCGGTGGTCAGGTCGGAAAAGCCTTCGGTTCTCACCATCTCGCTCGTGTAGGGATCAAGCGTGAGCGTAGTGGTCGCGGTGCGCGGCCACGTACCGGGCGTCTTGACGATCAGTGTGACGGGCTGGACACCGGAGCGACCCGATGGGTTTTTGGTTTTTGGTTCTCGATCTTCGATTGCTGAATTCGGACCCGAATTTGTTTCATTTCCGTTGGCATTGGCGCCATTCGGGCGAACGGATGCACGGGGTGCGGGTTGGCCTCCGTTGCGTTGCGGGTTGGCGAGACGGAAGGTGATCGTCTGCCAATCCGGAAGTTGCCGTTGCGCGGCGGCAATGAACGCATCGCGGTCGAGCGGACGGGCGTCGAGTGAGGGCGGCTTGATTGCGGAGGAGGATGAGCTTTCGCGTGACGAGGGTGTTGCAGTCGCGTTGCCGCCGGGCGCGCCCGGGATGGGCGGCGGTTCCTCGCCGGCGAGTTGGTAGATAAGATTTCCCGCCCACCGGTAGGAGATCGGCGTGGCAGTGAGCGTGAGCACGATCAGGATGGGAGCGGACCAGAGGCCGATGGCATTGTGCCAGTTGAAATCACGCGCTTTGCCGGCGAGTTTCCAATTGAAGACCGCGACGGCTTTGAGGCCGGGCCAGCTCCAGGTGCGGGGCCACCAAAGGTAGAGACCGGAGACAGCGAGGAAGAAAAAGACGATATTACATGCGCCGTTGATGGCTTTGCCGACCGGCCGGTTGTCGCCGCCGACGGCGAGGACGCGGTGCCAGTCCTCGAGCACCTGCAGCGTATCATGCATCCACGTGCTGGCCGGCGTCCGTACTTCGCCGGTGTACGGATTGACGTAGAGCGCGCTGTCGCGGCCGAACATGAAAGTGACCGCATCACGCGGGTCCCGGGAGACCACGATCCCGGAAGCCTGGGCGTCGGCCTTGGTTTCGTTCACGCGTTGGGCGAGCTCCGTCAAGGTGAGCCGAGGGACGTTTGCTGCCGGCGGGGTCACGCGACGGGCATCGCGTTCCGACCAGGCGACGAGATCCTTCTCAAAGGCGAGCGCGGCGCCGGTAAAGCACATGATCCCGATGACGAGGCCGGCGGTAAGGCCGGCGACCAGGTGCAGCCAGAAGAGTATCGGGCGGATGCGCATGCGACAACCGTGAGAGTGAAAAACGGCGCCGGGCCGGGTCAGAAGGTGGTCGTCACGCTCACGCGGAGCGCGCGAGGCGATCCGGGCGTGATGTTGTTGTTGCTGTTGGCCGCGGAGTAGTAGTCGCGATCGAAAATGTTTTCGATGTTGGCTTGCGCGCGGAAGTGGTCGTTGAAGCGATAGAAAACGGCGGCATCGAAGCGGACAAAGCCCGGGATTTTGACGGTGTTGTCGGTCGAGGCGAAAATTTCATCACGGTAGATCGTACCGAGGCCCAGGCCGAACCGGTTGGTGAAGTCGTAGCGATTCCAGAGGGAAACGGTATGACGGGGGAGCTGGGCGAGACGCGCACCAGCGCGCACCGTGGCGGACTGGGTCGTCTTGATCTGCCCGTCCTGGTAGGCATAACCGCCAGACACGCTCCAGTGCTTGTTCAAGCGGCCGGTGAAGCCGAGTTCCACTCCCTTGGCGCGCTGGCCATCGACGAGCAGGGATTTTGTCGAATCGGCCGGATCGACGATCACCACATTGCTGCGGTCGAGGCGGTACGTGGCAGCGGTGAACGCGAGGTCAGGGCGCACATCCCACTTCACCCCGACCTCGTAGTTCGTGAACTCCTCGGGATCGAGTGAGCGATTGGTGAGGCTGAGCGAGGACAGTTGCTCACCGGCCCGGGGAACATACGACGTGGTGTAGCTGGCGTAGAAGGAAAGTTCATCCTTCGGCTTGAAGAGCAGGCCGGCCCGGGGCGAAATCAAGGTATTGGCACTGTCAATGTCGGCGGCGGTGCGGTTGTTGTGGAAATCCACGGTGAAGCGCTCGAGGCGCGCGCCGACGATGGCCTGTAGCCAGGGAAGCAGAGTGATCTGATCCTGCGTATAGATGGCGGCCGTGCGGGCGATGCCATGATTGTTGGCATCCGTGGCGCTGGGTTGGAAAGTGACGGGCACGGTGGTGCGAGGGTTGACGACTGGCACGAGCACGGAGGTTGTCGTCGGGCTGACCGTCGTGAAATAACCTGTATTGCGGAGGTTGTCGGTTTCTTGGCGGGCCAGTTCGATGCCGGCGAGCAATTGATGTTTCACGGCACCGGTTTCAACGGTGATCTCGAGATCGGTTTGGTTGAAAAGATTCTCGCGATCCGTGGCATTGTTGTAGGCCGAGATGGCCACGTCTGTACCGGTGGCGTTCACGGCGCCCGGGAAAACGTTCTGATAGAATTTTTCGTAGGCGCTGAAGCGCGTGTGATTGCGCAGGCGCAGACCGCGAGAGAATTGGTGGTCGAGGATGGCGAACGCGGTGTTCACGGTGGCCCAAGTGCGGCTTTGGGCGGGATCGCCGAAGAAGGTGGACGCATCGGTTTGGAGCGGCCGGCCTTGGTAGGATGAGACGCCGCGGTCGGTCGTGCGTTCGTCATGGAAATATTCGTAGCCGAAACGCAGCGTGGTGGATGGGCTCAGTACATAGGCGAACGTGGGATTCACCCCGTGGCGCTTCAACTGCACTTCGTCGCGGTAGCTGCCGCTGTCCTCAAAGAGCCCGGTGAGGCGGAAGGCCAGAGCATCCGAGACGGCTTGGCCGACATCAAGGGTGGCGCGGAACTGCTCCCACGAGCCGGCTTGCACGGTAAGTTCGCGGGAGGTGTGGCCACGCGCTTGTTTGGTGACGCGATTGATGAGGCCGCCGGAGCCGCCGCGACCGAAGATCATTGCGTTGGGCCCCTTCAGGACCTCGACGCGGTCCACGTTGTAAAGGTCGCGGAAGTATTGGACGTCGTCACGGACGCCATCGACGAAAAAGTCCGCGGTAGAGCTATTGCCACGGAGTACCGGGGTGTCCCGGTTGCCCTCGCCCTGAGCGATGCCGACGCCCGGTACGTAGCGGGTCACGTCGCCGATGCTGCGCATCGCCTGATCGTCAATCAGTTCGCGCGTAATTACGCTGACCGCCTGTGGCACATCGACGAGGGCGGTGTCAGTCTTTGTTGCGGTACCGCTGCGCTGGATCGAGTAGCTTTGTTTTTCGCTATGTCCGTTGATCTCGAGTTTGGCGAGCTGGAGGACCTCTTCGCTCGGCGGCAGATAGCTCGGCGTCGTAGAAGCGCGGCCGCTAGTAGCGGCGGTCAGAGCCAAGCAGGCTGTGGCGAAGGCGAGAGCAGTAAAACGACTTTGGCGAGACTGGTTCTCAATGGATTGGCGTGGCGTGTTCATGAAAAGGGAGAGCTGGTGGCTGCTTCAGACGACGTGCAGCGTGAGGACGAAACCCACCACGGTGGCCACCGCTAACAGCGCACAGACGAGGAATCGGACGTCAGTGGCTTGGTTGCCGAATTGCGGTTGTTCAGGTTTCATCTAGTGGCGTAACGTGAATATGAGACGCAATCTCACGTCAATCTGTTATTTGAGAATTTGTCTCACAACGATTAGGACCCAAGGATTGACTTGCGCAAGTAGCTGGTCTTAAAGGTATCTATGACAAGCGAACTCGCAGTCGAGCTGGGCGAAAAAAGTTATCCGATCCACTTTCCAAGTGATGCGGCGGCGGCGATTCGGGATTTATTATCGAGCTTCGCGGCAGCTGGTCGCACCAGCATACTCCTGACCGATGACGGTGTAGCGCGCGCTCAGTCAGAATTTCTGGCGAAGGCTTTTGGCGCCACGCCGCGCCTGATCGTGGCGGCGGGAGAGCGGACGAAGTCGCTTGAGACTTATGGGCGCGTGTTGGACTTCCTGGCGGCTAATCGCGTTAACCGTCAAGGCGTACTCTGGGTGGTGGGCGGTGGCGTAGTGGGCGATCTGGGAGGATTCGCGGCCGCGAGCTATCTGCGAGGTATTCAGTATGTGCAGGTGCCGACCACGCTGCTGGCGATGGTGGACAGCTCGGTCGGCGGTAAGACCGGCATCAATCTTTCCGCGGGCAAGAACCTAGTGGGTGCGTTTCATCACCCGCAGGCGGTGTTCATCGGACGCGAATTTCTGCAGACGCTGCCGCCCCGCGAGTTCGCCGCCGGCATGGCCGAGGTCATCAAGTATGGGCTCCTGGGCGATGCAGCGCTTTTCGCGCAATTGGAGCGTAAAGCGGTGGATGCGCGCAGTCCCGAACTGCCGGCGGTCATCCGCCGCTGTTGCGAGCTCAAGGCGGCGGTGGTGCGCGCTGACGAGTTCGAACAGGCCGCCGAGGGTGGTCGCGCGCTGCTCAATCTCGGCCACACGTTTGGTCATGCCGTGGAACAGGTGACGGGTTACACCACTTACTTGCACGGCGAGGGCGTGGCGGTCGGCCTCGCGGCCGCGGCTCGACTCTCGCACAAACTCGGATTGCTGACTCCATCGGACATCGAGCGGGTCGAGCGCACGGTGGCGGCGCACAACCTGCCGGTGCGGTTGCGGGGCCCTTTGCCGCTGACGGAACTCCAGAACGCAACGACCCGCGACAAGAAGAACCGCGCCGACGGCGTGCGGTTCGTCATCCTGAAGTCGCTTGGCGACGCTGCGACCCGGTCGGGCATAGCTCCGGTCACGGTTGCGGAGGTCTGGCGCGAGATCGGCGCCATTTAGATTTTGGGTGCCTTCGCCGGATAAACCCGTAGTCTGACTTTCCCATGTCAGCCATCGACGAAGGCATTGTCCGCGAGTATTTCGAGCAGAACGGATTTCTGGTCCGCCAGCCGCGCAAATACCAGGTGGTGGCGCGCCGCAAGACGGGTGACGAGGAGGTGGATCTGGTGGTGTTCAACCCCGCCTGGCAGCGTGGCTCCCGGAAGCCGGGCTTCTTCCTCTTTTCGAATGAACTGCCCTTCGTTCGTCAGGCCGTGGTGGCCGTCAAGGGCTGGCATACCGGCGTCTTCACCCCGCAGATGCTCAAGAGCAGCCCGGAGATCTTCGGTTTTCTCGAGGAAAAGGTCCTGAAGGACGTGAGCCGGCTCTTCCCGGCACCGACGGAGGACGATCCGGCGGGCGGCTTCACAAAGATCCTCGTGTTGCCCAGCCTTCCGACCGCCGAGCCTTTTCGCACGCAAAGCGTCGAACTGCTCAAGGAGCACGGCGTGGACGCGATCATTTCGTTCCGGGCCATGCTGCTCGACCTGCTCGAAAAGGTGGAGATCAACCAGAATTACACCAAGAGCGACACTCTGCAGGTCATGCGTATCCTGAAGAACTACGATCTGCTCAAGGATCCACAGATGGATCTGCTCACAGATCGTGGGTCTGCGCGCCGCAGTCGTGGAGGCGCCATCGAATGAGCATCCACCCGACCGCCATCGTCGAGGAAGGCGCACAGCTTGGTTCTGGCTGCGTGATTCACCCGCATGCGATCATCAAGCGCGGCACCGTGCTAGGCGATGGGGTCGCCGTGCATCCATTCGCGGTCGTAGGGGGCGATCCTAATTTTCTTAAGTTCGATCCCGCCACCGTGAGCGGAGTACGCATCGGCGCTGGCACAGTTGTCCGCGAGCACGCGACGATCAACCGGTCGATCTATGCCGGCAAGGACACGGTGGTCGGCGCGCGATGCTACCTGATGGCCAACGCCCACGTCGGGCACGATTGCACGGTGGGCGACGACGTCGTGCTCGCCACCAACATCATGCTGGGCGGTCACGTTGACGTGGGAAGTTTCACCTTCTTTGGCGGCGGAGCCGGTGCGCATCAGTTTTGCCGGATTGGCGAGGGCGTCATGATTGCCGGGCTTGCGCGCATCACCCAGGATCTCGCGCCGTTTTTGCTCGTGGCCGAGCGCAACGAGGTCTCCGGCCTCAATCTTGTCGGCCTCAAGCGTCGCGGCGTGAGCCGTGAGGCGATTGGCGAGCTGAAGGATTGTTATCGCGCGGCGTTCGCCGGCGGCGACCCACGCAAGTTGGCCGCCGCCCGGCTGGCCGTCGGGGTGCGCAGCGCCGAGGCGCGGCGTTTCCTGGAATTCTTCGCCGGCGGCAAACGCGGCTTTGCCCGGCCGGACGTGGGTGCGGCTGCCATACCCGATGAAATCTGAAGCCCAAGATGGAGCGCGGCCTCCGGACGCGCTGTTGAACGGGCAAACGCGTCCGGGGACCGCGTTCCGCCCATGAAACCGCTCGCGTTAACCTGCGGCGATCCCGCCGGTGTCGGGCCGGAGATCGTTGCCGCGTGGCTGGCGGCCAATCCCGGCGAAGCCTCTACCGTTGCTGTGATCGGTCCGATGCGCTGGCTGGAAACATTGCCGAAAGGTCCCGCGAAGATTGCCGTAGGCTTGGAGGACTATGCCGCGGTCCCGGGGAAGCCCGAAGGAGATGGAGCCTTGGTCGCGTGGGCGGCGATGGAGCGGGCCGCCTCAGGCGTAAAGAGCGGCGATTTTTCCGGCGTCGTCACTGCACCCATCAGCAAGGAACGCCTGGCGGCAATCGGCTACACCTTTCCCGGTCAGACCGAATTCTTCGCGGCGCGTTGGAGCGGCGATCCGGTGATGTGCTTTTGCGGCGGACGGCTTCGGGTGGCATTGGCAACGTGGCATATTCCACTGCACCAGGTCGGACGTGCGCTTGGTCCCCATCAGCTGCATCGTACGGTGGCCGCCGCTGATCAGCTTGCGCGGGCGGATGGAATTGCGACGCCTCGCATAGGTGTCTGCGGCCTCAATCCGCATGCGGGCGAGGGCGGCTTGCTCGGTTATGAGGAAAAGGATTTCATCAATCCGGCGTTGGTCCACCTCCAGGCTGAGTTTCCGGGACTTTCGTTATGTCAGCCGGGCGACACGCTGTTCGCCCGGACGCTGCGTGGAGAGTTCGATGTGGTCATCGCGCTTTACCACGATCAGGGGCTAGCACCGCTGAAGACGGTGGATTTCGATGAGGCCGTGAACGTCACGCTCGGTTTGCCGTTCGTGCGCACCAGTCCGGACCACGGCACGGCATTTGGCATTGCGGGGCAGGGGAAGGCCAGCCCGCGCAGTTTTACGAATGCCGTGGCGGTCGCGCGGCGCTTGATTAAACTCCGGTCCGGGACATAGGTGTGGCCCAGTGACCACTGCCACCACAGTTCCGCCATCCGTCGAGGGTCTTCGCGAAGGCAACGAGAACCTCGTGCGTCTCACCCCCGCGGCCGGCGAAAAGATCGCCGTCCTTATTGCGCGTGAACGGGCGGGCGACTACCTGCGCATCGCCATCACCGGCGGCGGTTGCAATGGCTTGAGCTATAAGCTCCGATTCGTGCAGGAGCCGAAGCGGGGGGATATCCTCGTGCGCAGCGCGGGCGTGGCGGTGCTGGTGGACGCGAAGACCGCCCTCTACCTGAAGGGTACGTTGCTCGACTACTCCGACAAGATGATCGGAGGCGGCTTCAAGTTCACCAACCCCAATGCCAAGGCCTCCTGTTCCTGCGGCGAAAGTTTCAGCGTCTGAGTCCGCCGCCCCCGGTCTTTCCCTCGCAAATAGGTGTTGTCATCCCCTGTGAGAGAGGCAAAAAGCTTCCCGACCTATCTAGAACGCAAAACCACCTGAATGGCACTACCTTCCTCTTCGCCCGGCGGCCGCCCTCCTTTTAACCGCGACAATCGTCGCAACAACGACCCCTTCGCCGCCATCCGCCGTAACATGCGGATCAAGTCGCCCCAAGTGCGCGTGATCAGCCCCGAGGGCCGCCAGCTTGGCATCATGGACACGCCGAAGGCCATCGCCCTCGCGCTCCAGTTCAATCTCGATCTCGTCGAGGTTGCCGCCACCGCCAACCCTCCGGTGTGCCGCATCATGGATTTCGGCAAATACGTGTACGAGGAGCAGAAGAAGCACGCGCACAACAAACCCGCCGGAACGAAGCTCAAGGAGATCGAGTTCACCGTCCGCATCGAGGCGCACGACTTCGAGACCAAGATTCGCCACGCCGAGGAATTCCTCGATCATGGCAACAAGGTGAAGCTCCGGTTGAAATTCCGCGGCCGCGAAATGGCGCATACCGAGATGGGTTTTGACGTGATGAAGAAAGCCCTGGCCGAACTGGCGACGATGGGACATCCCGATTCCGAGCCGAAGCTGAGCGGCAAGCAGATCAACGTCATGCTTTCCCCGCTGCCGGCCAACAAGCGCAAGCCGAAGTTCCATACCCGCGCGCACGATCATGTGCCGGACCATCCCACTCCTCCGCAGGCGACGGAGTGAAACGGAGAACTGACGCGGTGGTGCGGCTCACTGCACGCGGCTTGATGGTGCTAGCGCTATTCTGCCACGCGGCGTGCGCGGCGACGGCTCAAAAATCGGAGTCATCCAAATCCGGTCCGCCGGCCAAACCCGAAGCATCACAGCCCGCTCCCGCGCCGGCGGCGCCCGTTCGCGCCGCGCCGACCCGCCCTCCGGCGCAGCTTTGGCCGTTCACCAAGCTCCAGGGCACGGATTACATCAGCCTGCGTTCCGTGGCCGAGCGCTACGGTCTGAAACTGGCCTGGGCCAAGCCTGATCGCGAGCGCACGGTCGCTGACGCCCGCGGGGTGCGCTTCCGGTTCGAGCAAAACCAACGCGACAGCTACCTCGACGGCGTGCGCGTTTTTCTCGGCGCCCCCGTGTTGTTCAACAAAGGTGAACTGTGGGTGAGCAAGGCCGACGTGATCAAGACGGTCGCCCCGCTGCTCCGGCCCGAGGATCACCGGGCTTTTCTGCCGCCGGCTCCGCCGCGGCTCATCGTACTCGACGCCGGTCACGGCGGCGCCGATCCCGGCAAACAAAACCTCAAGCTGAAGCTGAACGAAAAGGAGATCACGCTCGATGTCGTGCTTCGTTTGAAAAAGCTCCTCGAGCTCCGCGGCTTTGCCGTGCGGCTGACGCGCAGCGAGGATGTGAAGCTTGCCCCCGAGCAGCGCGCTGATCTCGAACGCCGCGCGGCTCTGGCCAACGAGGCCAAGGCGGATCTTTTCCTCAGCGTTCATTTCAACGCGGTCGAAGCCGCGGTTGCGACTCGCGTCACTGGTTCCGAGACCTACGCGCTCACGCCGCAGTTTCAGCTTTCCAGCACGGACAACACCGGCGACTCGCTCACGGGCATCGCCTTTCCGGGCAACCGGCAGGATACCGCCAACGTCGTGCTGGGTTTCCATCTGCATCGCGCGCTGCTCGACGGGCTGAAGACTTCCGATCGCGGTTTCAAGCGTGGCCGACTGCGGGTGTTATGCTTTGCCGAATGCCCGGCCGCGTTGCTCGAGGCCGCCTACCTCTCCAACGACACCGAGGCCGCGCGGCTCGCGACGCCGGAATTCCGGCAGCAGATTGCCGAAGCCATTGCCACGGGCGTGCAGGATTACGCCGGCACACTCGCGGCGCTGCAGCCGCCACCGGCGAAGTAGGCAGTTTGGTTTCTGTCTCCGCTTGGCGGTAGGGCGGACCGGCCCTGTACCGTACCGGGTCATGGGTAACACCTGTACCGGGTTAGAGGTAACACTTTCCAACTCATGGACTGGGGGCCATGGCCCCCAGTCCATGAGTTGGGACATCCAAGATATCTTCGCACGACGGCAGGAGTTCGTCGCG
>DATCRM010000352.1:0-2299 GCA_036568985.1 Lacunisphaera sp. | reverse complement strand
GTCACCTCGGCCGCGAACGAGCGCAGCTGGTCCACCATGATGTTGATGGCTTCCTTGAGCTGGAGAATTTCGCCGCGGACATCGACGGTGATCTTGCGGGACAAGTCGCCCTGCGCGACGGCGATGGTCACGTCGGCGATGTTGCGCACCTGGGCAGTGAGATTGCCGGCCATCTGATTGACGGACTCGGTGAGTTCCTTCCACACACCCGACACGTCCTTGACCTTGGCCTGGCCGCCGAGCTTGCCCTCGGTGCCGACTTCGCGCGCCACGCGAATCACCTCGACGGAGAAGGCGCCGAGCTGATCGACCATGCCGTTCACCAGCTTCGCCGTCCGGAGGTATTCACCCTTGAGCGGACGGCCAGAGAGCTCCAGTGGCATGGCCTGCGAGAGGTCGCCTTTCGCGACGGCGCCGATCACGCGACCAACCTCGACGGTGGGCTGGGATAGGTCGTCGACAAGTGCATTGATGGCCTCGATTCGTTCAGCCCAACCACCGACGGCGTCGCCGTGAGCAAGACGCTGGTCGATCTTGCCCTCTTCGCCCACTTGCCGCCGCAGGCGAAGCAGGCTGACGTTGAAACGCTCCATGCGGGCGGAGATGCTGTTGATTTTTTCCGCCACGCGGCCCTCCAGCCCCGTCCAGTGGGAAGGCAGACGCGAAGAGAAGTCGCCTTCCTCCACGGCGGTAAGCGTGGTCACCAGCTGGCCCAGGATGTCCTCGTGGAGGAGGAGTGTTCCGTGATTGTGGTTCCGGCTGGTCCGGTTCGCGGCTTTGGCGGTCTTTTTCTTTTTAAGGCGGGGTCGGGCTTCCGTGATTTTCATGGATGTGCTCTGGGAAAAACGAGACGCGGACAGGCGTGGCCTTGCGGGGACACGCGCGGTGGATTACGTGGATCGAAGGGAAAAGAAGCCGTTTGGCCCGAGGGCCCGGCACGAGAAACGGCATGGGGTTTATGCCGGAGCACCCAAGCGGTCAAAGGGACGGATTGGTGTTTAAACACCAAAGACGGCTGATCACGGCTTCAAATGAGCCGTTCTACCGGTCGCCGGTCGCTTCCCTGGCACCCGCCAAAGGCCGGTCAAACCGGACAGGGCAGGGGTGTGCTCACTGGGCTCCGGGAAATTAGTGGACGAATTCGGTCGGAGGGCAGCGGCGGGGACCGATCAGGCTTATCTCGCCGCGAAGCACATTGATAATCTGGGGTAGCTCGTCGAGGCCGGTGGTGCGCAAGAGCCAGCCGCAAGGCAGCAGGGGGGCGCCGGACTTCACCGGGGACATGGAATCCACCGGTTCCTTGAGGTGGCGCCGACGGGCCGCGACCTCACTGGCCATATACGTGGTGCGAAATTTGTAGGCCATGAACTCGCGGCCACGATTGCCGATACGTCTTTGCCGGTAGATCACGGGTCCCGGCGAAACCAGCGAGGTAACCACGCTCATTACCAAAGCCGTCAGGCAAAGCAGCGGCAGGGCCAGCAAGCAGCCGAACAAGTTGACCGCTTGGCGTGCCAGGCTAAGGGCCGGCAGGAGAGTCAGGGATTCGGTTTTCATGGCGTAACCGGCAGATGATATACGACCACTCCTTCCTTCACTATTGGGCGTTCGGCTAACCCGGATGGGGCGTTCGGCTAAGCCCGCAAAAATGGATCTGCATGCTTTAGCGACCATCTTCGTTACGGCCCCGGGCAGCCCGCTGATTCTTGCAACGGGCTTCAACTGTCGTATTTAGACACAAAAAAAAACCGCATCACGTCGCCATGATGCGGTCTGGGAAAAATGGTCGGGACGGAGAGATTCGAACTCTCGACCTCTTGCTCCCGAAGCAAGCGCTCTACCAGGCTAAGCTACGTCCCGATTTCCGACTGAAGAGCGGTCACGAGACTGCAAAGCCCGGGGTGTAGCAAACAAAATTTTTGCGGGATTGTTGGACGCCGAAGTGGGTCGCGGTCCGGCTCGTGCGATTCGGGCCTTTTGACGCCAATCCCACCCCCCCGTCGGTCCGTGCCACCCCTCTTCATCCGTAACCACGCATTCGGGGCGCAAATTAGCTTTGAAAGTTGCGATCCCGAAAGGTGGCCGCGCACGTCCCTGTGCGCGTGGAACGATGCCCTCCGAAGCGGGCACAGGGACGTGCCCGACCACCCGCGCCGACTGCATCGTTGAGGCTTTCATAGAGGGGATTCTAGACCCACGCAGCCGAAGTCCCCTCTGCGAAGAGGGCTTCGACCGTGAGCTCAGCCGACCGGGTGCCCGACACGGCGGGGTGTGCAGGGTTCTTGGACCCACATTCCGG
>DATCRM010000351.1:0-10361 GCA_036568985.1 Lacunisphaera sp. | reverse complement strand
GAGTGGTGACGCTCGATCTAACCGGCGAAGGCCATCCGGATATCGCGCTTGTGCAAAACTCGCACGCTCCCACGCCCTCGCTGGGCCGCTTCACCGGTGGGCTCGGACTGGTGCTCCTCAACGACGGTCTGGGCAACTTCCAGTCCCTGGATCCTGCGATGAGCGGCTTGGTCGTGCCCGGCGATGCGAAGGCTTTGGTCGTGACGGATCTCAACCAGGACGGCTGGCCGGACTTGGTGGCCAGTCGCAACGACCAGCCCGCACTTGGTTTCCGGCATCACGGACTGGCCGGCCGCAGGCCACTGCGGATTTTACTGCAAGGTCCTCCCGGCAATCCCACCGGCATCGGGGCCAGGCTCACGCTCACTCTCGCCGACGGCTCCGCACAGACCGCCGCAATCTCAGCGGGTGGCGGCTACTATTCCCAGTCCTCCCCGGCCGTCTGCTTCAGCTACCCCGCCACCTCCACCCCTCGCTCCCTCGCCGTCTCCTGGCCCGATGGCCACACGTCCACCCGCAAGCTCGACCCCGGCACGCCCGCGACCATCTCGGTCGGCTGGGATGCTCATTGATCACTAACGATGCGTTCGTCCGGCCTCATCCCTTGTTTCGCATCACGCCGCTTTCGCTGGGTAGGCGGTGGACTGTTGTTCGTCTGTGTCATCGCAAGAACCGTCGCCGCGCCAGACTTGGCATCCGCACCGCTGGCCCCGCGCAGCACGGGAAACGGAGGAAAGTTGTTCGCAGAAGTGCCGGCGGCGCAAACGGGCATCACGGCCGAAAATCGCTACGCCGATCCGCGCATGTGGACCGACCACTATCAGGAACTCATCTACGGCGCGATGGGTACGGGAGTGGCGGTGGGGGATTACGATGGGGACGGGCGGCCGGATGTGTTCGTGGTGAGCAAGACGGAGGCCAGCCGGCTGTACCGAAACCTCGGAGATTGGAAGTTCGAGGAGGTGACGGTGAAGGCGGGGATCGAGGAGCCGGGCAAGCCCGGGGCGTGGACGCAAGGGGTGGCCTTTGCGGACGTGAACAACGATGGAAAGCTGGACCTGTACCTGTGTCGGTTCGGGGCGCCCAATCTGTTGTTCATCAACCAGGGCAACGGCACGTTCAAGGAGGAGGCGAAGCAGCGCGGACTGGCAGTGGTGGATGCGAGCGGACAGGGAGCGTTCTGCGACTACGACCGCGATGGGTGGCTGGATGTGTACGTGCAGACGAACATGCTCGATGCGGTGAAGGCGCCGGGCGGACAGAAGGACCATCTGTTTCGCAACCGTGGCGACGGGACTTTCGAGGAGGTGACGGCGAAGGCGGGGATCAGCGGGGAAACGATGGGCCATTCCGCCACGTGGTGGGACTACGACAGTGACGGCTGGCCCGACCTCTACGTCGCCAACGACTACGCGACGGAGGATCAGCTCTATCACAACAACGGCAACGGCACCTTCACCAATATTATCAGTCGCGCGACCGCGCGTACGCCTTACTATGCGATGGGTTCCGACCTGGGTGACGTGGACAACGACGGACGGATTGATCTGCTCGTAGCCGACATGGCTGCCAGCACCCGCGAAAAAGACCAGCGCGGCATGGCTGGCTCGCGTGCGCGTGCGCAGACCTACAGCGACGATCCCGCGATCGCGCCGCCCCTCATGCACAACGCGCTCTACCTCGGCACCGGCACGGCGGTGTTGCGCGAGGCTGCGTTGTTGGCGGGGGTGGCGGCGACGGACTGGACATGGTCGGTGCGCTGGGAGGATTTCGACAACGACGGACGCCTCGATCTGTACGTCACCAACGGCATGATTCGCGAGTACCACAATGCCGACATGCTCGAACACATCATGGCCCTGGAAAATCCGGCGGACTCACGCCGCGCGATGCAATCGGCGCCGGTATTTGGGGAGAGGCACCTGGCGTACCGGAACGAAGGCGGGATGAGTTTCAAGGAGGTGGGGCGGGAATGGGGATTGGACCAGGTGGGAGTGAGTTTTGGAGCGGCGACCGGAGACCTGGATGGGGATGGGGATATGGATTTGGTGTACGGCAACTACGAGGGGAAGCCGACGGTGCTGCGCAACGACAGCGCGAGCGGGCACCGGCTGGTGGTGGCGCTGAAGGGAAGGGAATCGAACCGCTTCGGGGTGGGGGCAACGGTACGGATCAAGACTGCCCGCGGCCCGCAGGTGAGGACGCTGGTGCTGGCCCGCGGGTACCTGTCGACGAGCGAACCGATCCTGCACTTTGGGTTGGGCGAAGAGAGTGTTATCGACGAACTGAGCGTGGAGTGGCCGAGCGGACACCGGCAAAACTTCAGTCACATCGCAACCGACCAGAAGCTGACGATCACCGAGCCCGACGGTCCCGCGCACGTTTCCCTGCCACCGGTCCCGGCCGGTCTGTTCGAATCGGTGGCCCTCGACCTGGTCGCGCACGAACAGCCCGAGCCCGAGTCCAATCCCCAGCCCCTGATGCCGTACCGTTTCGACCGCCGCGGCCCCGCCCTGGCCGTCCTGCCCAAGGACGGCCGTGAGCAACTGCTGCTCGGCGGCACGACGAAGGACCCGCTCACAGGCTTCGCCGCCGATTCGCTCGACGACGGTCCGCTGCTGGTCTTCGAAGCCAACGGCGACGGGATCCCGGATTTGCTCCAGACCAAGGCCGGCACGAGCCGGCCCTTCGGCAACGACTACCAGCCCAAACTGCATCTGGGCACCGCCACCGGTTTCAGTCCCGCTCCGCTCCCTGCCATTCCCCAAAGCACCGGCGCCGCCATCACCGCCGACTACGACCGCGACGGCGATCTCGACGTCTTCCTGGGCGCACGGGTGCTGCCGGGCAAGTACCCGCTTTCACCCCGCAGCGTCCTGCTGCGCAATGACGGCGGAGTCTTCACCGAGGTGCCCTTGCCCGCCAACGGTGAACTGGGGCTGGTTACCTCCGCGGTCTTCAGCGACCTCGATGCCGACGGCTGGCCCGACCTGATTCTCGCCACCGAGTGGGGCCCGATCGTGTATCTGCACAACGAGTCGGGCCATGGGTTCACCGACCGGTCCGCCGCGCAGGGCTTCACGCACACCGGGATGTGGAGTGCGATCGCGACCGCCGATTTCAACCACGACGGCAAACCCGACTACGTGGTGGGAAACCTGGGGCTCAACACGCCGTACCGTTCGGGTCCGGCGATCCTCTTCCACGGCCGCTTCGGGGACGGCGGGCCGCCGTTGATTGTCGAAGCGATCGAGGAAGCCGGCCAACTTTATCCCCGCCGTTCGCGCAACGAGCTGGGTGCGCGCATCAGCGGACTGCTCCGCCGTTTTCCCCGGCACAACGACTACGCGAAAGCGAGCTTGCCGGAAGTGGTCGGCGCCGAGCGCCTCGCGAAAGCCCGCCGCTTCGAGGCGACGGAGCTGCGCAGCGGTGTGTACCTGAGCCAGCCCGACGGCTCCCATCGCTTCGTGCCGTTGCCGTGGGCGGCGCAACTGGCGCCGGTGCAGGGAGTGGTGACGCTCGATCTAACCGGCGAAGGCCATCCGGATATCGCGCTTGTGCAAAACTCGCACGCTCCCACGCCCTCGCTGGGCCGTTTCACCGGTGGGCTCGGGCTGGTGCTCCTCAACGACGGTCTGGGCAACTTCCAGTCCCTGGATCCTGCGATGAGCGGCTTGGTCGTGCCCGGCGATGCGAAGGCTTTGGTTGTGACGGATCTCAACCAGGACGGCTGGCCGGACTTGGTGGCCAGTCGCAACGACCAGCCCGCCCTTGGTTTCCGGCATCACGGACTGGCCGGCCGCAGGCCACTGCGGATTTTACTGCAAGGTCCTCCCGGCAATCCCACCGGCATCGGGGCCAGGCTCACGCTCACTCTCGCCGACGGCTCCGCGCAGACCGCCGCCGTCTCAGCGGGCGGCGGCTATTACTCCCAGTCCTGCCCGGCCGTCTGCTTCAGCTACCCCGCCACCTCCACCCCTCGCTCCCTCGCCGTCTCCTGGCCCGATGGCCACACGTCCACTGTCGCCGTCACCACCGATGCTAACGTAACTCTCACGATTTCGGCCCGCTAACGCGTAGCCGGCTCAGGATGACGGCGGTGGAGAGTTCGGGGTATTTCGAACCTTTGGGCCGCTCCATTGTTTGTTTAACCGCACCAGATGCGCTTACCGGTCGGCATCACGGCGCGTGGCCGAACTTTTTGTGGAAGGCGCCGGTGAGTTGCTGCATTTGCTCGCGCGGAATACGCGGTTGTATGCGGGCGGCGGCCAAACGCCGGCGGGCCTCGTCCTCGTTGCCACCCATGATGGCGTTCATGGCGAGGAGGCCCAACGCCGTGGGATTGCCCGGTTCCGCCACCAAGGCGCGTTCCATCTCGGCCAGGCCCTCGGAGGTACGACCTTGACGAAGGTAGAGCTCGCCGAGCTCAAGGAAGGCATCGGGTTCGTTCGGTCTCAGGCGGATGGAATTTTGGAACTCGGCCACCGCCTCGCCGAGATTGCCCGCGCGTTGGAGATTGCGTGCATACTGAAGATGAAGACCGGGCGACTGGGGACAGCGCCGAAGGCCTTCCGCCAGGGTCCGCTCCGAGGCGGCGGTATCACCCAGCGCGGCCTGGAGGGCGCTGAGATGGGCCCAACCATCGGAGAAATAGGGTGCCAGCTCTGTGCAACGGCGCAAGTGCCAGAAGGCGCCGGCTTGGTCTCCCTGGGCGACGAGCAATGTGGCGAGTTGGAAAATTACCGACACATCTTCGGGGGCCACCTCGACGGCGCGTTCGAGCAGACGGCGCGCGGTGGCCTGGTCGCCATTGCGGGCGATGGTGCCGGCGGCGAGTGAAAGACGATACGGCTCGAGGCAGTCGTCAATGAGCGCATCCAGCCACGGGTCGACGGGATCGCGATAGGCGCCGGAGGCTTTGGCCATGCTGCGGATCTCCGTCGCACGCTGGTTGAGGCCGAGCCGCTCGTAGAGGCTGACGATCAGATCGTAGCCCAGCGTGTAGTTCGTCTGGCTGACCACCTTTTCGAGGCGCGGGCGCGCCTGTTCCCAGCGCTGCGCTTCGACGTCGAGCCGCGCCAGGCCGAGGAGTGCGTAGGGATTGTTGGGTTCGAGCTTGAGCGCCGCCTCGTAGGCTGCGGCCGCTTCCCGGGGGCGGTTGGCTTTGAGCAGGCTGTCGCCGCTCCGCAGTTGCGCGGCCAGATAATCCGGGGCGAGCGTACGCACCTTCTGCCATCGGGCGAGCGCGGGTTCGATGTCGCCGTAGCCCGCCAGAATCGTGGCATGCAGGTGCAGCCAGCGCGGTTCATCGGGTTGGAGCTGTTCGAGACCCGTGTAGCAGCGGCTCGCTTCTTCGAGAAAGCCGTTGGCGTGATAAACCCGGGCGAGCTCCGCGAGTCCCTTGATCGCGCCGATTTGTCGACGGGCGCGAGCATCGGCCTGGACGACGCGATCCCGCAGGACGGCCGGAGCCTGGGTCAGGTCGGGCAGGGCGGGAAGAATCTCGGCGACACGGGCTTGGTTGCCGGCCGTCCACCACCAGCCCAAGCCTGACCCGGCCAGGACCAGCGCGGCGCAGGCGAGAGCGATCAGCTTGGCGCGGCGGCTCATGGCGAAGGCGAGCGCCGCCAGACGGTGATGCGGCTCAACGCATCGAACGGCGGATAGATATAGAAGCCGCCGGTGGCGAGGGAGGGCCGGCCGGTGCCATCAAAATCCCCGACGGTAAGGGTGATGAGATCCTTCGGCGTGCGCGCGAGAATGATCGGTTCGAAGTTCATATGGCCATCGTTGCGAAACCACATGAGCGAGATGACGTCCCGGTTCCGGTTGTTCCAGTCCGCGTAGGCGGCCACCGTCACGACGTCGATCGCGCCGTCTCCGTCGAGGTCCACGGCCTGCGGGCTGTAGGCGCCGGGCAGGTTGCCTATCCGGTGATAACGGAAACCGCCCGAGGTATTTTCGAGCCATTGCACGCCGTGCCACGGCCTGGGGCCGGGAGTGGCGGCGGGACCGAAGCCATCGCCATTGGTGAACACGACGTCGGGCCGGCTGTCGCGGTTGAGATCGGACACGATCAGGCCGCTGCTTCCGTAGTCCTCGTTGGTGGAGCCCCAGAGTCGCTGCGACGAGAAACGGCCGTCCCCTTGGTTTTGAAAATAGTGAACCTCCTCCCATTGCTGCGAGATCAGAGCCACGATGTCGGGCTTGTAGTCACCGTTGAAGTCCGCGATGCC
The DNA here is from genome assembly GCA_036568985.1 of Lacunisphaera sp. GTDB lineage: Bacteria > Verrucomicrobiota > Verrucomicrobiia > Opitutales > Opitutaceae > Lacunisphaera. Next base: position 4,125 of record DATCRM010000351.1, on the reverse strand, counting down.
GACGTTGATCGCGCCGGAAAGCTCGAGCAGCACATGTCGCGTGAACTGCCAGGGGCCGGTCCGTTCCAGCCAGCTCACCTCGCCCTGGTCATAGCCAAATTGAGCGAGCGCGAGGTCCATGCGGCCGTCGCCGTTGAGGTCGGCGGCGCGCACGTCGGTCACGCGTGAGGTGTTCTCCAGCACCACGTGCGGCGTGAAATTCTGGTGACCGTCGTTCTCGAGAATGAACACGGTGCCGATGCGGTCGTTGTCCGGGAAGACGACCGACATGCTGCCCACCAGCACGTCGAGATCGCCGTCGCCATCCATGTCCGCGGCCTCCACGTGGACCGGCGCCTTCAGGTCCTTGGCGAGCAATCTCTCTTCAAAAACGCCGGGAGCCGTCTGCCGCAGCCAGCGCACCTCGTTGTCCTGGGCTTCGCAAAACAGGAGATCCATCCGTCCGTCGCGATCGAGGTCGGCCGCGGTGAGGTGGGCGATCCATGGCGGCCGGCCGATGGCGCCCCCGACGCTTTGCGGGCTGAACAGAGTGCTGACCGCTGCGGCGGCCGGCTTGGCTGTGGGCATGGGATTCCGGCGTTCGCAACCGGTGGATAGCACCACCGTCGCCGCCAACAAAGCGAACACGCGACCGGCCGGGCCGGCGTTAGCGCTGCGAATCACGGAAGCGGAGAATGGCTGAAACGGAAACGAGGGGCGCATCGCAAAATGGAAGGCTGGATTGATCCAAAGCGCGGTCAAAAGCAAACCGCTCGGCGTGGCTGGGAGCTTGCGCGACCCGCGGAGTAGGCGGACGCACCAACGATGCGTCGCGGCACGGACCGCTCGGTGCGTGTGATTGGATGTACGAGGACGCCTCGTCGATGAGAAACCGGGAGCTACTGTTAGACTCCGGCGCATTTTGATTTCAGGCGCCCGGCGGGCATCGATAGCAGGGTGCGCAAGCACAAAGATTGCTGTTCCTGGGTTAGGGACATCTTTCTGCCTGCTGTCCTTAGGGGGACAGCAGGCTTTTTTGTCGCGGTCGCATCGAGCATGTATTGCCAGCGGTGTGATCTGTTGGAGGGGTGAGGAAAGCCGCGACATCGAATCCTGGTTCGCGCAGTTTCTCCTGTTCACATCTTAGACCGAAATACTGCTCTGCATATTTTGCTTTTTTACCGAAAGGTGAGGAGTATCGCTAATGCCCGTGTTTGACAAAATTGCCGCGCGGGCGGCCTACCCCATGCATGTCCGTCGTCAAAACCTGCTCATTGTCGCGCTCCTAATTACCGGCGGACTGCAGGGACACGCGGATGTTGCTGATGGGAAACCAAGTCATCCTGGCCCGGCGTCCGCTCAACTTGCCGCCGCGCGCGCTCCCTGGGATCTCAGTCCCGAGGAGCGCCAACGCCTGAACCAACTGACGGCGGAGGACCATGCCGACATGCTGCGGCAGCTGGGCATCGTCAAGCTGCGCCCGGGCCGCAATCCCAACGCCAATTCAACCAACCCGCCGAATTACGACGAGGCTAGCGCCAATCCTTTTCCAGACTGGCCGGAGCTGCTGGTCACCGAGAAGGGAGAAAAAGTCACCACGCCGGAAATGTGGTGGCAGAAACGCCGGCCCGAGATTGCGGAGGATTTCGAGCGAGAAGTCGTGGGTCGCGTGCCGGCCAACGCACCACGGATCACTTGGGAGGTCACGCGACAGCTCGAGACCAAAGTCGATGGGTTGCCAGTGCTGGCCCATCAGGTAATCGGCCACGCCGATAATTCCGCCTGCCCGGACATAACGGTGGCGATCAAGATGTCGGTCGTCCTTCCCGCCGACGCCAGGCGCCCGGTGCCGGTCCTCATCATGTTTGGCGGAGGCAACATGCCGGATGAGCCACCGCTCCGTTTCCCCGGACAGGTGGATCCGCTCGCGCCGCCATCCACCGATCAGCTCATTGCCGCCGGCTGGGGCTATGTTTCAATCAGCACGGCCAGCATCCAGGCCGACAACGGAGCCGGGCTGACGGCCGGAATCATCGGACTCACGAACAAAGGCCAGCGTCGTACGCCCGAGCAATGGGGCGCGTTGCGGGCTTGGGCCTGGGGTGCGGGCCGCGCGCTCGATTACCTCGAAACCCTGCCGGCCGTGGACGCCAGGAAGGTGGGCATCGAAGGGGTGTCGCGCTACGGCAAGGCGGCGCTGGTCGCCATGGCTTTCGATCCGCGGTTCGCCGTCGCGCTGATCGGTTCCGCGGGCGAAGGCGGCACCAAGCCCCATCGTCGCGATTTCGGGGAGTCGGTCGAGAATCTCACCGGTTCCGGGGCGTATCACTGGATGGCCGGCAATTTTCTCCGATATGGCGCGGAGGAGTCGTCCTTCGGCACCCGCACGGCGAAGGACTTGCCCGTGGATGCCCACCAGTTGATCGCCCTGTGTGCGCCGCGGCCCGTTTTTATCAGTTATGGCGTTCCGGAAAAAGGTGACGCCCTGTGGCTCGACCAGCAGGGCAGTTTCATGGCGACCGTCGCAGCGGGAGCAGCCTACCGCTTGCTTGGCGCCAAGGATCTCGGCGTGAAAGAGGATTATCGCACGGCCCGGTTGCCGCCCGTGAACAAAGGCCTGCTCGATGGCGAGCTCGCCTGGCGCCAGCACGACGGCGGACACGAGGATCGGTCCAACATGAGTTCGTTTTTGGGCTGGGCGAACCGGTTGTTCCGGTACGCGCCGCCGCCACGCGCCGCCGACGTGCCCATCATGCGCAGCGACCGCAACTCGCATCTCGTCCACTATGACCTGGTCGCGAAGGCCAAGGCCGGCGGGATATCTCTTTACTTCGTCGGCGACTCGATCACGCGGCGCTGGGGCGCGACGGACTATCCGGATTTCCTGGAGAACTTCCGGAAAAATTTTCACGGCTGGAACGCGGGCGACTTCGGCCAGGGCGCCGATGGCACCCAGCACATGCTCTGGCGGATGACGCATGGCGAACTGGATGGCGTGAACCCCAAGGTCATCGTCATTCTCGCCGGCACCAACAACGTCGGCAAGGAACCGGGCGACGATGCGAAGGTCGCGGACGTTACGCGCGGCGTCACGGCTTTGGTCAATCTCTGCCGCGAGAAGGCCCCCGCCGCCACGATCATTCTCATGGGCATCCTGCCGCGCAACGACGGTCCCGTCGTCCCCACGATCAACCGCATCAATGCCAACCTGGAGAAGCTGGCGGACGGCACGAGGGTTCGTTACCTGAACATCAACGACCGGCTGGCCGATGCCGAGGGCTGGCTGTTCGAAGGCATGACCATGGATCAGCTGCATCTCACCGTGAAGGGCTACCAGATTTGGGCGGACGCCCTGAAACCGATCCTCACGGAGTTGCTCGGCCCACCCGCAGCGACCGACACGGCCCCGCCGCCGACCGGCGATCCGAGCGCCCAAGGAAGATAGAATACGTTGCACCAGTGACCGTGCCGCTTCAGTCGTCGCCTTCAACCGTTGACCCAGCGGGAGCCGGTTAATCTGATTTCAGAAGACAATCTCCCTGCCATCTCATGAAGCTCGGTCTCGGTCTCTACCGTCACATGCTCACGCCTGAGAACTTCGCTTTCGCGAAACAGGCGGGTGCCACCCATATCGTTGCCCACCTCGTGGACTATTTCCGGGGCGGGGCGGGTCACTCGGCCAGCGACGACCAGCCGCTTGGCACCGATTGGGGGTGGGGACTTGCGGGCGATCCCGACGCACTCTGGACCTTGGAAGAGCTCACGCAGTTGCGCCGCAAGGTCGAGGCCGCCGGCTTGAAGCTCGAGGCGATCGAGAACTTCGATCCGGCGCACTGGGGCGACATCCTGCTCGACGGACCGAAACGCGCGCAGCACATCGAGAACGTGAAGACGATTCTCCGCCGGATGGGGCAGGCGGGCATTCCGATCATGGGCTACAATTTCTCCATCGCAGGCGTGGCCGGTCGCACGAAGGGCAACTACGCGCGCGGCGACGCCCCATCGGTCGGCATGGAAGGCCCGCACGACCTGCCGATGCCCAACGGATTGGTCTGGAACATGGTCGTGGATCCCACCGCGCCGACCCGGTCGACGGGCACGATTCCGCCGGCCACTCACGAACAGCTGTGGTCGCGGTTGCGGCGG
>DATCRM010000350.1:0-7801 GCA_036568985.1 Lacunisphaera sp. | reverse complement strand
CGGTCATGTAATAGAGCATGGTGGCGTTGCCGGACAGCTCCTGTACGCCGGTCATGCCGTCGAGTTCGGCGTTGAAGGCGGCTTTGAGGCAGCGGATCGCGAGCGGACTGCGCTGAAGGATGTCGGTGGCCCACGCCACGCCCTCGGCTTCCAGCTCGGCGACTGGCACGACCTTGTTCACCAGCCCCATCGCCAGCGCTTCCTGGGCATTGTACTGACGGCAGAGGAACCAGATCTCGCGAGCCTTCTTCTGTCCGACGAGCCGGGCCAGATAACTGGAGCCATAACCGCCGTCGAAGCTGCCCATCTTCGGGCCGACCTGGCCAAACACGCCGTTATCGGCCGCGATGGTGAGATCGCAAATCACATGGAGCACGTGCCCGCCGCCAATGGCGTAGCCGGCAACGAGCGCGATGACGACCTTGGGCATCGAACGAATGAGCTTCTGGACATCGAGGATGTTCAATCGCGGCACGCCAGCGTCATCAATGTAGCCACCGTGGCCACGGACCGATTGGTCGCCACCGGCGCAAAAGGCGTATTTGCCGTCCTTGGCCGGACCCGCGCCTGTGATCAACACCACACCGATCTTCTGGTCTTCGCGGGCATCGAGCAGCGCTTCGTGCATTTCGAATACCGTCTGCGGACGGAAAGCGTTGCGCTTCTCGGGGCGGTTAATGGTGATGCGGGCAATACCCCCGGCCTTGTGGTAAAGGATGTCGGTGTATTTTTTTGCGATTTTCCAAGCAGTAGCCATGGTCGGATGGATGCCGGAAATGCATTGAGCCGCAACCGTTTTCACGGGAAGGCCCGTTTTTACCAAAGAGGGTCAAGCTACTTTTGGTATTTCGGGAAAACTGCTTGGAGTCGTCGCTCAGTGCCGGACAATCGCCCCTCCAATGAGCACACCTGCCCATGCTTCCGGTCCTGCCGTCAAAGCCGGTTTAACTTTGGGCGCGCTCGGAGTTGTCTTCGGCGATATCGGTACGAGTCCCCTTTACGCCTTGCGCGAATGTCTGAATTACCTGCCGCCGGTCGAGCGAGCCACCGGGGTGCTTGGGGCGCTTTCACTGGTCTTTTGGGCCATGGCCCTCGTCGTGGTGGTCAAATACCTGTGGTTCGTCACGCGGGCCGACAATCGCGGCGAAGGCGGCATTTTCGCGCTGCTTGCCCTCAGCCATGGGGATCGAACCGGCAAAACCGTGATCGGATTCGGTACCATGACGATGCTCATACTCATCGGAGCGGCGCTGCTCTATGGCGACGGCATCATCACGCCGGCCATCTCGGTACTGGGTGCGGTCGAAGGCTTGAATACCTTTGATCCGGGTTTCGCCGGGAAAGTACCTTTCATCTCCGCGTTCATTCTGGCCGGCCTTTTCGCCGTGCAGTTCAAGGGGACCAAGGCCATCGGCGGCATCTTCGGGCCGGCCATGCTCCTTTGGTTCGTCCTGCTCGGTGGCCTGGGTATCTGGCATATCTGCCTCGCTCCACAGGTCGTCGATGCGCTCAATCCACTTCTCGGCCTCCGGCTGCTAGCCGATCATCCTGCGCAGGCCGCCGCTTTGCTCGGGTCTGTCGTGTTGGCCATCACGGGCGCGGAGGCCCTCTATGCCGACATGGGACATTTCGGCCGCAAAAACATCGCGCGAGCCTGGTATTTTTTCGCCTGGCCGGGGCTTATCCTGAATTATTTCGGCCAGGGAGCCCGGGTGCTGGCGCATCCCGGAGACACTGCGCACACGTTCTTCGCCATGGTACCGGAGGGGCTGCCGCGTTTGGTCCTCACGTTTATTTCCATCGGGGCCGCGATCATCGCCAGCCAGGCCATGATTTCCGGGACTTTCTCGATCACCCGTCAGGCCATCCAGCTCGGATTCTTCCCGCGCCTGCGGATCAACTACACCAATCCGGACCAGTCCGGTCAGATATACCTGCCGTTGGTCAACGGCCTCCTCGCTGCCGGCTCGATCTACGTCGTGCTCGCTTTCGGCTCCAGCGAGAAGCTCGTCGCCGCATATGGCATCGCGGTTACGGGCACGATGGTGGTAACGACTCTCGCGTTCTACTCGGTCCTGCGCCGGCAATGGAAATGGGCTGTCTGGCAGGCAGGACTTCTCTGCCTCTTCTTTCTCGCCGTGGACCTGCCGCTCTTCGCGTCCAACATCCACAAATTCGCCGACGGCGGCTGGTTTCCGATTCTCATCGCTATTGCCATCATCGCGGTGATGCACACCTGGAAACGTGGCAAGGACGAGATCTTCCGCCGGATCTACGCCAACGAGATCACCGAGGATGAACTCTGTAACGTCGCGGCCTCCGACCGCATCGTCCGCGTGCGCGGCACCGCGGTGTTCATGGCCGGCATTCCGCGCGGGACGCCCCTGGTCCTGTTGCACCATGTGAAGGCCAACAAGGTCCTGCATGAAACGGTCGTGCTGCTCAGCGTCGTTACCGAGGAGGTGCCGTCCGTGCCCGACGAGGAAAGAATGGAAGTACGCGAAATCGGACAGGGCTTCGGAGTCTGGCGGGTCATCGCCCGCTACGGCTACATGGAGTCGCCCGATGTCAGCGCCTTGATGGAACGCGTCCGCGAAGCCGGCGTCCCCGTGAAACTCAACGAGGCCACCTACTACTTTAACCGCGAGATGGTCATCACCGACGGGGACACCGGCATGTGGCATTGGGAGAAGCGTCTCTATTCCCTGCTCAGCCGGAATGCGCGCCCCGTGCGCGATTATTATCGCTTGCCTCCAATGCAAATCATCGAGGTCGGACTGCCCATTCAGTTGTGATCGCAGCGGGCTGGGAGCCACCATGCTTCCCGACCTCCACCGATCCCCTTCGTGGAACAGGAACACCCAACGGCAGGTCCGTTTGAATCGCGATTGTTATTAATGTCCTAACATTGCGCGTCGGCTTGCGCCCCGCATCGCCGCTGTGCATTACCTTGGCCCATGCGCGCCGACATCCGCTCGCACCGTTTTATCAGCCATTTTCCCGCAGCCCAAGGCGCGCGTTTGGAAAAACATGTCCACGTGGTGCGCTACCCGCACAAGGCGGTGATCTTCGAGGAAGGCAGCGTATCCGATTGCGTTTACCTCGTTCTGACCGGACGCGTGGCCCTGTTGAAAAAATCCCCCGGGGGAGCTCCGCAGATCATCGCCTACAAGGGACCCGACGACTACTTCGGCGAACTCGGTGTGTTGGATGGCTCCCCGCGCAGCACCGGCGCAGTCGCCGACGGCCCCGTCATGCTGGGCCGGCTCGCGCAAAAACCGTTCATTCAGATGCTGTCGGAATCGCCCTGGCACACCGTGCTCCGGCTCTTCAGTCATGTCAGTGAAAACCTCCGCGCGACCAACGAACGCTACGTAAGCGAGGTCATGCGTAAGGAAAAAATCACCCTCGTGGGTGAAATGGCCAACGCGATGATCCATGACTTCCGCGCTCCCTTTTCCACCATCAAGCTCGCCACGGAGCTGCTCGCCAAGCGCAACCAGAGCCCGCAAAATCAGGAACTCTGCAACATGATCCTCCGCCAGGTAGATCGGCTCGGCGGCATGGTCGAGGAAGTGCTCGACTTCGCCCGAGGCGAAACCCGGCTCCGGCCCCATCCCGTTCCGCTGCAGGATTCGCTGCATCAGTTGCAGGAAAACAACCTGGAGGCCCTGGCCCGGGCTGGCATCCGACTCACGGTTAAGCCCACCAAGGTTATTCTCCTGCTCGACGCCGACCGCTTTCTGCGAGTGTTACAGAACCTGGTGACCAACGCCCGCGAGGCCCTCACTGGCCGCAAGGGCGCGCACATAATCGTCTCCGCCAAACGCGACGGCCGGCATTGCCTCGTCACTGTCGCCGACAACGGTCCCGGCATCCCTCGCGACATCCGGACCGCGATTTTCGAACCCTTTGTGAGCCGCGGCAAACCCAACGGCACCGGCCTCGGCCTCGCGATCGCGAAATCAGTCATCGAGGCGCATCGGGGTACGATCGACTTCCGCACCTCGCGCGCTGGTACGGAGTTTCTCATCCGGCTTCCGCTGGACTGAGACCGGCGTGGCGGCCTGTTCATAGCCGCCAATAGACTGAGGCCACCATTCAAGAGGTAGGGCGGAGCGGCCCGCCGTTTCGACAAGCTCAAGGCCCTGAGCCCGTCGAAGGGCTCCGCCGCGGCGCACCGAGCCGGTGCGCCCTATCTCGCAAATCCGGCAAACAACTGCTTCCGAAACGCTGCGTCGCGTTTCCGGTTCGTGCGCACCTCCAACACCCGCACGCCCGTCTTCGGTAGCTTCGCCACCAGCCGGCCGAGCGCAGCGAGGCTTTTCACCGCGACATGAGGCACGCCGTAAGTCGCGCAAAGCCGGCGAAAGTCGATGTGCTGCGGGGTGGCGAAAAACTCCTCGAATGGAGGATCAAACCGCGCCACGGGCAGATGCTCGAAAATGCCGCCACCGTTATTGTTGATCAGGATGATCGTCAGGCTGCCGCGAAATTTTCGCACCGCGAGAAACCCGTTCGTGTCGTGCAACAGCGTGAGATCGCCCGTCAGCAGCACTGTCGGCTCGCCGCCGTGCGCCACGCCGAGAGCCGTGGAGAGCGTTCCGTCGATGCCGTTGGCCCCGCGGTTGAACTTGGTGCGTTGCCCCCCGCGTCCGGCCGGCCAGAAATATTCCAGGTCACGAACCGGCATCGAACTGGCCACAAACAGGGTGGATCGCGCAGGCATGTGCCGCGCCAGCAGCGGCACGATGGCCGGCTCAACCAGTCCCCGCGTCCGTTCCCACGCCGTGTCGAGGGCATCGCGCACGCGCTTTTCCTCATTCAGCCATCGGCTCGCGTACGCACTGAGCCGGCGTTTGCCGCGGTAACTTGCGCACCAAGCTGCGAATCCACCGCGCACGTGCGTGGTTCTCAGGTGCAAGCCGTCCATGTTGTCCGCGCGGTCGGTAAGCAGGACCGTTTCCGGTTTGGCCTGTTGCAACCACTCCCGCAGCGCCTTGCTGGTCGGCCACCCGCCGACGCAAATCACGCGCTTCGGCTTCAACTGATCGGCCAGGGTTTGAGAGCGGAGAATGGCGTCGTAATGGGCTACCACGTGACCGGACTGTTTCGCCGCCGGGCGGACCGGCGACAGGGCATCCGCCAGCACCGGCCAGCCGAGAGCCCGGGAGACACGGGCGACGTCGGTCACGAACGAGCGCGGCGAAACCGGATCGTTGGGACCAACAATGATTACGCCCGCCTCGCCCGCGGCAGGTTGAAACCACGCCGGACTGGCCGAGGGCCGCACATTCCAATCCGAACGCCGGCGTTTAACCCTTGAGAAAAACCCAGCGAAGGCGGCGCGAGTGATTTCAGGGGGTAGCGTTTGGGGAAGCGGCGGCAACGGATCCCGGAAGGGACAGTTGAGGTGCACTGGCCCGACCATGGGCCGCGCGGTCGCGTCGCAGGCCCGCTCGATGGCTGCGCGGAGGCGGCGCAATGCCGGCAACGTCGCCGCCGGAACTGGCATGTCCTCAAAAAAATTCACGAACCCGCCGTACAATTTCTGCTGGTTGATGCTCTGGCCGGAATGACAGTCGCGCAGCTCCGGCGGACGGTCGGCGGTCAGCACGAGCAGCGGCACGCCCGCTTCGTGCGCTTCCACCACGGCGGGTAGGAAGTTCGCCGCCGCCGTGCCGCTCGTGCAAACCAGTGCGACCGGCGCGTGATCCTGCTTGGCCAGGCCGAGCGCAAAGAATCCGGCGGAGCGCTCATCGAGCAATGGAATGGCCTCTATCCGCGGATGTCGGGCAAAGGCAAAGGTCAGCGGTGCCGATCTCGATCCCGGCGAAATAACCGCGCGTCGCACCCCGCGCCGCACCAGCGTTTCCACCAGCACGCTGCACCATACGGAATTCACATTCCGGAAATCCAGCTGGGCGCTCATGTTCCCGTAAGCGCCCCGATGAGCGCCTTGAATTTAAGCTCGGTTTCCGCAAATTCCTTCTCGGGTTCCGAGCCCGCCACAATGCCAGCGCCCGCATAAGCCGTGGCCGTGCGGCCGTCGATCAGGGCCGAGCGAATGCCGACAAAGAATTCGCCGCCACCCAGATGATCCACCCAGCCCTGCGGACCTGCGTACAACCCGCGCGGAAACGCCTCCAAGCGCTTCATCGCGGCCAGCGCGGGAACTTGGGGCGACCCGCCGACCGCGGGCGTCGGGTGCAGCCGCGCGACCAAATCAAGAATGTGCACGCCCGCCGGCAGGTTGGCGCTGACCGGGGTGTGCAGGTGGTGGACGTTGGCCAGGCCGAGCACCCGGGGATGAGCGGCATGCTCCAGCTTGAGCCCCAGGTCGGCCAGCCGGCCCACAATCGAATCCAGCACCAGCCGGTGTTCGCGCAGGTCCTTTTCGCTGTGCAGGAGTCCCTGCGCGAGCGCCGCGTCCTCGCTGGCGGATTCGCCGCGCGCGGCCGAGCCTGCCAGCGCGGTGGTGTGCATGCGTCCGCCGGAAACACGCACCAGCCGCTCGGGCGAGGCGCCGATGAAACTTTGTCCGCGACCGTTCGCGACGGAGAACGAATAGCAATCCGGGTAGCGCTGTCGCAGGTGGTTGAGCACGCCCATCGGGTGGAATTCCTCCGCCGTCGTATACTTGAGCGCACGCGCCAGCACCACCTTCTCGTAGTCGTGGCGGTCGATTTCAGCCAACGCTCTCGTCACCGCGCGCTGATAGGAACCCGCGCCGCCAATTTCCTCGGCCATCTTGGGCGCCGAGGGGCGATCCTTGCGCCGGGCCCGGCTGTAGTCAAAGGCGCCAAACTTGGCGTGCGCCTTCCAGAGCTTGCTGGTCACGAAGTCCACGGGAGCATCCCCCGTGAGCAGCACGTTGGCCACCGCAATGGTGCTGTCACCCATGCGCGCGACCTGCCAGCGAGGCACAAACACCCGGAGCGCCGGGAAGGGTTGATCGGCCACCGTCGTGTCATCGAAGCCGCTCGCGAAGAAAAAATGCGGTCCGGCAAACGGTTCCGCCAATGGTCCCACGGCAATGGTATCGGCGAGCGTGCGTTCGATGAAGGCGCGGGCTTCTCCAAACCGCCCCGCCCCGCTCGTTGCGAAATCCACCGCGGCCTCGGCCCCGGCCACGCTGAAGCCATGCGCCGGACGCTCGGCATAAAAATGAGGTTCGCCGGGCTCGAAGATGGACTCCAACACGGCGAGCGGATCGAGATTCTCCACCGCCATGCTGATGCTCACGAGCTGCGACCGGCCGACCGCGCGCGCCTCGGCGGCGCACTGGGCGAGAAATTCCCGAAGCGCTTCCGGCGTGGCGCTCCCGGTCGGGTTGACCGGCGGCGTCTTCACGGTTTGGCGGCAGGTTTCGCGGGGGCCGGCGGTGGCGTGGGGCGCGGGAAGAGCACCAGCGCCTCGGCAACCTTGCTGCCCGTCAGCCTTGCGCCCCAGACGAGCTCGTCGCGCCAGACCGGGCCCGGCTTGTGGCCAAGCACGGCATTGATCTTCTCCGTGGTGGCGGGTGTGACGTGCTGGATGAGGGCGACGGCGAGGCGGAGCGCTTCGGCCATGGTGGCCAGAGAGGTGCGCAGCAACGCGACGTCCTTTGGATCGCTGGACTTGCCGAGTTTCCAAGGCGCGCGTTTCTCGATGTAAGCGTTGGTCTCGGTAAGAAATACCATGGCCCGCTCGAGCGCGGTGTGGAACTGGAAGCCTTCGCAGAGCGGGATGAACTCGTCGCGGGTCTTTTCCCAGAGGACGCGCAGGTTCTTGTCCAGGTCCTCCTCCGTCTCCGCCGCGG
>DATCRM010000349.1:0-3482 GCA_036568985.1 Lacunisphaera sp. | reverse complement strand
ATCAACATGTCCGTTTCCCGTTTCCTCGGATTGTCCCTCAACGACCAGGCGAATTCGGTGCTCAACCTGGCAACGCGGGTGATGGAGCTTCCGATCGGCGTGTTTGCCGCGGCGATTGCCACGGTGATTTTCCCGCTCATTGCGCGACACGCCGCCCGCTCCGACTGGAGCAAGCTGGGCGAGGATTACCACAAGGGCCTCCGGTTGGTTATGATCGTCAACGTGCCGGCCGCCGTCGGTCTGGCGTTGTTGAGCGAACCGGTGGTGCGCCTGCTTTTCCAGCGCGGGGCCTTCACCGCCAGCGACACGGTCCTGATGACTCCCATCCTGGCGGTCTACGCGCTGGGCCTGCCGTTTCTCGCGTACACGAGCGTGTCGTTGCGCGGTTTCTATGCCTTGAAGGACACGCGCACACCGGTGCAGGCGGCGGCGATCAGTTTTGTCGTCAACATTGTGCTCAGTCTCGTCCTCATGCGCTGGCTTTCCACAATCGGCCTGGCATTGGCCGGCAACCTCGCGGTGGTGGCGCAGGCGTGGTATCTGCAGACCAGGCTGTCGGCCAAATTGCCCGGCCTCGGGTTTTCACCGCTGCTGCCCAATCTCGCGAAGATCGCCGCGGCCAGTGTCCTGATGGGTTTGGCCGTGTGGGGCGGGGTGAAGGCTCTCTCCTTCGTCACGCTGACCGGCAAAGCGCACGATCTCGTGGTCGTGGCCGGTTTGATTCCGGCGGCGTGCTCCGTCTATGGCGTCATGCTCTGGATCATGAAGATCGAGGGTCGCGATGAACTCGTTCGCATGTGGGAAAAAGTCAGCGCGAAGCTGCGGCCTCGCGGGGCCTGAGTCTGGTTCGGGCGATTGGCTGGACGCAACGCGGCCGCACCGGATGACAAAAAGGGAGTGGCTGAATAGTGTTTCCCGGCTTATCTGAAACGAAGTCGCTCATGCCGGATCCCGTCACAGTTCAGCACAACTCGGAAGCGAACCGCTACGAGGCGGTCGTCGATGGCCACCTGTCGGTCTGCGAATACGAACTGGCGGGCGATCAGATGGTGTTCACCCACACCTTGGTCCCACCCGAGCTGCGCGGCAAAGGTATCGCTGAGCAGTTGGTGCGCACGGCGCTTGCCGATGCCCGGACGGCGGGCCGCAAAGTGATCCCGGCGTGTTCCTACGTGGCGAAGTTCATTGAGCGGCACCGCGAGTATCAGGATCTCGTGGCAACCTGAGGTGGAGGGCCCAGCTCCAGCTGGGCCGCGGCCGATCAGGAGATCGGCCCTCCAGGGGTGGTGGTTCAGGCCGGGGATGCGACGGTCAAACGCTCGCGCATGGTCTCCACCACGAGCCGGGCGGCGGTGGCGGGAGCGATCCGGTCCGTGTTGATGACGAGATCGTAGAGGCGCGGGTCGTTGATATCCTGCTCGAAGTGCGTCTGCATATGGCGTTCGCGGGCGCTGTCGTTATCCCGGAGAAATTTTTCGGCCGCGTCATGGCTGAGGTTGTGGAGAACCTGGGCGCGTTTGATCCGGGATTCGCGTGGGGTGACGAGCCGCAGGTGGAATCCGCCGGGCAGATCGCGGGTGATGAGGTTGGCGGCCCGGCCAGCGAGGATCACGCAGCCGAGCTGGGCGAGTTTCAGGATGGCTTCGGTCACCCGGTGTTCGAGTTCCCAGAGCGGCGGATGCAGGCCGACCATTTCGCCGATCAATCCCTTGATTTCCGGCAGACGGTCCTCCGGGAGATAATCGGCCAGGTGGTCCGGCAGGTGGTTCAGGCTGAGGGCTTGGTTGATAAGATCCTTGTCGAGAAACATCCAGCTGCGGCCTTCCTCGGGGATGTGCTGGTTGAGGAGAGGAAGGAGCTGGTGGCCGAGCGTCGTGGCGCCGGCACACGTTTCCCAAGAGAGCGTGACGAAGGGATGAACGGCGCCCGCGATGGACAACGGCGACTGCGGGCTCTTGAGCCGGGCGTGCAGGATGGACAGACCTTGATGAAGATAGGGGTGGGTCGTCATGGCGGGTTGGGGTCGAGGTTGGGGAAGGACGGGCTTTGCAGCGTCGCCAAGGGACCCGGGAGAGCCAGGCTCCCTCACACGGAATCATACAACCGAACGCGCGTTTTCGCTATGGGAATTGCTGCGCATCGGTTGGGTTTGCGGGGCGAAATTCATTGTGCGGCATCAGGAGTATCGGGATCTGGCGGCGACCTGAGGTGGAGGGCCCAGCTCCCGCTGGGTCGAATGTAGGGCCGCCGCTCGTCGGCGGGCCATTCCACGCGCGCGAATACCGGCCCGGCGACAAGCGCCGGCCCTACCCAAGATAGATAACTCGCGGGACCGATAGTCCCGCCTCCATTCAAGCCTGGACCCAAAGAAAAACAAAAAACCCGCAGCTTGGGGCTGCGGGTCGGAAGCAAAGGGAGAGATCGCTCAGGCTTTCTGCACGAGGCCGGCCTTGATGGCCTTGACCGAGACCCACATGCGCTTGGTGCCGCCGTTGGGGAGCTTGACCTTGATCCACTGCAGGTTCGGACGGAACTTGCGGGTGGTCAGGCTCGTGACGTGCGTGCCGATGCCGCCGCTCTTCTTGGACTGACCCTTGCGGTTGATGATCTTGCCCATCGTCGGGCGTTTTCCAGTGATTGCGCAAATTCGTGCCATGGTGTTTCTTGAGTTAAAGGGTCGTGAGTAAAGGATCGGGCATTCGCTTAGCAAGGGAAATTTGGATTTTCTCCCGGCGACGCCATTATTTGCGTAAAGCATGAAGCGCCTGAAACTTCTGCCCCATGTTGGCGGGGTGCAGCAGCTGGATCAGCATGCGTTTGCGTGGGCTGAAGCTGCTCTTCTCCGCCGTGGTGATGGCGGCGAGCGCCTTGGCGGCGTGGTGCATGAAAAAAGCCTCCTGTGAGTCCACGCGGGACTCGCCAAAGCCCGCGCGAGCCAGTCCATCCTCCAGCCAATCCCAGCAAATGTGACCGGTGAGGTCCTGTTTACCGGGGCGGGCGAGGATGTCGTTGCCCATTTTCTGCCGGTGATAAGTTCGGATGGTGCCCGACGGAATGTTTTCGGCCAGCTCCTGCCAGTATTTGCCGTAGTCGAAGGCGAGGAAAAGTCCGGTCCACTTCTGCCCGACGATACGCTCCAGCAGCGGCACGGTGCGCAGGGGCAGGTCGATGTGGTAGTTCTCCTCGGCGCTTTTGGGCAGGCGGTCGAGCTGGGCCGCCAGTTCCGGGGTCGGTTCGGGCAACGCGACTTCGCGCAGATGCCGGCCGTGCAGCGCCACGCCCAATTCCCGCCAGCGGCCTTCCCGCCACACGACCCGGTGGAAGGGTTGGGCGTCAAACAGCTCATTGGAGAACACCACGGCATTGGCCGGCAGGGTGAACGGCTGGCCGAGTGAAATGGTCCGGTAGGACGCGAACGGGTGGGGGATGTCGCGCAGGATGCCGCCGCCTGGCTCGGCGCCGATCTCCACGAAGTCGAAGGC
>DATCRM010000348.1:0-9836 GCA_036568985.1 Lacunisphaera sp. | reverse complement strand
CTTCACGCCAGCGCTGGCGGCGGGGCACGGGCTGGTGGTTTACAGCCCGGGCTTCGCGCCCGATCACCCGTGGCTGGCGGTGGCGCGGGAAGCGCGGTGCACCTGCCTCGGCGAACTGGACTTCGCGTCGATGTTCTGGCGAGGCGAGGTGGTTGCCGTCACCGGTACCAATGGCAAGACCTCGCTCACCGAATTCCTGGCCCACGCCCTCAATTCGGCGGGTCGCCGCGCCCACGTCGCGGGCAATGTGGGTTATCCCTTCAGCCGGTTTGTCGTCGAACAGGCCGGCAAGGTCGAGATCGCCGTGTGCGAAGTCAGCTCTTTCCAAGCCGAGACGCTGCAGTATCTGCGCCCGGCTGCGACGCTCTGGACGAACTTCGCCGAGGACCACCTGGAGCGCCACCCGGGCATGGACGCCTATTTCTCGGCCAAATGCCGTCTGCTCGAGCGCACCATGCGCGGCGGGGTCTTCACCGGGTCGTCCGTACAGCTCTACGCCCTCAGCTCCGGCCACACGCTGCCGCCGTCGAACCAGGTGGTCACCGAGGGCCAGCCGGCCGACATCCGGCTCGGCGGAAGTATTTTTTCCAATTATCCGCAGCTGGAAAATTTTCTCCTCGCCGCCGCTTGGTGGCGGCAGGCCGGCCTGCCGATGGGTCTGCTTTACGAGGCCGCCCAGACCTTCAAAATCGGCCGGCACCGCCTGAGCCGGGTGGGGGAAAAACGCGGCGTGCTTTTCTGGAACGATTCCAAGGCCACCAACTTTCACGCCGTCGAAGCGGCGCTCGCGACCTTCGGCGGACCCGTGCTTTGGATCGGCGGTGGCAAGGCGAAGGGCGGCGATCTGGCCGGCTTCGTCACCCGCATCGCCCGGAAGGTCCGGCACGCCTTTCTCATCGGCGAAACCCAGGCAGCCCTGCTCGACTATTGCCGCCAGTCCCGTGTACCCGCCACCGCCTGCGCCACACTGGCCGAGGCCGTGCAAGGCGCGTTCGGCATGGCCGGAATGGGCGACCACGTGGTGCTCAGTCCGGGCTTCGCCAGCTTTGACATGTTTCGGGGCTACGACGATCGCGGCCGGCAGTTCGAGGTCGCTGTGGAAAACCTGTGAACAACTCCGATTTTTAGATAGCAAATCTCAAACCTCAGTCCTCATATACCGTCATGAAAATTCTTCAGATCTTCGGAGCCGTGGTGGCCGTCCACCTGCTCGCGTTTATCTTCATTTTTGCCAGCCCCGGATGCCAGTCCGGCCCGCACACGATGCCGACGCCTGACGCCACGATGCCGACCGGCTCGCCCCAGTCACCGGTGACTTTCAACACCACCGCCCCGCAGCCCGTCGATCTCGGCACGCCCGCGGCCACCTACACGCCCGCTCCGTCCTATGGCCACGCGGCGCCGACCCGCCCCGGTTCCGCCGCGGCGGTGGCCGTCACACCGGCCAAGGCCACGGAGAATGTCGCTCCGGTCTCGAGCTACACGGTCGAGCGCGGCGACAGCTTGTGGAGCATTGCCAAGAAAAACGGCCTGTCGGTCGCGGAACTCGCCAAGCTCAACAACCTCTCGACCGGCACCGCGCTCAAGCCCGGCCGCAAACTGATCGTCCCCGCCAAAGCCGGCGCGTCCAAGGAAGCCGTCGCGACCGCGCCGATGTCACTGCCCGCGGAAAAAACTCCCGTGGCCACCCGCCCGACCAACGGCGAAGCCCTCAAGCACACCGTGCAGGTCGGCGAGAGCCTGGGCGTTATTGCCAAAAAATTCCAGGTGACCGTCGGCGAACTCGCCGCGGCCAACAACATCACCGATCCGTCAAAGGTCCGTGCCGGCCAGACGCTCGTGATCCCGGGTTTCAAGGCGGTTGCCGGCAAGGGCACCCCGGCCGTGGCCAAGCCCGCGGCTTCGTCGCCGGCTCCCGCGCCGACGGCCACGGCCACCCCGCCTCCGGCTCCCGACTCCTCCGCGCCCAAGTTTGAAATTGCGCCGCCTCCCCCCGGACAGGATCTCGATGCCGGCCTGAAGCCGGCCGACACCGAAGTGCCGACGATCAAGGTCGAGGAACCCGCTCCCGAGACGAAGTAAGCCGTCGCCCCCATGGTGAGTTCGCCGAGCGCCGTCCTTCCCCGCCGACCTCTCACGATCACCCCCGCGAGCGTCATCATCGTCTGCGTCGCGACGTTGGTGTCCATCGGACTGGCCGTGCTCTTCAGCGCGAGCTCGCCGATGAAGGGCGGGCCATACGCCTACCTCTACAAACAGTTCATCTTCCTCGGACTGGCCATCGGGGTGGGCTGGGTGGTGGCCATCGCCGACCTCGAGCAACTGCGGCGGTTTTCGTGGATCGCCGCCGGCATTGCCCTTTTCCTGCTCGTGCTCGTGCTGATCCCGCAGATCGGGCTCAGCGTGAAGGGCAGCCGCCGCTGGCTCGGCTTCGGCAGCGTGCGCCTGCAGGTCTCCGAATTCGCCAAGCTCGCGCTGGTCTTCTCGCTGGCGCACTACCTCGCGCTCAACCAGAGCAAGCTGCACGATTTGTGGCGCGGGTTTGTCATTCCGGCCGCGTGGACCGGGCTCTTTGCCGTCCTGGTGCTGGCCGAACCCGATTTCGGCACGGCTTTCCTGCTCGGATCGATCGGGATGATCCTGCTCTTTCTCGCCGGCGCGCGGTTGAAGTTCCTGCTGCCTTCGATCGGCACCGCGCTCCTGGCCTTCGGCATCCTGGTGCTGCACAATCCCGTGCGGCTGCGGCGCATCACCTCCTTCATGGATATCGAGGCGAACCGCGGCGATGGCGCTTACCAGCTCTGGCAGGCGATCCTCGCCTTCGCGGCCGGCGGCGTCACCGGCACCGGCCTCGGTCAGGGCCGCCAGCAGAATTCGTTTTTGCCGGAGGCGCACACGGATTTTATCTTCGCCATCATGGGCGAGGAGATGGGTCTGATCTTCACGCTGCTGGTGGTGGCGCTCTTCGTCACGATCTTCATCGCCGGCCTCATGCACGTGCGCCGCGCGCCCAACCTGTTCCAGTTTCTCCTCGTGACCGGTTGCGTGCTGCTCATCTGCCTGCAGGCGATCATCAATCTCGGTGTTGTCACGGGCATGCTGCCCACGAAGGGCATGTCGCTGCCTTTCATCAGCGCGGGCGGCTCCAACCTCCTGCTGATGGGCCTGCTCGTCGGCGTCATCATCAACACCCAGCGGACCTGGGAGCGGCCCAAGCCGCTCGTGCGCAAACGCGCGCTGACGGAGGTCATTGGATGATCATCAAACTCCAAACTCCAGTGGCCAAACGCCAAACAAATACCCAGGAGCAAAATTTTCCGCCCTCTGGTTGTTTTTGCCTTTTTTCTTTGGCGTTTGGGGTTTGGCGTTTGGGATTTTTCATGGAGGTCTCTCCATGAGCTCCTTCATCATCGCCTGCGGTGGAACCGGCGGCCATCTTTCGCCCGGCATCGCGCTGGCGGAGGCGCTCGTCGCGCGCGGGCACAGGGTTACGCTGTTGATCAGCCATAAGAAGGTCGACGCGCGGCTCAGCGAGAAATACCCGCAGCTCACCTTCGAACGCGTTCAGGCCGCGCCCTTCGGCTGGCGTCCGGACAAGCTGCTGCGCTTTCTTTGGGAGCAGGGCCAGGGACTGGCTTACAGCTTGAATCTCATCCGTCGGGTGAAGCCCGATGTCATCATCGGGTTTGGTGGCTTCACCAATGCGGGCGTGGTTTTCGCCGGCCGGCTCGGCCACGTGCCGGTCGCGTTGCACGAGGCGAATCGCGTTCCCGGCCGGGCCACCCGGGTGCTCTCGCGTTTTGCGCGGCGCCTTTATCTTCCGCCGGGCGTGCGCCTGCCCGGCCGGCTGGGACTGATGGTCCGCCACACCGGGCTTCCCGTGCGCAGCGAGATCGTGCGGCTTCCGCGCACCGAGGCGAGGGCGCGTCTCGGGATCGATCCGGCGCAGAAACTCCTCGTCGTCCTCGGCGGCAGCCAGGGGGCGAGCCCGCTCAACCGGTGGGTCGAGGAAAATCTTCCCGCGCTGGCGCAGGAAGGCATTCAGGTGTGGTGCGTGACCGGCGAGGGCAAGGGCGAGCTCAGCGTGCGCGAGTTCCCCGGCCGGAACGGGCAGACGGTGCGCGGCTGGCTCGAACCTTTTTCCGACCGCATGGGTGTGCTCATCTCCGCCGCCGATCTGGCGCTCAGCCGCGCCGGCGCCGGCACGCTGGCCGAGCTGGTACAATGCGAGGTTCCTGCGATTCTCGTGCCTTACCCGTACGCGGCCGACAATCACCAGCAGGCCAACGCCGTCTATTTCGAGCAACAGGGTGGTGGCCTGCTTATCGCCGAGCGCGCGCTCGGCGGTCTCCGGCAGGAGGTACTCGATGTCGTCTTCAACGACGGGTTGCTGAATAAATTCCGCAGCAACCTGCGGCGCATGTCCCACGAGAATTCCATCGAGATCATCGTGAATGACCTCGAGGCGCTCGCCGCCGGCACGCCGCCCCAGCGCCACCTGCGGCACGCTCCCCAGCCGACATGAGCGCCCGGTCTCCAGTCTTCGGCCTCGCGGCGAAACGCATCCATCTGCTGGGAGCGGGCGGCATGGGCATGGCGCCGCTCGGACTGTATCTCGCGCAATCCGGGTTTCAGGTGAGCGGTGAGGACGACGGCTGGAATTCCGGTGTGCGCTCCCTGCTGGAGCGCGCCGGGGTGATCATCACGGCATCGGGCGCCTTGCCCGTCGACGCGCAGCTGGTCGTTCATTCCTCGGCGGTGGCTCCATCCCACGAGTCACGCCGCCGTGCGACGGCTCGCGGTCTGCCTCAGGTTCGCCGTGGCGAGATGCTGGCCGAGGTCGTGAAGGGCAAGAAGCTGGTCGCGGTGGTGGGTTCCCACGGCAAGACCACGACCACGGCGATGCTCATCACGGCGCTACATCGGACCGGATTTCCGTGTGGCTGGGTTCTCGGCGGACTTTTCAACGATGGGGGCGGGGTGCCCTCACCCCGCGGGGAATCGCTGCCGCCTGCCAAAGTCAGCCAAGCCGACTGGGTCGTGGCCGAGGTGGACGAGAGTGACGGCACGATCGGCCGTTTCAGTCCGGAGGTGACGGTGGTCGTGAACCTCGATTGGGACCATCCCGATCACTACCGGCAGCTCGCCGACCTCGAGGGCGCGTTCAGTGCGCTATTCGCGCGGACTCGCGGCGCCATTTTCCTCAGCGATGCCTGCCTCATGTCGGCGCGCATCGCCGCCCGGGACGGCTTCTCCGCGCCCGTCTTCACCTTCGGTCGAACCGGGGAATACCTTTGTCATACATTATATGACAAACCTCAGGGGCAAAAATTAGGCTTGGGGGGAAGGTTTTCGCTGCCGGAGGCGCAGGTTCGCACTCACGGGGAATTTAACGCCGCCAACGCCACCGCCGCGCTGGCCGTGGCCCAATACTTGGGCGCGAAAATTACCTCCGACTCACTCGCTGACTTTTCGGGCGTGCGCCGGCGGCAGTCGTTGCTGCATGCGTCCGCCATCCGGGTTTATGAGGACTACGCCCATCATCCAACCGAGATCCGGGCATTGCTTGGCTCCCTCCGGCGGGATGTAGGATCGGCGACCAGCGGTCGTCTGCTCGTGGTTTTCCAGCCGCACCGCTACACGCGCACGGCCCAGTTCAAGGCGGAGTTTGCCGCGGCGCTCTCTGCGGCCGACGGGCTTTTCCTGATGGATGTCTATGCGGCGAGCGAGGCGCCGGTCGCGGGCGGGACGACGGCGGATATTTACGCCGAGCTCAAGAAGAGCGGTGCGGCGGAGCATGTCACCTATCTTCCGGGCGACGACACGGGTATGCTCCGGGCGCTGAAGGCGGCGTTAAAACCCGGCGATACGCTGGCCTTCGTCGGTGCCGGTGACATCGAGCAGACGTCGCGGCAGTTCGTCGCGCAACTCAAGGCCGAGGAGCAGCGGGAGGCCGCATGGCGGAATTTTCTCACGACGGCGCGGGCCCGGCTCAGTCCCGAAACCAAGTTGCTCGAACACGAATTGCTGGCGGCCAAAACCACGATGCGGGTGGGCGGTCCGGCGCGCGTGTACGCCGAGCCGGCGTCAGCGGAAGATTTGCAGCACTTGCTGCGAGAGGCCCGGCGCGCGGGGCTCCCGGTTCTGATGCTCGGGCGCGGATCCAACCTTATCATTCCGGACGGCGGGGTGGACGGCCTCGTGATCGGTCTCGGTCACCCGAATTGGCAGCGCTTCGAACCGCGTGCGGATGGACGCATTTGGGCCGGCGCCGGCCTGCGGCTGAAAAACCTGTGCGGTCTCGCGACCAAGGCGGGCTTCAAGGGTTTTGAATTCCTTGAGGGCATCCCGGGTTCGGTCGGCGGAGCGCTGCGCATGAATGCGGGCGCGATGGGCGGCTGGATGTTCGACGTGGTTGAGGAGGTCCAGCTGATGACTTGGGACGGCGACATCCGGACGATGAAGAAGGCGGAGATGCACGTGGACTATCGGCATTGCGCGGAGTTGCATGAGGCGATCGCGCTCGGCGCTTGGCTGCGTCCTGCGGCCAGCGCCGAATCGACCGATATCCGCCGGCAAATCGATGTTTACCAGAAGAAGCGCGTGGAATCCCAGCCGCGCGAGCCGAGCGCCGGATGCATTTTCAAAAATCCCCCGGGGACGTCGGCGGGCCGCTTGATCGACGAGTCCGGCCTCAAGGGCGCGCGGGTGGGGGACGCGGAAGTCTCGACCGTGCATGCCAATTTCATCGTCAACCGCGGCCACGCCACCAGCGCCGACATCATCGCGCTCGTGAAGCAGGTGCGCGCCCGCGTCAAGGCCGCCAAAGGCGTGGACTTGGAGCCGGAGGTTTTGCTCTACGGGCAGGAATGGAGGGACGTCCTGTGAATCTTCGATTTTCGATTCTCGATTTTGGATTGTCGAAAAACGTTTTTGGAGAGCCCGCGTCCCTGCGGGCCCGGATTGAGATGCGCGCAAATGGCCCGCAGGGACGCGGGCCCTCCACCGCGGAGAAGATTCAATGAAATTCCCCACCATCGCCGTTCTCGCTGGAGGCACCTCGCCGGAGCGCGAGGTCTCGCTGGGCTCGGGCCGAGCCATCGCGCAGGCCACGGCTTATTCTTTCCCGACGCAGTTCTTCACGGTGGATCGCGACGAACTGCCCGAAGGGCTCGACCCGGCGCGGCATGTGGTCTTTTCCGCGTTACACGGGGTGTTCGGCGAGGATGGCGGCATGCAACGCCTGCTCGACGCGGCGGGCTTCAGTTACGGTGGCTGCGATGCGAAGGGCAGCGAGTTGTGTTTCGACAAGTGGCGTACGCGGCAGAGCGTCTCGGCCATGGGCGTCCAGGTCGCGCCCGGCCGGCATTTTTTCGCCACGCAAAAACCCGCAGCCGCCACGCTTAACGCCGAGCTGGGCGATCAGGTGGTATTGAAGCCCAACCGTCAGGGCAGCAGCGTGGGTCTGCAGATCGTTTCCTCGAAGGTCGGTCTGGAGATTGCCTTGGGCGGGATCCGCCAAGGTGACTGGGTGGCCGAGCGGCGCATCCTTGGCCGGGAGCTGACGGTCGGTCTGCTGCGTGGACGGGCGATGGGTATCGTGGAGGTCGTGCCCAAGTCCGGCGTCTACGACTATTCGAGCAAATATACGAAGGGGCTCACCGAATACATCGCTCCGGCGAAACTTTCCGATGAGACCGCCGGACAGGTGCGGACCGCCGCCGAGATGGCCTTCGCGTCCTGCGGCTGCCGCGACTACGCGCGGATTGATTTCATGCTCTCGGAGGAGGGCGAGCTGTATTTGCTGGAAATCAACACACTGCCCGGCATGAAGGATACTAGCCTGCTGCCGATGAGTGCGCGTTGCGTGGGGCTGGATTTTGTCGCGCTTTGCCGCGAACTGATTGCCCCTGCCGTCGAACGATTCCGGCCAGCGGTCGCCACGCCACGATGAAACCCGCCACCGCCAATTCCGCCGAGGCCCCGGGCCGTTCCTGGCGCAGCATTCGCCAGGAGGTCAGCTCCCCGGCGATGTCGCGTCAGGGCCGCCGCCGCCGCCTGTTTGCGTGGCTGAAAATCAGCGGATTCGTGGCGTCGTTGGCGCTGGCGGGGTGGGGACTTTATACGGTCATCCACTCCTGGGAAACCGACCGGGCGTCGCTGGCCAGTGCCGTGCACAGCGCTCCGGTGAAGGAAGTGGCGCTTGTTACCGACGGCGTGCTCACCAAAAAATGGACCATCGGGGTGCTCGATCTGCCGAAGGGCGCAAGCCTGATGGCCCTCGATCTCCAGGCGCTCCGCGACAAACTGCTCGCGCATGGCCAGATCCGGGTGGCGGTGCTGACCCGGAGTTTTCCCGACACGCTGGTGGTTACCTTGCAGGAGCGCACGCCGGTGGCGCGAATCCAGGCCAGCGAGGGCCTCGGCCTCACGCGGCAGCTGCTGGTGGCAAAGGACGGGGTCGCCTACGACGGTCTCGGCTATGACAAGCAGCTCGTCTCATCGCTGCCCTGGCTCGATGGCGTCCGGCTCGTGAAATCCGGTGACGGTTACGCGCCCATTGCCGGCATGGCGGAGGTTTCCAGCCTGCTGACAACCGCGCAGCTGCAGGCTCCGCATCTTTACCGGAACTGGCTGATCGTCTCGCTCGCCCGGCTCGAGCAGGCTGACGAGATTCTGGTCAAGGCGCAGGACGTGCCGCAGATCGTCTTCAGCCGGAAGCGCGATTTCTACAAACAGATCGCCCAGCTCGACTATGTGATCGACGCCTCCGTCGGACTGCCCGAACCCGGCCTTCAGTCGGTCAACCTCACCTTCGAGGGCCAGGTGCCCGTGCGCCTGATGGGCACGCCCGACGAACTGATGCACGCCACTCCCGCGCAATTTCCCATTCAACCTCCGCAACGTAAAGTTAAACGTGATCTCTAACAGCAGCAGAATCATCGGGGCCGTCGAAATCGGCACCGGCAAGGTCGTGGTCCTCGTCGGCGAAATCGCCCGCGGCCGCAGCCTCAACATCATCGGCGTCGGCGTCGCCCCGGCGCGTGGCGTCATGAAGGGCGAAGTCGTGGACTACAAGGCGGCCTGCGAGGCCACCCACCACGCGCTCGAAATGGCCGAGAAACGCGCCGGTGCCAAGCTCGAGGAGGTCTGGCTGGCCCAGAGTGGCGGTCATCTCGATGCCTTCTACAACGAAGCTTCCGTCAACGTGAAGTCTGCCGCCAACACGGTGACGGCCCTCGACATCGACTCGGTGTGCGCCCTCGCCAAGGAGAAGGAACTGCCGGCCGGACGTTCGCGCATCCATGAGATCCGCCGTCCCTTCCGCCTCGACGCCCGCGCCGTCACCGATCCCGAGCACCTTTCCGGACGCCGGTTGGAAGTCGGTTACTGGATTGTCCATGGCTCCGAGAGCAAGGTGAGCGATAACATTCATGTCGTGGGCGGCTACCATCTCGAAGTGCGCGAACTGGTGTTAGCCAGTCTGGCCAGCGGCTCGCTACTGACGACCCCCGAGGAACGTGCCCAGGGCGCGCTCGTGATCGACATCGGCAAGGGCGTCACCGACTACGTGCTTTACCGCGACGGCCATGTGCTCGTGACGGGCACGCTACCCGTCGCCGGCGACCATCTGACCAACGACCTCAGCATCGGCCTGCGCGTGACGCTCGCCCAAGCGGAAATGCTCAAGCTGCGGCACGGCCGCGGCACCGTGCAGACCCGCGACAAGTCCGACAAGGTCTGGCTCGATGGCGACGGCGCCTTTGGCGACCGGCAGGTACCGAAGGTCGCGATCGAAACCATCGCCTCCGCCCGCACCCTCGAATTGCTTGAGG
>DATCRM010000347.1:0-14663 GCA_036568985.1 Lacunisphaera sp. | reverse complement strand
ACCACCGTGTGCCGCAATCGCTCACGGGCGGTGAACCAGAATTCCTGATCGCGACCGGCGGGGCATCCCGCCTCTTCCCAAAGATAGTAGGCCGCATGCTGGATCTGTTGCTCGGTGGGTTCCGGGACCGGATGAGGCGTGCGAGGTTTCATAACCCAGCGTACCCCTACCCGAGCGAGGTCGCTTCGCGTCACTTGCCCGTCGCTGCGCGAGACTTGTCCAAGATATGCGCAGAGCCCGCCAAGTGCTGCGGCGCAACCGCGGCGACAGTGTGTCATGCTGGCCTCGTGAGTCCCACCACCGTCCAGAGCTTGGCTGCGCTCTGTCCCGCCATCAAAAAGGAATGGGGGGAACTGTTGCGCGGAGAACCGACGATCACACCGCTGGGGCGGCCGGACACGCTGGTTTACCTGATGGACGCCACGCTCGCCCAGCTTTTCTCGGGCCTCGAAGCCGGCACAGCCCGTTCAACCCAGCAATGGCTGCGCCGCTGTCAACCACTGGTCGGACCGATCCACGGCTATTGCGCCTGCGGACTTAATCCGTTGCTGAAATACTTCACGACAGGGGAACTCGCGCTGCATGCCGCAGCCGGCAAGCAGCTCGGTTCCGAACTGGAGGAAGTCATGCTTCTGTTCCGCGCGCTCGCCCAGCAGGAGATCCAAACCCTGTGCTCGGTCTGCCAGTATAAAGGAACGCCCGGATGCAATGAAATCACGGGCAAACACCCGCACCTCTCACCGCGCCGCTGAAGAGCGCCGCTGCAGCTTGTCGCGCCAGGTGGTCGGAGCCTCGCCCGCAATCTTCCGGAACACCCGGTTGAACTGGGACAGGGACTGAAACCCCGCCTCGTAGGCCGCCTCGCTGATGCGCTTGTGCGGGTTGAGGAGCAGATTCTTCACCTTCTCGATCCGCACGCGGGCCAGGTAGTCGGTGAAGGTCAGCCCGGTGGCCTGCTTGAACATCTTGCAGAAATAAAAGGCGCTGGTGTTCACCGCCCCCGCGACCTGGCGCAACGACATCTCCTCGTGCTGGTGCTCGGCGATGAAGACCTTGGCGCGGGTGATCATGGGCGACTCGGCCTGCTTGGCGGACACCATGAGTTCGTTGCTCAACGTCGCCAGATGCTGGGCGAAAATCGTCAGCAGGCGAAGGACCGCTTCGTACTGCTTTTTCTCCAGGACCCGGGTCTGAAAGTACGCCTCTTCCAAACGCTTCAGGTCGGTTTCCACGCCCCAGTTGATCAGCTCGCGGGCAAACTTTTTAAACTCCTTCTGGTTGGGCTGGTGCAGGAGCACTTGGCCCGTCTGCAGGAAAGCCACAAGGTTCTCCCCTACGCGCACGGGCACGGCCGAATCGCACAGGCCCGCGAAACACTTGAGGGTCTTCGGCTCCATGCGGGCCTCCTCCTCGACGCGGCGTTGCAACTGCAGGCAGGCGGCACACGTCTGGTTGGTCTTGGCCAGCAGGGCGCAAAACGGGCTCTCGTTGGGATCGGTGTGATGCGGCAGATCGAAAGCCTCGAGCGGACGCAGGTTGATCGGCAGGCCCGTGGTGTCGCGGAATGCCTTCTCGTAATCCTTGAAAATCTCGGACTCGTGGAGCTGGCGGACCAGATCCCGGCTCTGCCGGACATTGTCAGAGGGCGTTACCACGCCCCGCACTCAAGCGTGCCGCCCGGAGCGGTGCAAATACGATATTGCCGGATTGCCCGGTCACCAGTGGTTCTAAGCAGGGCTAGCAGCGCGCTTTCTAGCCATGTGCGTCAAACCGCGGGTAATTTGCGCCATGGATCGGCCCGGTAGGCGTGCCGGGCAACTGGCACCGTGATGGAAACGCCAGTGACGAGCGAGATTTCCGCCGGAGGACGGGAGCGCTTGAAACACGATTTCCAACAAAGAAGACCATACGCCGCTCGTGGCTCCGACTTTCCTATTGACTCAAGCGCGCGTGTCCGTGACTCACTCAGCAGATACTGCGGCGAAGGGCCATCGACGCCGGTTTCGTTTCCTAAATACTTATGGCCTTTTGCATTCGTCGTCAGCCGCCCGGTGACATCCGGTCCACTGCCCCATCGACCATCCGTCGTGTGTCGGCTTCTTATTTTGCCGGGAGGCGGCTATGAACGAGGCTTCCCCACGCCCTACCGCCCAGCGCACCGTGCTGGTGGTCGATGATCAATCCGCGGTCCGTACCTCGATCGCCTTTTTTCTGGAGATCAGTGGTTACCGAACGTTCAAAGCCGAATCCGGAGAAGCCGCCATGGACCTTCTCCGCAAGGAACGCATCGACGGCGTTCTGATGGACGTGCAGATGCCCACACTCAACGGTTTCGAAACCAGCGTTCGGCTTCACGAAATCGCCCGGGAGGCGAACCGCCCGGTCAAAATCTGGTTCATGACCGGAATCTCCTACCGTGAGCTGAAGGACGACTGCGCCAAAGCCGGCGGCATCTCGGTTTTTCAGAAACCATTCGATTGGCCCGCCCTGTTGGCGGAATTCGAGCGCCGCCTGCCCGGGCTTCCATCCTTTTCGCGCCAAGACGCGGTGCCCAGCCCCAGCTCCGCGCCGGCGTGATGACTCTTTGGGATACGCATGTAAATGGGCCAGTCGCTCCGGAGGCGACTCCGGGGCGGTCACCCATTTTCGTCAGTTAAGCCCCTCGGGCATCCGCTCGAGTCCGGCCTTGCGTCTAGTCCAGCCATCTCTTTCCCATCAAAACATCCGACAGCCATCAAGCCGACGAAGACCGCAGCTCCGTATCGAACCCCCGCGAATGAAGATTCAACTCCCGTTCAATCTCCTGCCCCATCTGGAAGGAACCAGCATCGCATCCAGCTTCGGTTTGAAAAACCGTCTGCCTGAGGACCACACGGTCATCGAGCTCAAAGCCCGGGACACCCATGACCTGCTGGCCCTTCTCCATGCCTTGGAGTCCGATCTCCATAGCCGCTGCCTGAAGTGGCAGAAGCAGGCGTCGAAATCACCGGTGGCCTTCAGTCGGCGGACAGGCGTGGAGCAGCACCGCCAGGTCGTGCGCCGAACCGTGGAGTTGATCGAGTCGGCGTTGCTTACCGCCGCCAACACAAAGTCGTAGCGAATGCGGGCGCGCCGCCCGGGTCAGCCCCGCGTGCGCCGGCGTACCGCCGGGATGATCATCACCGGACACGAGGCGTGCTTGAGCACGCCGTGGGTCGTGCTGCCGACCAACAGGTCGTAGACGGCGCCATGCCCATGGGTGCCCATGACAATGCAACCAGCCCGCGTCGAAACCGCCTTGGCGAGGATCGCCGCCACCGGTGCGCCCGTACGCTGCACGGCGGTCACCAGCACGCCCCTCTTTTCACAGTGGTGCTCCAGCGCCCGGAGTTTGCGCGCAGCGATTTTCTTCGCGCCGGCTATCATGTCGTTCAGTTGTCCATCGTCGAACGCATAGACCTCGCTCATCACAATCGGAGGCGCCTGCACGATGTGCAGCAAAATGAGCCGGGAGCCGGTGAGCTTGGCCAAGTCGCATGCCGCATCGCAGACCCGAACGGCGGCGGCAGAGAGATCGATGGGGACTAGGATCGTTTTCATGACACCTTACTATACTCATTGATCACCCCAAAAGCAGGTCGAATGTGGCGGCACTACGACCGTCACGCCGCACTTTACGAAGCGCCTGCCACTCGCGCCAACGCCCGCGGAAAGAGAATATTGTTCTCCTTGTGGACATGCCGGTGCAGGTCCCACTCCAACTGCGCCAAGCCGGCCAGCAGGGCGCGGTGCGTATTGCATGCTTCCACATCGGGCACAAAGCCATCGGTGAGCTCGCGCGTCCGGGCCACCGCCCGGCCCGCATCGTCATGTTCCGCCTCCATGCAATGGATGGGTTCGGCAATGGCGCTGTGAAAACCGCCGCGAATACCGGTGTCGATTTGCCGCACGAGCGGGAACAGCACGATCTCCTCCTTCTGCATGTGGGCGAACATCTCGCCGGCAAGGTCCTGCACGATGGCCGCCAGCTCGATCAGACGGGCATCCCGGCCTCCGTG
Organism: Lacunisphaera sp.; assembly: GCA_036568985.1. Classification (GTDB taxonomy): domain Bacteria; phylum Verrucomicrobiota; class Verrucomicrobiia; order Opitutales; family Opitutaceae; genus Lacunisphaera. The sequence continues at coordinate 10,626 of DATCRM010000347.1, read as the reverse complement.
CTTGTAGGCCACGCGGTCGGCCATTTCCATGAGGCGCGGCAACTCGTTCTTCAGATAGGTGTGGTGCGTGCGCTCGATGTGATCCGTGAGTTCGGTGAGCGTCATCCCGGCGGCATCCACCTCGGCCGGCCCCGCTGCGAGGGCAGCAGCAGCAGCCTCCAGCATCGCGACCACCGTGACCACGGAGAGGCCGCGACTGGCGCTGGCATTGGCCAGGCTCTGCTTGCCGCCGCAACAATAGTCGATGCGCAGCTCCTCGAAGATGCGGGCGAGCGCAGGGCAGGTGGCGACGAGATCGCCGACGCGGGATTCCGGAGTAATGGTGGGCAGGGTCGTGGTGGTCATCATGGCCCACCTTACCCGCCGCCGAGCCGCCGTGCCTTGAGCCAGATCAAGCTTGGGGAGGATTGCCCGGGCGCGCACCGAAGGCGACGATCTGGCGGAGACGCTGTCCGATGTTTTCCGCGACCGCGATCAGCTCCTCCGCTTCGGCCGGCGGCAGGTGCGCGCGGCAGTGACGCGCCCAAAGCCCAAGCCAGGCTTGGAAATGCTTCTCTTCCAGACCAAGCGGCATGTGCTTCAACGGCATCGCTCCCCGGTAAACGATCGGGCCGCCCGTTGCGCCCGACCAGAAATCGGCGATCTTCTCGATGTGGGCCGGCCAGTCCTGGATGTTGGCCGCGAAAATCGGGGCAATCTCCCGGTGCTGGCGAACGTCAGCGTAGAAGAATTTCAACAACTGCAGCAGCTTGGGCCGGCCGCCGAGGCGGTCGAACAAGGGGGAAGAGGACGTGGAATCAGACATGAAAGAGAGCGTTACCCAAGGTGCCTCGGCAGGCTGTTTCCGCAACCTAACCGAAAGTCGCCGCGACGGCCTTGACCCGCGTCAAGGGCGGATGGGGTCAGACCTCGCCAAGATTCCGCCGCAGCATCGCCTCCAGCCGGCCCGCGTCGTGCACTGCAATGGTTTTGGCGCCAACGGTGATCAGCTTTTCGTCGCGCAGACGGGCCAGCGTACGGGAGAGCGTCTCGCTACTCGTACCGAGCTCGGCCGCGAGCACCCGCTTGGTGCCGGGCAGCTGGATCACGCCGGCCTTGGCTCCGCGATGATGTTTCACCAGCCAGTTGAGCAAACGGGATTCGACGTCCTTGAGCGTGAGATCATCGAGCGCACCGACCAGCACGCGGAGATGCGCGCTCATCGAGCCCAACATGCGCAACGCGAGATCCGGCCGGCGGGCGAGCAGTTCGAGGATCGGCGCCTTCGGGATGAGGAGCACCGTGCTGGGCTCGACGGCCCGCGCGTTGGCCGGGTAGCCCGTGGGCGAGGCCAGCGCGGCCTCGGCAAACGACTCGCCCATCCGGAAAACGTGGATCACCTGCTCCTTGCCCGCGGCGCTGACGCGATGGACATTGATGGCCCCGGTCTGCACGACGTAGAAACCCCGCGAAGGTTCGCCTTCATGAAAGAGCGTGTCGTCCTTGGCCAGCCGCAAGACCTGGATGAAACCCGCGATCGCCGCAAGATCCTCGGCCGACAAGCCGGTGAAAAGCTGGCAGCAGCGCAGCGAGCTGACGAGCCCGGTAAGCTTGAGATCGGGAGGACGGGGGGCGGTCGGCATTGCGGGAAAAACTATATGTCCTCCTGACCGAGTCCCGCCGAAAATGCGGAACGGGCCATATCTCAGATATGAATGGAAGATAGTGTGTGCCGAGCCAGTACGCCGGGGCCGCGCCTCCGTCGTTTACGCGCGCCGCCTCTCCTCAGCTTGACCGCGGCTCAGCGGCTGCATCATCAAGGAACCATGCTCGGCCACGAACTGCTCGACACGCTCCATTCCCTGACGGCGCACCGCGCGGTGGCCGCGGTGATGCGGCATGCGGCGCGGCACCCGATCGCAAATCCCGCGGAACCCACGCTGGCGGAGATCACCGAGGAGGGCGCAAAAGCCGCGGAGCTTTTCGGAACGCGGCTCAAGGGATTCGATCGGATCCGGCTGTTCCACAGTCCGGTGAAGCGTTGCGCCCAGACCGCCGAATGCATCGCACATGGGGCAGCCCGCGTCGGCATTGCGACGGAGGTGGCCGGTCCGCGCCAAGAGCTGGGAGTTGATTACATTCTCGATCTGGCTGAAGCGGGCCGACTGACAGTGCTGCACAGCGACCATTTCGTGCGATTGTGGTTCACCGATCAGGTGCCGGGAACGGTGATCCGTCCACCCCATGGCATCGCCCGCCGCAAGCTGGAGTTCGTGCAGGCACGTTTGCGCGAACCGCATCCAGACGGCCGGAGGCTCGATCTGCACGTCTCACACGATTGGAACGTGATCGTCCTGCGCGAACTCCTGCTCGGCGTGCGCCACGAGGAGGCCGGCTGGCTGACGTTTCTGGACGGCGTGACGTTTGCCGGCGAGACGGAGCAAATGCGGGCGTTCTACCGCGACCGGGACGTCGTAGTCCCGTGAAAGTTCGGTCCGGTTCGGTCTTTTTGTCTCTCTACCTTTGTGGTTAATCAGCGGACTTGGCCGGCGGCGTCGCCTGCGTAATGAGAAGAGTCAGATCCTCAAGCGCACGCACCGCATGCGGCAGCGTGGGCGGCATATGCAACAGATCGCCCGCCGCGAGCCGCTGCGTGCGATCCGGAAAGGTGAATTCGCAGACTCCGGCCAACACTTGAATAAGGGCGCGGGCAGGCGTGGTGTGCTCGGAGAGCTCCTGGCCGGCGGCGAACCGGAACAGCGTGACCCGCAGGCCGGGTGCGGTGAGCACGGCCTGACTGACGATGCCATGGGCCACGGGCTTGGCCGGAGCCAGCAGGGAGCAGACCGCGGCTTGATCGGGAAGAAGGAGGGCGGCAGTGGACATGGGAACTTAGGATTGAAAGAAGGGAAAGCCACCCAAGCGCGCACTCGCGCCGGCAACCACGAAGAGAACGGAGAACACCGTCACGCCGGCAATGTGCCAGCCGAGGACCGGCAGGTTGTCATCGCACAGACGGGGAGTGACGCAGGTTTTCGCATGGACCGCGAGCGCACCGGTGCCGGCGAGACACAGCAGCTTGAACTGCACGACGTGGGCGAGCGGATGAGCCTCGAACCAGTGCGAGGGCGCACCGAGCAAGCGATAGGCGAGCAGGAGACCGGTGACAATCTGCAGGGCGAGCGCAGGCATGCCCACCCGTTCGTATCCTTGTTCGAAATCCGACAGAATCGCCGCCCGCTTCGCTCGCAGCGCCCGCGGCAGCACAGTGGTGGCGAGCACCAGATGCCCGCCGGTCCAGATCGTGGCCCCGAGGATGTGGAGGAGAAGCAGAACGAAGTAGGTGGTAGTGCTCATGAAAGGTGAACATCCCCATCCTACGCCGTGATGGCACTGACCGCCTTGACGCAAGTCATGAATCGGCCAATCCGGCGACTCACTCCTTCCAGAAATTCACCGCCCAGGCGCCGTCGGCCCGGTGTTCCAGGGACGACGCGAAGCCTTCGCTTTTCAACAACTCGATCAGGGGCGCGGGCATGAAGGGCGCAATCACCGTCACTCCGTGCTCCGCCGTCAGCGCATCCACCCGGGCGCGGATGGCGGCAAAAGGTTCTTCACCGCGGGCCAGGAGCGGGCGGACATCAAAAGTCTTAAAATGCGATGGTTTCATAAAAACGCGGGTTCGATAAGGACTTCACTATACTCCTGGACGATCCGCGATGACTTGACGCAGGTCATGCCGCAACGCGATCCATGCCTTGACCGTATCGCTCAAGCAACGCGCGCCGGAGGGCTCTCAGCTGGCACACCCATATATAGATTGAAGTCAGGAGCCGGCCCTGAGCACCGCCTGCGCGGCTTCGTCGAGTCCGCCTTTTAAGCCGGTGCGCTGGTGGACGACCTCGCCCTCGGCATTGAGCACGGTAATCAGATTCGAATGAGAGAACATACCGTCAGTCTCCTGCTGGTATTTCACGCCAAGCAGCGCGGCCAGTTCACGTATGGCTTCACCGTCGCCGTGAAGCAGTACCCATGAACCATCGAGCCCGCGTTGAGCGCGGTACTTGGCAAGCGCCTCCGGCGTGTCGCGGACTGTGTCAAACGAGACGAGCACGAACAAAGCCCGATCGCGCTGCTCCGCCGGCAGTCGGCCGCGGATCGCCTGCATGTCGGTGACAAGCAGCGGACACGCATAGCCGCAGGAAGCAAAGAACATCGTCAGCACGACAGGCCGACCCCGCAGCTGCCCGAGCGTGAACGCCCGGCCCGTGTCGTCCGTGAAGCTGGCATCGGCCTGATAGAGCGAATTTTTGCTAAAAGCCCCCGAGGCCATCGCCTCGCAGCAGGCAGGCCGGGAAGTTTTCTCCGCCGACTCAGCTGCGCAGCAAGCCCCTGCCGTCCCCTCGGCCCCACACATCGTCACCGCACCCAGCAGCAACAGACCGCAAACCCACCCGGAACGTTTGTCATATAATGTATGACAAACGTTCCGGGTGGTCAGGCGAGTGGAAGAGGTGGTTTTCATGGCGAGGGGAGTCTTCATGGGAGAGATTGTGCGCAGCGGAAACCGAGCGCGGTTGTGGTGTTGTTGGCCTTCAACGAGGACCGGAGGGCCTGCCGCATGAAGGCGGCGTAGTCGGTGGTGTCCTTGGCGCCGGCGGAACCGGCACCGCAAAAGAGGTCGCGCTCGAGGCCGGTGTCGCCGCGCGACTCGCCGGTGACCATCGCGCTGTTGAAATCCTCGACCCATTCCCACACGAGGCCGTGCAGGCCGCGCACGCCGTGGAAATCGGGCCGGAAGGACGCGGCCGCGGCGTGGACCGCGGGCACGGGGCGGGCCAACCACGCATAGAGGTCGCGTTTCAATTGCTCGTCGTTTTTGCCATCGGGCCGGTCGTAGCCGGCGGCGGCGGCGAGTTCCCACTCGGCGGTGGTGGGCAGGCGCTTGCCCGTCCAGCGGGCGTAGGCGCGGGCGGCGAACCACGATACACGCACGACCGGCGCATCGGCGGGCGCCGACGGACCGGGCTCGAGATCGCCGACCCAGTTTTCCAGGTAGGAAGAGTCGGCGAAAAGCCGGCTGACTTGTTCGCGACGCCACTTGGGATTGGCTGTGACAAAAGCCAGGAACTCCGCATTGGTCACCGGCCGTTCGTCGAGCTGGAACGCAGGCACAGTGATCTCCGCCGCGGCTTTGGTCGAGCGCAGCAAGGGAGTGTAGATACCCGCGGGAATGGTCCTCATCGCGGGACTTTCGATTTTCGATTCTCGATTTCCGATTTCAACCGCAGCCACCGTCACCACACCGAACAACAAGGCGTGAAGCCCCCACGCTAATGTGTAACGTAATACGTTACACAAATCGGAACGTCGGCTGGGATGGGGCGAGGCGTGGAACATGACGGAAGCGGTGGTCTGGACTGTAGGGCGGGATCACTGATCCCGCCTTGTTCGCGGCGGGGTCAGCGACCCCCCGCCCTACAGGTGTGCCTTAGTGGATTTCATTGCGGACGGCTTTTACTTTGGCGGCGGTGAATGCCTCGCCGGAGTTGCCCCATGAATTGAAGACGTAGGTGAGGACGTCGGCGATCTGGGCGTCGGTCAACACGGCCTCTTGCGGTGGCATGGCGCTGTTGATCGTCTGGCCGTTGACCGTGACCGGACCAGTGAGACCCTTCAGCACGACACGGATGGCGCGGTCGCGATCAGCGAGCATGTAGTCGGAACCGGCGAGCGGCGGGAAGGCAGCGGGCAGACCCTTGCCGTCCGGTTGGTGGCAGGCGAAACAGAGGCCCATGTAGACCTGCTTGCCCTTCTCGACCTGCATTTCCTTGGTCAGGCCGGCGATGGTCGGGTTGGAGCCGATCTCGGCGGCGATCTGTTTCTTCAGCTCGGCCTCGCGCTTCGAGGAGTCGGAACCCGCGTCGGCCTGCGCACCGAGGTAAACCGCATCGATTTCCTTGCCGGAATAAATGACGCGGTTGCCCTCACCGGCGACCTTAAGCATGCCGAGGGCCCCCTTGTTGAAGGCGCGGGTGAGCGAGTGATCGACGAGGATGAAGGTGCCGGGGACATCAACCTTGAATTCGACTACCGTCGCGCCACCCGAGGGCACCAAGGTCGTCTGGACGTTGGCGTTGGGCAGGCTGAGACCGGCCTCCGGGTAGACCTTATCGAAGATTTCGCCGATGATGTGGAACGATGACGTGACGTTGGGCCCGCCCACGCCGAAGTAGATACGGACATGCTCCCCGACCTTGGCGGTCATGGCCTTGTCGCCGACGAGGGAACCGACCGAACCGTTGAACACGATATACGGCGGACGTTCGTCGATGGCCTTGGCCATGTCGAAGGATTGCAGGCCTTCCTCGCCGTATTTGCCGGTCGTGTAGAACTCGCCCTGCATGACGTAGTACTCCTTGTCCACAACGGGCAGGCCCTCCTTCGGCTCGACGAGGATAAGACCGTACATGCCGTTGCCGATGTGCATTGGCACTGGCGCGGTCGCGCAGTGATAGACGTAGAGACCGGCGTTGAGCGCCTGGAACGTGAACTGCGAGCTGTGGCCTGGCGCGGTGAAGGTCGAGGCCGCGCCGCCGCCGGCACCGGTGACGGCGTGAAGATCGATGTTGTGTGGAAGCTTCGAAGACGGGTGGTTGTTCAGGTGGAATTCCACCACATCGCCCTCGCGAATGCGGATGAACGAACCGGGCACGCTGCCGCCGTAGGTCCAGAAAGTGTATTCAACTCCGTCGGCCAGACGACCGACGATCTCGCGGACCTCGAGGTTCACGACCACCCGGGCGTTGTGCTTGCGCGTGATCGGCGGCGGCACGTGCGGAGGCGCGGTCAGGATGGCCTGCTCGACCGGGAGGGCGAGGATTTCGGGCGGGAGCACGACCGGGCCTTGGGCGTCGGTCGGACCCTCGGAAGCGTTGGCCAGGGTGCAGGTAAGCAATGCAGCAGCCAGGGCGAGCCCGGCCACCGCGACAGCGGGGAGAATGCGTGGATTATTCATGGCGGTCTGGTTTAACATAATGGAAATGGGGATCGGATGACGTGGCGGTGGTTGGCTGAGGCTGTGCATTTCTTGGCCTGCGCATTAGATTCCTGCATGGGGCTGGGCGTGATAAGCCGCCGCGATGGCGCCGACGTAGAACAGGCCGAGGAAGGCTTCGAACACGCCCACGCTACGGGCCGGCCGGGCGGGACACGACGGACGGGCAAACCACAGGGTGCGGGCGAACAAGACCCACGGCGGAACCACCGCCCATGCCGGCACGAACCGGAACGCGCCTAAAACCGATACCGCGCCAGCGGCCACACCCGCCGCAAGCACCGGCAGGGTAAAACGAGAGGTTTCGCCCTTGGCCCGCCGGAGACTGCACCTCACGGCGAGCACCGTGGGCACGCTCCGGGTGAGCGCGAGTCCCGCGAACGCCAGGGCGGACCACGCGGACCAGCCGGCGAGCGTGGCCGCAACGGCCGGCATGATCGCAAAAGCCGCACTCCCGGCCACCTCAGCGGCGGCGGCGCGCGAACCGTTCTGCGCATCGAACCACGCGAACAAGGCCGCGAGAGGCGCTGCCAACAACAAAGGCCAGAGCGCAGTCACGCCGCCCAGTACGAGCACGATCGCCAGGGCACCCGCCGCCACAACGGAAAACACCGCGACAGCCGATCCGACTCCACGCCGCCGCGTGGCGACAGGAGCGGCCAACGCTTTGCATGGCCGGCGAGCGAAAAACCCGGCCAGCGCTGCGACGGCAAACGCCCCGCCTGCCCATGAGGGCGCGACGAGCAGCCCGAGCGCCAGTGGTTCCAAGGCCAGCGACCACGAGCCATGTTCCTTGGGCAGGAAGACCGTAGTCGCCGGACGCTCCGGCCTCGTTGGGCGGACGAGAGTGGCGAGGGTGATTTCGGCAGTGGCAGGCATGCCCCAGTATCGTCCTTTCTTCCCCGCCTGACCTTGATGCATATCAAGCCGGCGCGAGATTGGTATCAGGGCCAATTTTCGCGTCGCCACCGATGTCCTATTGAGTCTCGCGTTATGGACTGACGGGCAGGGCGCACCGGCCCGGTGCGCCGCGGACGTGAGCGCACCCACGCGGCGGAGCCCTTCGGCGGGCTCAGGGCCTTGAGCTTGTCGAAACAGCGGGCCGCTCCGCCCTACCTCGGGCGATTCTGTGCGTCAGGCTATTGCGCGAACCTCAACAAGCCCTGCGAAGGATGACGCGGCCGAGAAATGGTCCGCATTCGAAAACACGGCCGGAAGCTGTGGCAGCCGCTTTCCTTTTGCAGAAAATCCAGAGACGATCATTCGTGTCCCCATGAAAATTCCCGCAGCCCTCCTCGCCCTGCTGTGTTTGGCCCTCCCCGCCATCGCGGCGGATCCTGAACCCACCCCGCAGGACGCCGCGCGCGCCGCTTTGGAGAAGGCCTACGATGCCGCCTTCGAGGAGGCCGACCAGCTGAAGTTCGATGCGCCGGCGCTGCGGGCCAAACTCGATGCCTTCCTCGCGCAATATCCCGACGACCCGGATGCGCCGTCCTTTGTCAGCAATTATTTCTACTACGTGGAAGCCGTGGATTTGAAACTCGCGATGGCCGAGTGGCAGTCCTTCGTGAATCACCCCAACCCCAAGATCAAGGCGATGGCCGAGAAAAAAGCCGCCCTGGCCGAGCTCATCAAATCGCCGGTCGAGCTGAAATTCACCGCCGCCGATGGCCGCGCGGTGGATGTGGCCGCGCTGCGGGGCAAGGTCGTATTGATCGACTTTTGGGCGACGTGGTGCGGACCCTGCGTCCAGGAAATCCCGAATGTCGTCGCCGCCTACAACCAGTATCACGACCAAGGTTTCGAGATCGTCGGCATTTCCTTCGACAAGGCCCCTGATCCCGACAAGCCGTCGCCGAAGCAAAAGACCGCAGAGGGCGTCCTCGCCTTCACCCGGGAAAGGGGGATGCCCTGGCCGCAATATTACGACGGCCAGCACTGGAACAATCCCTACGGCAAACAATACGGCATCCAGGGTATCCCAGCGATGTTTCTCCTTAACAAGAAGGGCCTGATCGTCTCGACCAACGCGCGCGGACCGAAACTCGCCCAAGAAATCCAGCGACTGCTGAAGGAGTAAGGATATCGAGGGCCAGCCCCCTAACCTCCCGTCATTCCTGAGCAAAGCGAAGGATGACGCTGCCGGGAAATGAAGCAATAACCCCCAAGTTTCGGTTGGACAAAGCCCGTCCGGCCCTGTGTTTTCGCGGCATGTCATCGCCCGCCAAGAAGTCCTACACCGTAGTCAGCCTCGCCATCGATTTGGTGCTCACCGCCATCGCGTTCGTGATCTTCTACTCGCTGGTGAATTCCCACGTGCCCTCCAATGACCCGAAGATGGTCATGCTTTGGGGCGGCCTCACCGCGGGCTGCATGTCCGGCGTGTTCTGGCTCGCCTGGAACATGCTGAAGGTCGTCTTCAAGTTCCAACGCGAATCGCGGAAGTAAGCGGCAACGTAGATTTCGATTCCCTAGGCCCGGTTTTCACCGGGCCTTTTGTTTGGAATTCGAGATGGAGTCCGCGCTCCGCGCGGGCTTATCGGGACGTGATCGCCTCGTCAGACCGCCAAACCCACGGCCAATCGTTCTCCCGCTGACACAGGGCTTTCGCGACCGGATTGCGCAGGATGCAGGCACATTTCTCCGCGAGGCCCGCGGCGCTTCGAATCCGATGATCGAAATAATTGGTCTGCCAGCGAATACCCCACTGACGGGTGGCATAATGCTTCCACTCGCCCATCACCCGGCTCATCTGTGATTCCATAGGGAACGCCAACAGCGCGCGGATATGATCGGGCATCAGCAGAAACAGACGGCAATGCCAGCGCTGGCGCTCGTGGTAAAAGCGGGCCGCGTCGAGCAATCCGTGCGCCACAAGAGAGTCGGTCAGTGTTTGGGCAGAAGCCAGATCCACCCGCAGACGAATGTGAAAGCATGAGCCTGATTTTACCCATGCTGGAACCGCATGGTGAAGGCGTTGAGGGAATTCCTGTAATTCACCTGACTCGGGCATACCCTTAAGCTGGAGGCGATACCAGTATGCGACAATTCAAGAAACCCGCGCGGAGCGCGGGTTCCACCTTACACCCTCAACCGTCCTTGCCCTTCCGCCGCCCGATAACAGCCGACACCCAGATCGCCAGTTCGTAGAGCACGATCAGGGGTAGCGCGAACAGACACTGATTGAGCGGGTCCGGGGTGGGCGTGATGACGGCCGCAATGATGAAGATGATCACGACGGCATGGCGCCGGTATTTGCGCAGCGTCGCCACCTCGATCAGGCCCATGTACACGGCCAGCACCACCAGCAACGGAAACTCAAAAGCCGCGCCCATGCCCAGCGTCATCCATAGCAGCAGGCTGTAATACTTGTCGGCCGTCCACATCACCGTGTAGCCGAGCAGCTGGTTAAGCTCGAAAGCGACGCGGATGGTACTCGGCGTGAGCAGGAAATAACCAAAGGCCGAACCCGCCAGGAAGAGCAGCAGGGCAGCCAGTCCGGTCGGCACAATGACCTTCATCTCCTTTTTCGTGAGCGCAGGTGCGACAAACTGCCCGAGAAAAAACAACCAGAACGGCAGCGACAGGAC
>DATCRM010000346.1:0-4737 GCA_036568985.1 Lacunisphaera sp. | reverse complement strand
CGAGGTTGAGACCGAGGCTGGCGACGGTTGTGGTGTTGGCAGCCGGAGTCACCGGCGCGGGTTGGGGCGGTGCCACCACGGCCGGGGTGGCGGTGCCGGTGAGCGGCCGGGCGGCGTCGGCGCCGGCGGACTTGGCGGCGTTGTTCTGACCGGTGACGAGCTGGCTGAGAATGGCGGCGACGTCCTTGGCGGCGGCATGCTTGAGGTAGATGACCTCGTTGCGGGTGTTGGGGTCGGACTTGACGTCGAGCTTGGCGATCAGTTCGTCAAAAAAGGCATGCTGACGGGGGTCGGAGACCAGGATGATCTGATTGGTGCGATCGTCGGCGTTGTAGGTGGTGGCGCTGCCGATCTGGCTCTGGAGCGGGCCGGTGAAGAGAGCGCGGATCTTGTTTGCGACCTCGCTCGCCTTGGCGAAGGACAACGGATAGAATTTGGGCTGAAGGCCCGCAAGCATCGGCTGGTCGAGTTTCGCGACGAGCAGCTCGACGCGCTGCAGATTGCTGATGGAATCGGTGATGAGGGCGGAATTGGTCTTCTCGAAGACGATGGGCGCGCTGCCGCCGTTCGGGTTGAGCAGGCCGCCGATCTGCGGCATGAATTCGCCGATGCGCAGAAACGTGAGCTGAAAGAGCTTGGTGGCGACTCGACCGCTGGGCGTGAGCCCGAGGGTCGAGCCCTCGATGAACTCGGGCGCCTCGGACTTCGCGAGGTTCAGCGGGGTCGCCTTCATAAAGCGCGTGCCGAGCGGCGTGAGCGCGATGCCGTTGAGATTGAGGAGTGTTTCCACGGCCTGGATGGCCTCGGCCTTGGTGACGGTTTCGCGCAGGGACAGCGTGATGGCGGCGGCCGGCATGGTCTGCGGGCGCAGCACGGTGCGACCAGTCCAGCGTTCGAGAAGCACCAATACCTGGTCGATGCTCTCGTCGCGCAACATGATGGGGCCGACCATGGCTCCGGGGTCAGGGACCGACGATGAGGAGGTGGGGGCAGACGGTACGGGCTGGGCGGGGGCGGAAGAAAGCAGGCTGCTCAGGACCAGGATCGGAAGGGAAAGTCGGAGGAGGGGAAGTTTCATGAGTGCCCGGACGGGTCGGGGGTGGGTGATGACGGTAGGACTTGGCCGGAGTCCGACACGTTGAAAGCTAGTAAGTGCCGCGTTTGCAAGCCGCGCGATTGACATTGGACCGGGCTTCCGGGTTTAGGCCCGGAAGGGTGATGACGAACCGTGATTCGCGCCAACACGGGAGGGCTTCCTGCACTATTTGTTAGCCATTGCCGAGTGCATCCCTAGGTTTGCGCTGATGGCTGTTCAAGCAACCCACGAACCTCGGTCGAGCGATTCCGGCAGCGTGTTTCAACGCGTAGCCGCCCATATGGCGGCGCTGGATGAATTCATGCGCACGCAGGCCGGGCAGTTTGAGCCCGAGATCCGCGACATGGCGGCATATTGTCTCGATACCTCGGGTAAACGTCTTCGTCCGGCGCTGGTTTTCTTTTGCGGCTGGCAGGAGGATGGGCGGATTGAAACGGACCTGGTGCGCGCGGCCGGGGTGGTCGAGATGATCCATCTCGCGACTTTGGTGCACGACGACATCATGGACCGGGCGGAAATCCGTCGGAGCCGGCGCACGGCGTCCCGCCAGTTTGGCCCCGACGCGGCCGTTCTGCTGGGCGACGCTCTTTTTTCGCAGGCGCTGCACGTCGCGTCGCAATTTCCCACGACCGAAGTGTGCCGGCTGGTATCGGAGTCGACGCGCAAGGTGTGTTCCGGCGAAATCATGCAAACCCTGCGCCGTCGTGATCTGAGCATCTCGCTGGACGACTACCGCCGGATGATTGATCTCAAAACGGCCGAACTCTTCCGGGTGTCGTGTTATTTGGGCGCGCTGCTTTCCGGACACGAACGGGGTTTCGCCGCCGCGGCTGACCGCTTCGGTCACCATCTGGGCATCGCTTACCAGATTTACGATGACTTGGTGGATTTCCTGGGGGAGGAACAGAAGATCGGCAAGACGCTCGGGACCGATCTCGCCACCGGCAAACTTACGTTGCCGCTCATGCTTTTGCTGGAGAAGGTGCCGACGGAGGAACGGACGGCCATCGTGGGCGCCTTGCGCGAAGGTCGATCGCCGGGTTTGGCCGCCAGCAAGCAGCGGATGCACGAACTTGGCATCGCCGAAGCCATTGTGAAGGCTATCGACGACGAGCTGGCATTGGCGCTCAGTCCGTTGGAGCCGTATGCCGCGCTTGCCCCGGTCCCGTTGATGCGACAGCTCGCGGATATGTTGAAGCATCAGGTCGCGGCGCTGCGGTCGGCCGCCGGCTCACGATAAATTGCGTTTGCATGGCTCTCGTGCGAACATAGTTTGTCCCCACCTGACCCGATGAACCTGACCAAGGTTTTCACCAAGACGGCCATTACCACCCCTGAGCGCCAGCAGGAGGCGGATGCCGATTTGGTGGTCGTTCGGCAGGTCCAGGCTGGGGATGTGGCCGCATTCGACCGGTTGATCGTGAAATATCGCGAGCGCGTGTTTGGCGTCGTTTACAACCTGACGGCGAATCGCGAAGACGCGTCCGATCTCACGCAGGACACCTTCATCAAGGCTTTTCAGGCGATCAACCGCTTCCAAGGCAACTGCTCTTTCTTTACGTGGCTCTATAAGATCGCGGTGAATACGACGCTAGGGCACTTGCGTAAGAATCGCTTGCGCAGCTTTTTCAGTTTGGAGAAGCTGAACGAAGACGGCACCAACACTGAAGTCCTTGAACAATTGACGGATAAGCGGGGCGCTGACCGGGACACCTACTTGCGAGAGCTCCAGGAAAAATTGAACGAAGCGCTGCAAAAATTGTCTATCCCACACCGCACAGTGATTACACTATTCGAAATCGATGGTTTGAGCCACTCCGAGATAGCCGAGGTGGTAGGCTGCTCCGAAGGCACTGTTCGGTCCCGTCTCCATTACGCCAAGCAGTTCCTGCAAGGTGAATTGGGCAAATATCTTCGCACCTGAATCCGCCTATGCCGAGCGCCGATCCCAAGTCCAAAGTCAGCATCGAGGATCTTCTGCGTCTGAAGCGGGCGGAGCGCCCGGGCCCGGAATTCTGGGCCAACTTCGAGCGTGAGCTGCACCAGAAGCAATTAACGGCTTTGGTAAAGAAGCGGCGTTGGTGGCATGATATGCCCGTGTTGCTCGGTCGCCGGCTATATCTGCCGGCCGGTGCTGCCGCGGTGGTCGCCTTTACCTTTGTGGCGGTGCGCTACACCGCCACGGCGCCAATGGCCGAAATTCCGAACACGGCCTCGCGGATCGCTACGGCTGATCCGGCCATTGAGACTCTTGCCCCAACGGTAGTTGGCAGTCTCGCGATCGAATCCACGCAGCCCAAACAGCAACATCAGGACCCGGTGGCCGTCGCCTCCACGCCCGCTCCGGCGGTTGAGGTTCGCGATACGGCCGAGCTGATGCCGGCCATACTTGCGGCCCGTGAAGTTGAGACGCCTTCCGCCCGCTCCATCGCTGCCAATCTCCAACGGCTTGAGCAGTCCGAACCCGAGTTGGTGAACTCGGTCATGGGCAGTCGCCTCAGCACGCCGGCGCGGGTGCAGACCGTGGCTTCGGTCGAATCTGACATGGAACGTTCCGCGGTCTCAGATTCCGGCAAAAAGTATCGTCTTATCGCCCGCTATGCCGATCGGGCGCTCAGCCCTGAGCCATCCGCGCCCGCCAACGTGCGCGATCGCATCGCCCGGCGCCTGGGTGACGACCTCGGTGAAGGCATCAGTCGCATTGGCGTCGTAGGCAGTCGGGTGTCGCTCAAATTCTGAGCATCCCGCCTCCCTCGCAACGATCCCGCCCACTTGGGCGGGTTTTTTATGTCCAAGCACCCCGCGTGGCGCCTTGGTTTGGGTAGCGGCGCTATGACGTGGAGCTCGGTGGCTTTTGTTTTCCCGAATTTCTTTACTTGTCCGCGACGCAGATGCCGCAGTTGTCGAAGAAGAAGTCGTGACCTTTGTCGTCCACCAGGATGAAGGCCGGGAAATCCTGCACCTCGATGCGCCACACGGCTTCCATGCCGAGCTCGGGATATTCGAGCACCTCGACCTTCTTGATGTTTTCCTGCGCAAGGATCGCCGCCGGTCCGCCGATGCTGCCGAGGTAGAATCCGCCGTGCTGCTTGCAGGAATCGGTCACCGCCTTGCTCCGATTGCCCTTGGCGAGCATCACCATCGATCCGCCGAGGGATTGGAAGAGCGAGACATAGCTGTCCATGCGGCCGGCTGTGGTGGGCCCGAAGGAACCTGACGCATAACCGGTCGGAGTCTTGGCGGGGCCGGCGTAGTAGACGGGATGGTTCTTGAGATAATCGGGCAGGCCCTGGCCGGCGTCGATACGCTCCTTGAGTTTTGCGTGGGCGATGTCGCGCGCGACGATCATCGGTCCATTCAGGAGCACCCGGGTGGTGACCGGGTATTTCGAGAGCTCGGCGCGGATCTCGGCCATGGGCCGGGTCAGATCGATGCGGACACTATTTCCGTCCTTGAACGTGCGGGATTCCGCCGGGATGAATCGGCCGGGGTTGGACTCCATCTTTTCCAGGAAGACGCCATCCTTGGTGATCTTGGCCTTGATATTGCGATCGGCGCTGCACGACACGCCCATGGCCACGGGGCAGCTGGCGCCATGACGCGGCAGACGCACGACCCGCACATCGAGAGCGAAATATTTG
>DATCRM010000345.1:0-3640 GCA_036568985.1 Lacunisphaera sp. | reverse complement strand
GCCATGGCCACCAGTTCGCCCGCGGATGAGTACCAGGTCGGCAGCGGCGACTTTCCCAATTCCTACTATTTTCTTTATCCCCTCGGGGCGTCCTCCGGCTCCGCACAGTACAAATTCACGCAGATCATGCAGTTCAACCCGCAAGGCGATGCCACCCGCGTCTCGGACAGCCCGACGACGCTGATGGAAGTGGGCCTGCAGCCCGCCCACGGCACGTCCACCGGCGTGAACAACGCGAACTTCGCCGTGCTCCAAGTCGCGGGCATCGGAGGCCAGGTCATTACCTACCGCCCATGAAAACCCGCAAGCGCTCCACCACCGCGTTCTCCCTCGTGGAGTTGTCGATCGCGCTTGGCGTGATCACGTTCTGCCTGCTGACCATCATCGGCCTGCTGGCCATCGGCGTGAACTCCACGCACTCCTCCACCACGCAGACCGGCGCCACCAACATCCTCACGGCGGTGACCTCCGACCTCCAGGCCGTGCCGAACGTGACGCCTGCTTCCGGTTCCGCCAAGGGCACGGTCGCCAACCCCGCGGGAACTTCGCGCAACGCCATCAACACCTCGCCGCTGTACAACCTCACGGTCCCCGTCGCCGGGAGCAGCACAACGGGAACTTACACCCTTTACATGGGCGAGAACGGCCTGACCAATGCATCGCCCACCGGGTCGGTTTATCAGGTCAACATCTGGATTTACCCCGCCAATAGTTCCTCCTATCCCACCCACCAGGAAACATTCGCCCGCGTCCTGATCACCTGGCCGGTCCTGGGCGCCCGGTACACCAATGCTCAAGGCTTCGTGGAAAATATCGTTGCGATCAACCGCACCTGAAATGAAATCCTTCCCTCAACGATCGGCCGGCACATCGGGCTTCACGCTCATCGAAATCCTCGTGTCGCTCGCGGTGCTGGGCCTGATGATGATCGGCGTTGCGCAGATCCTCAACGGGGCGATGAGCACCGCGCTCGGCGCTTACAAGCACATGGATGCCGACACGCAGGCGCGCACCGTCCTCGACCGCATGGCCTCCGATATTTCCCATATCGTCAAGCGCCCGGACGTCGACTACTACTTCAAGAAGAACACCGGCAATGACCAGATGGCGTTCTATAGCGAGTCGGGCGGCTATAATCCCTCCGGCGCGGCCACCTCGGCCGACAGCGATGTTTCGCTCATCGGCTACATGATCGCGCCGATGAAAAACGGCGTCTACAACGCCGGTGGCACGCCGCAGTTGGTGCGCCTCAGCAAGGCGCTGACATGGAACGGCTACAGCAGCAGCTTTTCCTCGGTGGTGTTCAACCCCTTTCCCACGAGCATCACCAGCAACACCATCACGAACACCGTCTGGAGCAACAGCGCGGGAGCGGCCACGTCAAATAACATCGCCAGCGGACAGGACCCGGATTACCAGGTGATCGGCGACCAGATCTTCCGCCTGGAGTACACGTTCCTGGTGCAGACCTCGCCGACGGGCGCCTACGCCACGGGTACCGGCACGCCCCTCACCTGCACCTCCGGCGGCTTTTACGATTCGCCGTGGTCGCCGACGAGCACGAACGCCAACGGGCTGAAGGATGTCACCGCCATCGTTGTTTCCATCGCGGTGCTCGATTCGAAGAGCCAACTGATGCTCGGCAGCCGGGCGCCGAGCCTCCTGACGAGTGCCGCCACCGCCCTCAACGATGACAAGTGCAATACGGCCAACCCGCTGACCTACTTCGGAACGAGCGGTATGACGAACGGCTACCTGCCCCTGTCGTTGTGGAAAGCCAATCTCGCCGCCAGCCAACTCGGACTGCCGAAGGAAGTCTGGCAACAGGTTCGCTTCTACCAGCGCTTCTGTTTTCTGAATCGTCTGCAGTAACCAAGTCTATGCCTTTCGCTCCTATGCCGGGGAGGGCATGCCGCGCCACTGGAGGTTCCGCGCTGGTCGTCGTCCTCTTCTTTGTCGTCCTGCTGAGCATCGTCACCATCGCGTTCCTGTCGCGCTCTCTCGTCGCGATCAAGGTTTCCTCCGGCAGCGCGGGTGAGACCAAAAGCCGTTTCCTCGCCGCCAGCGCCAGCGACATCATCATCGGCGACATGAAGCAGGAGATCATCGCCGGATCGACCAACTTCTCGGGCGGTTCGAACCCGAATTCCGACACCACTTACCTTGGTTTCCCCGTCTATACGCCGACCGCGAACGCAACGGCGGTCCCGTTCATGAACGGCGTGCCGATTCAGAATTCAACCAACGCCATTCCCAATCTCATCAGCCGCAGCGTCAGCCCGGCCAACACGGGCGGGGCCGCCCCTTACGTCACCTACCCCTCGGCGTACAATAGCACCTACACGCCGGCCAACCGCAGCGCGAACGACTCGAGCGCCGCGGGGACCTACACGTCCTCGAAAGTGAATTCCTCCACGCCCTCGCTTAACGGCCGATACGTGAGCCCATCGGTGTGGAACGAGCACTACCTCATCCCGCGCGCCAATCCCGGCAGTGGAACCGATTCCACGCCGGTCAGCACCTTCGTTCCTCCGGACTGGGTCGTCGTCACGCGCAGCGGCGCGAACTCGATCTCGTGGACCTCGCCCACCGGCATCAACGATCCCGCGCTGACCAACCCCAACTACGCCGTGGGCCGCTACGCCTACGCCATCTACAACGAAGGCGGCCTGCTCGACATGAATGCCGCCGGCTATCCCGGCACCGACGCCGGCTCCGGTTCCGTCGGGCTGACGGCCGCGCAGGCGAGCAATAAGGGCTCGCTCGCTCTCGCCGACCTCACGCAGCTCGCCGTCGGCACGACCACCCTCACGCAGGCGCAGGTCAACAACATCGTCGGCTGGCGCAACTTCGCCT
Source organism: Lacunisphaera sp. (assembly GCA_036568985.1). Classification (GTDB taxonomy): domain Bacteria; phylum Verrucomicrobiota; class Verrucomicrobiia; order Opitutales; family Opitutaceae; genus Lacunisphaera. The sequence continues at coordinate 784 of DATCRM010000345.1, read as the reverse complement.
CCGCCAGCCCTCCCTCACCCGGCGGCTCGTTCGGCAGCTTCACCTTCACCCAGGCCAACGCCTCCAACTGGCTGACGAATTTCGTCACGGGCAATACCAACGGCTTCATGCAAGTCGTCCCCAACCCGAGTGGCGTCGCGACACCGCCGACCGACCAGGTCTTCCTCAGCCGCCAGCAACTCATCGGCGTCGTCCAATCCCTGAACATCAACCCGGACTTTCTCCAGTACATGGGGACCTTTAGCCGCGGGCTGGAACAACCCTCGTATGTACCCAACCCGAAACTTCCTTCCATTGTGGGAAGCTCTTCGCCCCCGGCAGTTTCGTCGGTCAATTCCTACCAGGGAAACAACACCTACTGGGGCGGCGAATCCGCCATCAACATGCGGGGCACGTCGGGATTTTTGAACATCCGCGTGACCGGCACCTTCACCCGCCTCGACGGAACAACGGCCATCATAGGCGAACCCCTCATCAAAAAGAAATTCGCCCTTAGCCGGCTGGCCTTGGTCACCACCAACTACGGGCCGACCTTTCCCAACGCCGCCGCGGCGGTCAATGATCCGGTTTACCAGCGTTTCGGCATCTATCGCACAAGCACGAACGGACCTTGGATTTATGATCACGGCATCGCGGCAGGAGGTGTAGCCTCCAATGGAAACGCGACTCCTGCCATCATCGCCACCCTTGGAACTGTGGCAAACCCGCCGTCCGGTGTCAGTCGCCGCGAGCCGGATTTTGCCGAGCTTCTCAAGGCCGCGATCAACGCCGGCTCCGTGGGCAA
>DATCRM010000344.1:0-10814 GCA_036568985.1 Lacunisphaera sp. | reverse complement strand
AATCCATGATCACTTCGCCCGTGCCGACGCGCGCGGAGGTCAGCGACATCGCCGGCGCCGTCTGGTCCACGGCTGACGCCATCATGTTGTCGGGCGAGACGACCACCGGCCGTTATCCGCTCGAGTGCGTCCGCTTCATGAAACGCGTCGCCGGCCGCATCGAGGGCACCACGAACAAGGGCTACAACACCACGCTTCCGCTCAAAACCCACAAGGATCGCCTGCTTCGCTCCGCCGTCACACTCGCGCAGGAGATCGGCGAGTCGGGCATCGTCGTGTTCACCCGCAGCGGCCTGCTGCCCCAGACACTCTCCGCTCTCCGCGCTTCACGGTGCCCGATCTACGCCTTCACCGACAATCCGCTCGTGTTCCGCCAAATGCTGCTCGTGTGGGGTGTCGAGCCGTTCCTGATGGATTTCGCGGTTGAGCCGGAGCAAACCATCCGCGACGCCTTCGCGTACCTGCTGCGCCGCGGCTGGGTGCAGCCCGGCGACTGGATGGTGGTTGTCACGAACGTCCTGGCTGGCGAGAAGACGATCGACACAATCCAGCTGCGCCCGGTGGAATGAAGCCGGGGCCGGTTGGCCACGACACGGATCGCAATCGGTTGCAGGAGCTCGACCAAGACAGGCAGCCACACAAAGCGCAGAAGGCACGAATTAAGGAATCAGAATGGGCATTCATTTTTGTGCCTTCGGCGCCCTGTGTGGCCATACCCGGCATCGCTTGTGGTCGTGAAAGTTTCTGGCAGTGGGCGGGCTCTTGCATAGGGTCCGCGCATGTCCACTCCCACGCCGTCCCCGCAGGCCAGGGCCCTGCAACGCGTCCTGAGCATTTCGCGCCTCAACGGCTGGAGCGTGGCCGTCATCGCCGGGCTCGGCACGCTGGTGACTCTGCTGCTGGGCGACTTTTCCGGCACGTTCGTGGGCCTGCTGGCCGTGAGCTCGGGCGTGATGGAAATCCGCGGACACAGGCAACTCAAGCGCCGCGATCCCGAGGGCATGAAGTGGCTTGTGCGCGCCCAGCTGCTCCTGCTCGGTGTCATGCTGGTTTACTGTATCACCCGTCTCGGCAGCTTCGACGCCGACACAGCCATGGCGAATCTCACACCCGACATGGAGGCTGTGCTGCAGGAAGCCGGGTTGCACCGCAGCGACATCCTGCCGCTGGTACGCACTGCCTATCTCGCCACTTACGCCGCCGTCGCCCTGACCTGCCTGATCTACCAAGGCGGCCTCGCCCTCTACTACCGCAGCCGGATCCGCCCCGTCACCGAGGCCTTGGCCGAACCGCCCTCGCTTCACGGATGAATTTTGCCACAAAAGGCACAGAAGGCACAAAACCAATTTGGAACCACGAAGGCACTGAGACACAAAGGTCGATCGGTCTGCTCCTAACTTAGTGTCTTTGTGCCTTTGTGGTTAACCTCTCAAAAGGCGTTGAGTTCGAGTCACCCTCCATTCCCTCCGTTTCCTTCTGTGAAAAATGATCGGCGCATTTTTTTTGCGTCCTCTGTGCCTTTTGTGGCCCAAACCTGCCTTGAACCAAACCCCGCTTGCCTAGCCTGCCCTGTAGGAGCCTGTTCACAGGCGACCTTCAGGCAATCGCTTGCAAGCAAGCTCCTACAACCTAGTCTGCCCCCATGTCCAAGGATCGCTACATCGCGGCCAAGCAGAAGTGGGCCGAGAAACAACTGGCCAAGGGATTCCAGCCGCGGGCCGTCGCGGCCACCGACCGCCTCCCTCCCGGCCAGAAACTCACCACCGGCTTTCCCGTGCTCGACCTCGGCGTGCAACCCGAGGTGCCACATCACGAATGGTCTCTCACGCTCGACGGCCTGGTCGAAAAACCCGCCACACTCAACTGGACGCAGTTCAACGCCCTGCCTCAGGTGACCGACGTGAGCGATTTCCACTGCGTCACGACCTGGAGCAAATACGACTGCCGCTGGAGCGGCGTCGCCTTCACGACCCTCTTCGAACTCGCCCAGCCCAAGCCCGAAGCGCGGTTCGTTTACTTCACCAGCTACGATGGCTACTCGACCAACGTCCCGCTCGAGCACTGCCTCGATGACGACGTGCTCATCGCCACGCAGTTCGACGGCGCACCCGTCACGCGCGAGCACGGTGGCCCGGCGCGCGTCATCATCCCGAAGCTCTACGCGTGGAAAGGCGCGAAGTTCGTCAAGACGATCACCTTCCTCGCCGAGGACCGCCTTGGCTTCTGGGAAGTCCGCGGCTACCACGCCGTCGGCGATCCCTGGAAGGAAGAGCGCTACGCCTGAAACGGACCCGAGGCATTTTTAACCACAGATACACACAGATGAGCACAGATAGAGGCTCTCACGCACCTCGTCCTGATCTGTGTTAATCTGTGTCCATCTGTGGTTCACTCCGACCACTTTTCCCAAACCGCCCCAAGCATTTCGAACCACTAAGCCACACTGATGGGCACTAATCTAAACACCTCCTCCCTGCCTGTATTAGTGTTCTTTAGTGTCCATTAGTGGTTACCCTTCCGTCTGTCTTTTTCCCCATGCCCACTTTTTTCCCCCAGGACATCATCATCAAGAAGCGCGATGGCGGCACGCTCACGCGCGAAGAAATCACCTTTTTCACGCGCGGCGTCACCGACGGCAGTTTTGCCGACTACCAAGCCACCGCCCTCCTCATGGCCATCTTCCTGCGCGGCATGTCCGCCCAGGAAACCGCCTGGCTGACCGACGGCATGCTGCACTCCGGCGAGATCATCGAACTGCGCGACCTCCCTGGCGCCAAAGTGGACAAACATTCCACCGGCGGCGTGGGTGACAAGGTCTCGCTCATCCTCGCCCCGCTCGCCGCCGCCTGCGGCCTCAAGGTGCCCATGATGAGCGGCCGCGGCCTCGGCCACACCGGCGGCACCCTCGACAAGCTCGAGGCGATCCCCGGCTTCAAGGTCGGACTCACCGTGCCCGAATTCCGGAAAATCCTCCAGGACGTCGGCATGGCCATGATCGGCCAGACCCCGCAGGTCGCGCCCGCCGACAAAAAGCTTTATTCGCTGCGCGACGTCACCGGCACCGTCGAATGCATCCCGCTCATCTGCGCCAGCATCATGAGCAAGAAACTCGCCGAGGGCATCGACTCGCTCGTCCTCGACGTGAAGTTCGGCAAGGGCGCGTTCATGAAGAAAAAAGAGGACGCGCTCGCGCTCGCCCGCGCGATGGTCGAGACCGGCCGCGCCGGCGGCAAACCCGTGCGCGCCCAGCTCACGGCCATGAACCAGCCCCTCGGCCACGCCGCCGGCCACACGACCGAAGTCATCGAGTCCATCGAATGCCTCAAGGGCCGCGGCCCCGCCGACCTGATGGAAGTCACCTTCGCCCTCACCGGCCACATGCTCATCCTCGGCGGCCTCGCCAAGGACCTGAAGGAAGCTCAGACGAAAATGGATGCCGCCCTCGCCAACGGCTCCGCGCTCCAGAAATTCCGCGCCATGTGCACCGCCCAAGGCGGCGACGCCCGCGTAGTGGACGACTACTCGATCCTGCCGACCGCCAGACAGCGCATCGCCGTCAAGGCCCCCGCCGACGCCAAGGGATTCGTCGCCGAAGTGGACGCCCTGAAATGCGGCCACGCCATCATGGCCCTCGGCGGCGGCCGCGCCGCCGTGACCGACAAGATCGACCACGCCGTCGGCCTCGCCGACCTGATCAAGATCGGCACGCCCGTGTCCTCTGGCACCCTCCTCTGCACGCTCCACGCCAACGACGAAGCCAAGGCCGCCCGCGCAGAATCCCTGCTCCGCGAAGCGATCAAGTTCACGCCAACGGCTCCACAGCTCGAACCTTTGATCCAAGATCTGATTCAGTAGCTGGACGCCCTGGCTTATGGCTCCGACTTGTCGCGCCATAGCTTCAGCGACGGCGGAAGCTCGAACCGCTTATTCAGGAATTGATTTCCTGAGTCGGCGCGGGTCTGCGTCAGGTCGCGACCTGAGTATTCGTCTCTTTTTCCTCAACGTCCGGAAGGAGTTTCGAACTCAACTGGCCTTGTATTGGCGACTTACATGATCGGCAATTGTATCGGCACAAATACCGGAGTTCATTGGCACTCATTATTCTTTAATCGTTTGCTGTTATTAGTATAAAACATCACATAGATCAGAAATAATATCGGCAAAAATGATCACAAAAACGGCTATCGAACCGATCGTGCCCCTTCAGAGGCTCCGGCCTTTGGAGGACTTGGCGTGCACGATTGTTGAAAGGTCCGCCCGTTTGTCAGCCAAGCTGCGGGAGCCCTTGCGCGTCCAGCTCGCCGAGCTAACCCGCTGGATGCATTGCTACTACTCGAACCTGATCGAGGGTCAGCAAACACGCGTTCGTGACATCGAGGCCGCCCTCAAAAAGGACTTCGTGGCCGAGCCGAAGAAACGCGACCTGCAGCAGCTTTCCTTGGCGCATCTGAAAGTTCAGCGCTGGGCTGCAGCCCAGGCCGGATCGCCTTTCGCGACCGATTTCATTCGCGAACTCCACCGGCAATTCTACGCCGAGCTTCCCGAAGCCATGCGCGTCGTCACCACCTCAAGGGGCGAAAAGATGCCGTTCACTTCCGGCGAATTGAGGGACCGGGATGTTGAGGTTGGAACGCATATCGGGCCGCCACCCGAGCTCCTTCCCGGACTGCTCAGCCATTTCCAACAGCGCTATGAGTCGGCGGATTTGTCCCGCATCCAGCGCATCATTGCCATTGGGGCCAGTCACCACCGCCTCGCGTGGATCCACCCATTCCGCGACGGCAACGGACGCGTGGTGCGCCTTTTTTCGGACGCGGTGATCCGACAACTGGGCATCGACGGTGGCGGGCTGTGGTCGCTGTCGCGTGGCTTCGCGCGGAACCGAACCGCCTACTACCAGCATTTGTCCAACGCCGACCAAGAGCGCAGCAGTTCCAATGCGAGCGACGGTCGCGGACATCTCAGCGAACGCGCGCTCTGGGATTTTTGTGAGTTCACGCTGCATGTGATGGCCGACCAAATCGCGTTCATGGAGAAATTGTTCGACTTCGATGATCTCGAGCGGCGCATCGAGCACTATGTCCGCGTTGTGGATTCCCAGGTCGCGCCGGAAGCGGATCGGCTGTTTCTTCTCCTCCGCGAGGCCCTGCTCCGCGGGGAATTTCCCCGGGGCGAAGCCGCCCGGATCGTCGGCGCAAGCGACCGCACCGGCCGGACGGTGCTAAGTCTCGCGATCGAAGCAGGACTGCTGGTGTCCGATACGCCCAAATCCCCGGTGCGCCTAGGTCTGCCGGCGAAAGTTCACGAAACCTACTTTCCCCAGCTCTTCCCAGCCGATCAGGTCACGGGCACGTCCTGAGCCGGAGGAAGCGACCGACACGCACCAGCGGCCGCGCCGCCGTGACCGACAAGATCGACCACGCCGTCGGCCTCGCCGACCTGATCAAGATCGGCACCCCCGTGTCCTCCGGCACCCTCCTCTGCACCCTCCACGCCAACGACGAAACCAAGGCCGTCCGCGCAGAGGCGCTGCTCCGCGAAGCGATCAAGTTCACGCCAACGGCTCCCAAGCTCGAACCACTCATTCAGGACCTGATTTCTTGATTCGGCGCACGCCTGTCAAAAGGCGATACCTGACGCACCAACTCTTTCCGTTAGCCTATTGGGAATTCGAGCTGGTTCTGGAAAGGGGGCGCAAATACCCCAATGATGACCCAAGGGTTCGGCGAGAACCCGTGGAACTGTTGTGTGGTTCCGAGGAGGAAATGAAGGTCCCTTTTGCCAAACTCATCGAGATACTTCGCCTTAACTTTCGCGATGGCGCCATCTTCATCTCCCTGAGCATGACGCACGCAATTCCAGTAAAGCTGCCCGCACTCCCAATCGAGCACCTGCAAGGTGCTTTTGCGTCCGTCGGCATCCTCGAATCGGTAGGAAAACGCGTAAGGCAACTTCGGGATAAGTTTGAAAGTTTCTCGCCAGGATTCTTCGGCGAACATCTCCACCTGCTTTGTCTGCTCCCGCATCTGGGCAACCTTGTCGGCGTTCCATTCGCGCTCATCGTCCTCGCAAATAAAATCCTTAATTACCTTCGGCTTGAAAACTGCCAACGACAGCCGGTTCTCCTTTGCCCCAGTCATTAACGGCTCCAGCCGGTCAAATACCTTTGCCCGCTTAAGGAGAAGTTCACGCCGCTCCCGCCAATTGTCGTCTGTGCCCATGTGTGCAATCGCCATGAGCTGGTCGAGGTTCGTAGGATGGTGGGTTTCGGGCCGAGGATCAGACCGATTGGTGGTGAAATCCGCCTCCACCCAATCAAATTTCTTGTATTGCTCTGCCTCGTCGAGACGACGGAAAGGCACGGGGTAGATGCGCATCCAGGTTCCGTCCGCACGCAGTCCGGCAGTGCAAACGGTCTCTCCGTATTTACGCGAGAGAGTCGGATAGGTTTTGACCGTTATCAGAACGCGCTCGCGGGCCATTGAAATCGGAACTTAGAGATGATGCGGTGTCAGGCGACCGCGGCCCAGCCGGTCCACTGCCTCGGCCACGCAATGACGGTGGCATTGGCAGGATTCAGCTTCATAGCAGGTCAGAGCAACGCGATGGCCCTCGCGGTTGATCCACCCAAAAATCTTATCCAACGCGGCACCCTGGTGCGGCAGGCTGTCACGTTCGTAGACCGTAAACAGCTCGTCGTAGTCGACCTGCGTCTCCAGCTCACGCCGGTCCTCCGATGCAATTCCCAGCTCCGGCAGGTGTTCGTAACGGATGCCTACACTTTCGCAGGCGCTCCTGAGGGTGCTTTTGGCAAAGCCATATTTCCGACTGAGAGGATTGCGCCGCACGTCGCACAATACCGTCACCGTGTCCTGCAACAGGAGATTCAGGTAGGCCTCAAGACTGCGACCCTCGTAGCCAATAGTGACAAGACCCGCACCGCGCTCTACAGGTTTCGCGGCCGCGATCGGCGCCCTATCCTTCCGTTCAGGCAACACGCGCTCGGCCACCCTACTGCGTATGGCATAGTAAGGATGCCGTCGGTAAGTCTCGGCAATCAAGGCATCTCCTCGAAACTTGGCATGTGCTGCAGCGAACCGCGCCGCGCGCGCGCTCAATGGGGTCTCCTTTCGCAAGATCACGCGCCCCGCATCGGACAAAATCCATCGGTGTTCATCTTCCATCAATAGGCCCCGCTCGATCAGCCGCCGCTTGTCGGCATAAGAAGTGAAAGAGAAACACCCGAACTGATAGGGCACAAAGTCATAGCTGGGTTCCGCTTCCCATTCCTTAGTGTAGAGAAACAGCAGCTTCTGGAAATCCGTGTGCGCAACGGTGCCACCGAGTGCATCGGTCAAGGCCAGCAGAAGTCGTTGTCGCTCGAACAGCATAGTGGAATCATAGTGGGAAAGCGTGCCAGTGAAAGCGTAGAATCGAACCTCCCCACCGAGGGCTCGCCCGGAACGATCGTCCTCCTTCTCCGTCGTGAGACCTTCGCTGGTTCGTTTTTGTGGCTTCTCGTGCCTTTTGTAGCAAACGGATTGGTTCGGGCTCGGGACCGATCCACATCACGGCAAGTTGGGCCACCAGCCCACGCCAAGGCTATGGCTAGGCAGGCGAAGAGGCACATAGAGAAACGAAAGATCGGTAGACCATCTGCGATGACCTTAGTTGACGATCCTCGGCGGTCATAGACCGCCGCTACAGCCGGAGGGCCACGCTTTCGCCTCTGGTTCAAACACGGCTACGGGGCCACGATTCCGGAGGTCGTCGACTAATGCCACGGCGCGCCCGGAGGTCACGCCCTACCTTCAATCCCTGCTTTGGGTTCTCCTCTGCGTCCTCCGCGATCTCTGCGTTAAAGCGCTTTGAGAATTTACATGCCCTCACCCCGCCTACCTCAGGACTCTCGTGCCGTTGCGCTTTTCATGTTCCGCGTTGGAAAGGGTGTCTCGCTGGTCGATGCACGCAAGGATTCACTCGATCGGGTGAGAGACGGGCTTTCGGCGGGGTGTTATTTTGGAGAAAGCCCCCGCCCCGATACCCACGATACCCCACCGTTACGCCACGGCGTCGATGCCTCCATGCCATGTCCGCGTTTCTGCGCGCATCTCCATTCGTGCCCATCAAGCACCCTCCCCGGATAGGGATCAGCCTGCACTGACGTCTTCATCGCTTTTCGTCTTCGCCTTCAGCTTTCCCCGCCTCATCCAACCCAACGCCTACAGCCCATGAACCATGCCATGATCAAATCGGTGTACTCACAAAAAGGAGACGCGCCTGCAGCCGCCAGGCACCCCCGGACCATTTCGAGTGGAGCGCTCGGAATGATAGTTGCCGTGCTCCTGGTCGCCCAAGCCATCGGCCAGGACGTGGTCTTGTTCGATACGAAGGCCCCGGGCGAAAACAAGAAAATCGATCTCTGGGGATTCGACACCGCCTGGTTGTGGGATGCGAATGTCATCCGCGGCGTGAATTTCACGGGCAAGGAACGAACCGACGTGATCCGCTTTTCCTTCACCGGCGACACGCCCCTCGCCGATACGAACGGCGACGGTCGCAACGACGAGCTCACCGGCGCGGGCTTGGAAGAGTTCAATTACCGGATGTCGATCGTCAACACCTACACGGACGCCCACACCGCCCTCTACCTGAACAACGATACGGACAACTGGAGCAGCAATCCCTACCTCGGCAGCGGCGGCGTGGATCCCTACAAGTGGGCCGAGCTCATTGCCGTGACGGCGCAGAAGGCCCAGCTCGCCGGGCGCAAGGTGCTCTCGGTGGCTCCGTTCAATGAGCCGGACAATGGGACCTGGCAGGGGAACGTCTCCCGATTTGGCGATGTCGCCTGGCAGCTTCGCTGGAGCGGCGCCTTCCCGGCCTTCAGTTATTCGGCCCCGAATTTCATGCGTATCATGGGCGGCAACACGCTCAACAACGACCAGGCCGCCTCCTGGTACGACACCCTCAACGGCTGGGGTTTTGTGGAGGAAGGGAACACCCACCAACTCGCCGGCAACTTTTGGACCTATGCGGATTTCTACAGCAAGGTGCGGGCGAACGGCGATGTCGCGACGAACGACGAACTGCACAACGTCATGGAGGCGATGGTCGGTGCGCAGTATGGCCTGAACGTCGGCATCTGGTGGGGCACGGCTCAGCGCGCCCGCGGCGAATTCGTCAAAGCCAGCGACGGCATGCGGCTGGCCTACGCGGAAAACCGCCCCAACTGGACGGCCGCGTCGGTTTACCGGGCGCCGACAGGAAAGTTGCAGGCGTTTGTCGGTGAATCGGAACGCCAGGCGAACGCCACGACCTTCCGCTTCTTTGCGAAGGACCGCCCCGTGTTCTACGACGGCCACGGGCCGCTGCGGACCTTTGACGTGACCACCACCGGCGCTCCGGGCTACCAGACGCCGAAGCATCACAACGCGGAGCGCGTGCTCAACGTCACGTGGGGCGAGGACGTGCAGCCCGCCATCGACGGCCGCTATTACCTCGTCAACCGCGCCAGCGGACAAGTGATCGAGGTTGCCGGGGCCAGCACGGACAACGGCGCGACGATTCAGCAGAACGTGTCCTCCGGAGCCGCCCATCAGCAATGGGAAATTCACCCGCTGCCGAACACCCGCGGCGGCGATTACAGCTTCTACAAGTTCGCGGCCGGCCACAGTGGCAAGGCGCCCGACGTGTATGGTTGGTCGCTCACGGAAGGTTCACCCGTCCGGCAATGGGACCAGGCGACGGACCCGAACTGGCCGTATCCGGGCGACAACCAGATCTGGTTCCTCGACTACGTCGAAGACGGCTGGTTCAGGATCGGCAGTGGCTGGAGCGGCCTCTATCTCGCGACCGACGGAGCCACGATCGTTCAGCGTTCGGCCGACGATCAGCACAGCCAGCAATGGCGCCTCATTCCCGTCGGCGCGGATCCGGCGGACCATACACCTCCCGCTGTGCCGATTGCAGTTCAGGCCTCCGCCCAGGCGGCGTCGGTGAGGATTGCGTGGAAGTCCAACAAGAACAGCGAGGCCTGCACCTACAACGTCCTGCGCTCGACCTCACTCAACGGTCCGTTCGAAATCATCGCCCGGGGCCTGACGACCACGGCCTACACGGACCCGTCGGCCAATCAGATCAAGCCTTACTCCTACGCCGTCGTGGCGGTCGATGCCTCATACAATCGCTCCGCCAAGTCGGCCGTCGTCACCGCCACGCCGACCGGTGCTCCATCACTCGTGGCGCATTACGCGTTCCAACTCGATGCCAAGGACAAAACCGTCAACCACAACGACGGCGTGGCGGAGTCCGGAGCGGGCTACGTCCCCGGAGGTCTCGATGGCAGCACGCTCGCGCTCAACGGAGATGGCTATGTCAGTCTGCCGGCGGAGGTCGTCAACTACGACCAGGTCACCATTGCCGCGTGGGTCTATTGGCGCGGTGGCCAGAATTGGCAGCGGATCTTCGATTTCGGCAACGGCACGGGTGAAAACCTCTTCCTGACGCCCGCCAACTGGTCGGGCTCCAACATGCAGTTCACCATCACCAAGAGCGGCGTGGGTACGAACGATCTCACCACCTCGTCCTTGCCGGTGGACGCCTGGTCCCACGTGGCCGTCGTGCTCGGAAACGGGACTGCCCAATTGTTCGTCAACGGCGTGCTCAAGGCTTCGACGCCCACGACGATCAAACCTTCCGACTTCAATCCGGTGCTCAACTACATCGGCAAGAGCCAGTGGCCCGACCCGTTGTTCAACGGCGCCATCGACGACTTCCGCATTTACAACTATGCGCTGAATGCGAGCGATGTC
>DATCRM010000343.1:0-5018 GCA_036568985.1 Lacunisphaera sp. | reverse complement strand
GCGCCCCTTCCCTGCTCCATCCAGTGGATGAGTTCCTGAGGCGATTTCATGGAGTCACCCGATGGAGCCCGACCTCCGGGCGGGCTTAACCTGCCCGGAGGTCAGGTTCCACCTCTTGGAAACACGACGTTTCATCCGCGGTCCATCACGTCCAGCTCGGGCCATTGCGCGATCTTGCGGTGCAACGTGCGCCGGCTGATGCCCAGCAGTGTGGCCGCACGGGTGCGGTTGCCGCGCGCCTTCATGAGGGCCTCGCGCAGCAGGCGCTTTTCATTGTCCTCGACCGAAAAGGGATTGGCGGGCGTGGGCGTGACCATCGAGGGCGGCGGCGCCGATTCGCCGCGGAACTTGGGCTCGAGGTCGAATTCGCTGAGCTTGCCGCCGCGACGCAGCACCACGGCGTTCTCGGCGAAGTTGCGCAATTCGCGAATGTTGCCCGGCCACGGGTAGGTTTGCAGATGGCGCATCGCACCGGGCTCAACCTGAACCGGATCGTAACCGTTTTCCTTGGAGTAGACCTTGATGAAGTGCTCCAGCAGCACGGGAATATCCTCCGCGCGGTCGCGCAACGGCGGCGTGGTGATGCGCACAACATTGAGCCGGAAATAGAGGTCCTCGCGAAATTTCCCCTCCTTCACCATCTGCTCCAGGTTGCGGTTCGTCGCGGCCACGAGCCGCACGTCCACCGTCATCGTCTTGGTGCTGCCAACCCGTTCAAAGCTTTTGGTTTCGAGGAAGCGCAGCAGCTTCACCTGGATTTCCGGCCCGATCTCGCCGATCTCATCCAGAAACACCGTACCGCCGTCGGCGCTCTCGAACCGTCCCTCGCGCCGCTCCGTGGCGCCCGTGAAGGAGCCGCGCTCGTGACCGAAGAGTTCGCTCTCCAACAGATTGGCCGGCAAGGCCGCACAATGCACCGGCACGAACGGCGCGCGCGCGCGCGGGCTCGCCTGGTGGATGGCCTGCGCGATGAGTTCCTTGCCGGTGCCGGTCTCGCCCTCGATCAGGATGGTCGCCTTGGAGGGTGCCACGAGCTTAACGCGGTCGATCACCTCGGTCAGCTTGGGCGAATGTCCCACGATGCCCTCGACATTGAACTTTTCATCCAGCCGCTCGTGCAGCTGCTTCACCTCGACCTCGAGCGTCTTGGTCTTGAGCGCCCGCTGGATGAGGATTTCGAGGCGCTCGATCTGGACGGGTTTGGTCAGAAAGTCCACGGCCCCTCGCTTCATGGCCTCGACGGCCGAATCGATGCTCCCATAGGCCGTCATCATGATCACCGCTGGGTGGTGGGGCAGCGCCAGCGCCTTGTCGATGACCTTGAGGCCGCTTTTGCCCGGCATGCGGAGGTCGGTCAGGATGACCTCGAATTCCTGCGCATCCATGAGGTTGAAGGCCTCGTCTGCATTCGCGGCCACGGATACGTCGTAATGATCCTGCAGGGCCTGCTGCAGGCCCTCACGGGTGTGCTTTTCATCGTCGATGATCAGGACGCTGGGCACCATGCGGTCCGATGAAGCCGCTGCTCCCCGCTCCGGTCAACGGGAAATGAGACGAGGTGACACAGGCCTAAATTAGCTGTTGAAGCCGCTGAACCGGCGCGGCTTGTTACAGTCCAATTGTATTCATCCGCTCCCATGAAACGTTTTCTTCAAGCCGTGTTGCTTATCGCCTGCCTTAGCCCGCTTGCCCATGCGGCCGATAAAATCAGCACGCTGGTCATTCATCCTGAAGAGACAATCTACGCCCGCTTCGAGGTCTCGGCCAAAAAGATCAAGCTGGTGAATGTGGCCAAGGAAGCGGATGGACAGGCGCAGGTGATCTTTACCCTCACCCGTGAGGCTAAAACGGGTATCCTCGAACTAAAGGTCGATAATAAGTTTCCGAATGACCTGATTTATCGGGCGGAGATCCGTTCCAAGACCCGAAACCTGCATACGCCCTATCACGTGACGCCGGTGGTGGGAGGCAAAGTTGCCTTCGAAAAACTTCCTCCGGCCGTGGAGGAATTCGCCGCGTTCGATTTCAAGCTGGAGAAGTAAATCCCTCTTAAGCAGCGACCGTTTCTTCTCCAAGCTGGGGGCAACAAAAAGCCGCTTCCCGGTGACGAGAAGCGGCTTAAAAGTGGTGGCAAGTCTCGGAATCGAACCGAGGACACAAGGATTTTCAGTCCTCTGCTCTACCAACTGAGCTAACTTGCCCCTGACGAAAGAGCGCGAGATAAAAGGCCGGGCTTTGGGCGCGTCAACGGGTAATTTGAGAATTTCCCGGAATGGGGGCGCACTGAATTTGTGCCGCCGCGAGGCGGAAATATCAGGAAAATACCAAACCTCGTCCATCTCCCTCATCCTGAGCGAAGCGAAGGATGACCGGATCGGGGCAGGACGAGAAAACGGCCCGTCAGACGCGCCGGAAAACCAACGCCGCGTTCTGTCCGCCGAAACCCAGGTTGTTGGTCAGGACAGTGTTCACCGTGGCGCTGCGTTTCACGTTGGGCACGTAATCGAGGTCGCAGTCCGGATCGGGCGTCTCGTAGTTGATCGTCGGCGGCACTTCCCCGCTCTCGATTGTCTTGACGCTGATGACGGCCTCGATGCCGCCGGCGGCGCCCAACAGATGCCCGGTCATGGACTTGGTTGAACTGATCATCACCTTGCGCGCGGCCTCGCCGAAAACCTTCTTGATGGCCAGGGTCTCGAACTTGTCGTTGTAGGGCGTGGACGTGCCGTGCGCGTTGATGTAATCGATCTGGTCCGGGGCCACGCGGGCGTCCTTGAGCGCCCGACTCATGGCTTGCGACAGGCCCTTGCCCTCGGGATCGGGTTGCGTGATGTGGAATGCGTCGCAGGTGGCGGCATAACCGGCCAGCTCGCAATAAATGTGGGCGCCGCGCGCCTGGGCATGCTCCAAGCTCTCGATCACCAGCACGCCCGAGCCTTCGCCCATGATGAAGCCATCGCGGTTGAGATCGAACGGACGGCTGGCCTTCTGCGGATTGTCGTTGTTCGTGCTCATCGCCTTCATCGAACAAAAACCGGCGTACGCCAGCGGCGTGATGGCAGCCTCGGCGCCGCCACAGACCATCACGTCAGCCTCGCCGCCGCGGATCATCCGGAAGGATTCACCGATGGCGTGGGTTGCCGTCGCGCACGCGCTCACGACGGAAAAATTCGGACCGCGTGCGCCGAGCTCGATCGCCACAAGGCCGCTGCACATGTTGCTGATCAGCGCCGGAATCATGAAGGGCGACACCTTGCGGGGACCGCGCTCGAGCAGCACTTTGTGTTGGGTCTCGATCGTCCACATGCCGCCGATACCCGAACCGATGATCACCCCGATCCGGTCGAGATCCTGTTTCGTGAGATCCAGCTTCGCATCGGCTACGGCCTGCTTCGCCGCGCAGAAACCGAAATGGGTGTAACGATCGTTGCGCCGGACCTCCTTGGGATCCATGTGCGCGGCCGGATCAAAACCGCGGACCTCGGCGCCGATCTGGCAGCTGTAATCCTTCGCGTCGAAAAGCGAGACGCGATCAATGCCGCACTTGCCCGCCAAAATGGCGGACCAGAAATCGGCAACATTATGGCCGAGCGACGCAACGACGCCCATGCCAGTGACTACAACGCGACGGTTTGAGGATACAGTTTCCATCAGAAATTCAGGTCGAAAAACAAAAACGCCCTACCGGGCCTGCTCAAGGCCAGACGGTAGAGCGATCAATTCAAAAGCCAAAAGGTTATTTCTTGCCAGCCTTCTGCTGGATATACGCGGTGACGTCGCCGACGGTCTGAAGCTTCTCGGCATCGGACTCGGGAATCTCGCCCTTGATCTCGTCCTTGAACTCTTCCTCAAAAGCCATGATGAGCTCGACCGTGTCGAGGGAATCGGCGCCAAGGTCGTCAAGGAAAGATGCCTGGGGAGTAATTTGCTCCTCGTTAACATTCAGTTGGTTAACGATGATCTCTTTGACGCGCTGTTCGATGGTTTTCTGGTCGGCCATGTGAATAAAATGAGGTGAAAATACGCTGGGCAAGAGGCATCACATCACCATGCCGCCGTCAACGGTAAAAACTTGTCCGGTAATGTATCCGGCCTCCTCGGAACAGAGGAAGGCCGTCATATGGGCGATGTCCGCCGCTTCACCCAATCGTTTGAGAGGAATGACGGAGGTAATTTTCTCCGCCGCCTCGGCCGGAAGTGCGGCGGTCATGTCGGTTTTGATGAAACCGGGAGCCACGGCGTTGGAGGTGACGCCGCGCGCGGCGAACTCCTTCGCAATGGACTTCGTGAAGCCGATGAGGCCGGCCTTGGCGGCACAATAGTTGGCCTGACCTGCGTTGCCCATGAGCCCGACGACCGAGGTAATGTTCACGATGCGGCCCCAACGCTTCGAGGTCATCGAACGGCCAATGTGCTTTGTCCAATGGTAGCAGCTGGTAAGGTTCGTCGTGATCACCGCGTTCCAGTCGGCCTCCGACATGCGGAACAGCAACCCATCCTTCGTGATGCCGGCATTGTTGACGAGAATGTCGATCTGGCCGAATTCGGCCAGCAAGTCCGCGCTCGCCTTCGCCACGGCCGCGCCGTCGGCGACATCCACCGCAAGCGCCTTGGCCTTGCCACCGGCGGCGGTGATGGCCGCGGCAGTCGCACCGCAACTGTCGGCCGACTTGCTCACGCAGATGACATTCACGCCGTTCTTGGCGAGCAGCTCGGCGATGGACTTGCCAATGCCCCGGCCGGCGCCGGTGACAAGGGCTACGCGATTGGTGTAGGTGAGGCTCATGGAAGGGATAGGGGCGCCCATGGCACGCGCTCCCTCCCCCTGTCGCAAGCGCGAAAAACAAACCAGGGGAGGCCGGTGACCGGAGAAGGGAGGCCGAAAAACCTCGGCTTCATGCTTGATGGAGTCCCTCGCACGCACTCCCGAATCGGTCATCCTGAGCGCAGCGAAGGATCCACGGAGTCAACTCGAGCTTCACTTGCCGCAGTAGATCCTTCGCAGCGCTCAGGATGAC
>DATCRM010000342.1:0-12708 GCA_036568985.1 Lacunisphaera sp. | reverse complement strand
AAGGAGGCGGTGCTGCCCGACGACCTCGTGGATGCGATCATTGAGGGCAAGGCCCCCCAAGGCGGACGCCATTCAGTCATGTCTCGCATCGTGGACTACGCCGGCCGCCACAAGAGTGACCCCGAGGCCATCAAGGCGTTTGCCCGCTTGGAAATCAACCGCATGGAGCGCGGCGTGCCCTATCTGGATGTCATTTACGTGGCCGCGCCCATGCTCGGCCTGACCGGCACCGTGACGGGCCTGTTGCGGGTGTTCGGGCAGATTTCACCCGAGACCGGCCTGCCTGATCCCGCCGCCTTCACCAAAGGCGTTTCGCTCGCCTTGTCCGCCACCCTGATCGGCCTGGCGGTGGCTCTCGTCTCCATCGTCCCGGCGGGCTATCTGCAACGGAAGATCGACAACTACGCGGCCCGGATCGACCTGTTGCTCGAACGCATTCTCGCCACCCAGGCCAAATCATGAGCGGACTCCAAGTCAGAAAGCGCCGACGCCCGGAGCTGAACCTGCTGCCGTTGATCGACGTGCTCGTGATGCTCGTCTTCTTTTCCTTCGTCACGATGCAGTTTCGCACGATGACCACCATGAATCTCACGCTCCCCAAGGTGGAGACAGCCGGCAAAAGCGAGCTCAAGGAGTCGCTGACCATCAGCATCACCAAGGAGGGCACCGTGGACGTGAACGGTCACTCGGCCAGCATGGAGACGCTCGATCAGCTCGTAAAGGAGGTCGGCCGGATCAGCAAGGACGTGACCGTGGTCATCCGCTCCGACGAGAACACCCCTCTGCGCTACGTTACCCAGGCGATGGACACGTGCCGCAAACAGGGCCTGAACAAGATCCGGCTACAGTCGCGGTGATCGCGCTTAATGCGCGAAGACCAGAGACCAGAGACCAGAGACCAGAGACCAGAGACCACAAGACTTTAAAGCTGGCGCAGATGATGCGCTTCATATGTGGGTCAGTTAATTCCGGTAGGACGGCGAGTCTCTTCGCCGCCGCGTCGCGGACCTGACTTCCCCAAGGCGACGCGGCGGGGCGTAGTCAGCCTGCTAGAGGAAAGGTAGGGCGGACCGGCCCGGTCCGCCGCGAGGACGATATCACGTTCATGGCGCGCCGGCAGGTGCGCCGTACCATCGATCTCAAACCCGCCCATTATGACCGTTTTGGTCTTTAGTCCCGGAAGCATTTAGTCCTTTAGTCTCGACCATGCTCATCGTCATCACCGGCGTCACTCGCGGTCTCGGTCGGGCTCTGGCTGAATGGTATATCGCCCACGGGCACACGGTCGTCGGCTGCGGACGCAGCGCAGAGATCCTGAACATGCGCTTCACGCATCCGGCGCCCCACGATTTTACGGCCCTCGATGTCACCGAGGAAAACAAAGTCGCCTTATGGGCGGAGAAAACCCTCGCGGCTCATGGCGCGCCTGACGTGTTGATCAATAATGCCGCGGTGATGAACAACCCGGCTCCGCTCTGGCGAATCCCGGCCGTGGAGTTCAATCGCCTGATCGACGTGAACGTCAAGGGTGTGGCCTGCGTCATCCGCCATTTCGTGCCTCCGATGATCGAGCGCAAGAAAGGCGTGATCGTGAACCTCAGTTCGGGCTGGGGGCGCAGCACTTCCCCCGACGTGGCGCCCTATTGCGCGTCCAAGTACGCGATCGAGGGTCTCACGCAAGCCCTGGCCCAGGAACTGCCGAAGGGCATGGCGGCGATCCCGCTTAATCCAGGGGTTATCGACACCGAAATGCTCCGCCAATGCTGGGCGGACGACGCCGCGAGTTACCCGAAGGCCGACGCATGGGCCAAGACGGCCGCACCTTTCATCCTCGGCCTAGGTCCCAAGGACAACGGCCGTTCCGTGAGCATGTCGGCGTTCGAGGACTGAATCGAAAGGTAGGGCGCGAGCGCCGGGCGCGCCGTAAGGATTTTGCGAGCGACAGTACGGACGGCCCGGCAGTCCGTCCCTACCGGAGGACGATCAAGCTTACTTCAAATCGTCCGGGCCAAAGGCGGCGGGCAGCAGCGCCTTGATGGCGGTATCGATGCGGTCGAGGCCGGCGCAGAAAGAATGAACCCGGATCTTCGGGCCGAATTCGTAGATCACCTGCCGGCATGCGCCACAGGGAGCGGTGGCGGTTTTGGTCGGCGTATAGACGACGACACATTTGAATTTCCGCTCGCCCGCTGCGACCGCCGAGAAAATCGCCGTGCGTTCGGCGCAGTTGCACAGGCCGTACGAGGCATTCTCCACGTTGCAGCCGGTGAAGATTTTACCGGAGTCCGTGAGCACGGCGGCACCGACCCGGAACTTGGAATACGGCGCGTAGGCCAGTCCGGATGCTGTCTGGGCGGCGGCCTTGAGTTTCTTCAACTGGGCGGGGGAGGGCATCTCAGAAGCCCAATTCTTGCTTCACTTCGACGAACTTCTCAATCGCAAAGGCGAGGTCTTCCCGACTATGCGCGGCCGATACCTGCGTGCGGATACGGGCCTGGCCTTGCGGCACCACGGGAAAAAAGAAACCAATGGCGTAGACGCCTTTTTCGAGGAGGCGGGCCGAGACCTTTTGCGCCAGCGTGGCGTCACCCAACATGATGGGGACGATCGGGTGCGTGCCGGGCCGGATGTTCAGGCCGGCTTTGGTCAGACCCTCGCGGTAGAACCGGGTGTTGTCGTGGAGCTTGTCACGCAACGCCGTCGACGCCGTGAGCATCTCCAGGCACTTGAGCGCCGCGCCGGCGACAGAGGGCGGGATCGTGTTGGAAAACAAGTACGGTCGGGAGCGCTGGCGCAGCAGAGCGATGATTTCCTTGCGCCCCGAGGTGTAGCCGCCGCTGGCGCCGCCCAGCGCCTTGCCCAGCGTGCCGGTGAAAATATCCACGCGGGCCATCACGCCGCAGTGCTCATGCGTGCCGCGGCCGGTCTCGCCCATGAACCCCGCAGCGTGGCTGTCGTCCACCATGACGATGGCCTGGTATTTGTCCGCGAGATCGCAAATGCCCGCCAGATTGGCGATGGTGCCGTCCATCGAGAACACGCCGTCGGTGGCAATGAGTTTGAAACGGGCTTTCGCCGCATCGGCTTCCTTGAGCCTGGCCTCGAGGTCGGCGAGGTCGTTGTTGCGGTAGCGATAACGCTGGGCCTTGCAAAGCCGGATGCCGTCGATGATCGAAGCGTGGTTGAGCTCGTCCGAAATGACCGCGTCCTCGGCGCCGAGCAGCGTTTCGAACAGGCCGCCGTTGGCGTCGAAGCAGGACGAGTAGAGAATCGTGTCGTCCGTGCTGAGGAAGCGGGACAGGGCATTCTCGAGGTCCTTGTGAATGGTCTGGGTACCGCAGATGAAGCGCACCGAGGCGAGCCCATAGCCCCAGCGGTCAAGCGCCGCGTGGGCCGCCGCGATCAGGTCGGGATGATTGGCCAGGCCGAGGTAGTTGTTGGCGCAAAGGTTCAGGACCTGCTGTCCTGACGCCACGGCAATGTGGGCGGTCTGATGCGTCGTGATAATGCGCTCGCGCTTGGTGAGTCCGGCGGAGTCGATCTCCCCCAGCGTTCTTTGGACATGGGCGGAATAGGCGGAATTCATTTGATGGGAGTGTGGAGCAGTGCAGCCGGGGCGCAAGGCGGCGATTGGGAACCAAATCAGTTCTATTGTATAAAAAGAACCACTATGGTTCCTATTTGACAAAGGAACTGAAATGGTTCCCATAGCAGGCATGAAATACCTCGTCCTGATCGGCGACATCGTGGCGTCCCGGCGGCTTCCGGCGCGGGCGCAGTTTCAGCGCCGGATGAAGGGCTTGCTGCAGGCGTTGAACGGTCGGCGCAAGTCGCTCGTGTCTCCCTATACCCTGACGCTGGGAGATGAGTTCCAGGCGGTTTATCGGGACGCCGACACGGCCTTTGCCGACGTGTTTGGCCTGCTGGCGGAGATCGCCCCCGTTCAGGCGCGCTTTGCTCTGGCGGTCGGAGAGATCGTGACGCCGATCAACCCGACGCAGTCCATCGGCATGGACGGCCCCGCTTTTCACCGCGCCCGGGCCTTGCTGGATCAGCTCAAGTCCAACCGCCGTCTGCTGGGCGTGAGCGGAGGCGAAGCGGCGGCTTGGACGCTGCCCTCGGCGGCGCTGGCGGTGCTATCGGGTCAGGTGGAGGGCTGGCGGGTGAACCGCCTCAAGTTGTTCGCGAAGATCCTCGCCGGCGAGCCGGCGGGCGAGCTCGCGAAACGCACGGGCATCACCGCGCGCGCCGTGAACAAGAACATCCGCGCCGCCGACCTTGACGAATGGGAGCGCATCCTTGATGAAATTACCCGGCTCCTGAACGCGGAGCTGAAGTCCCGATGAACCCCGCTTTCCTGGCCTTCGCCAACGTCTGGCTCCTTGCCCGGCTCGTCGCCCTTTTCCGGGATGATGCGGTGGAGGGACGCGTCTGGCGGCTCAAAGCCGGCTTCGAACTCATCGCGCTGACGGTGCTTTATCCCTGCGGCGTGGTCTGGCTGGCGGCGGTGGCGACGGTCGTCGCGCTGAACCTCATCGGTTACTGGCTGGAACGGCGGGCCGGGCGCAAGGATTTCGGGCGGCTCATGCTCGGCTTGGTCGGTTTGGCGGCGTGGAGCGTCTTGTTTTCGCCGCGCTTGGGGCTCGCTTTTCGACCGGAATTCTCGGAGGGCTTCGGACGCCTGGCGCGGTGGACGACGCTCAATCCCATGTTCCATGCCTTGGGCGGCGTCCGGTTTCAGCTCGTGCTGTTCGGTCTGCTCATTTCGGCCAACGAGGCCAACCTGGTGATCCGGGCGGTCTTCGACCGGCTTGATCTGAAGCCGCGTTCACTGCCGGCGGGCGGAGGTGTCGTGGACGTGGGCGAATTCAACCGCGGCCGCGTCATCGGCATCCTGGAGCGCGTGTTACTCTACGCCTTCGTCCTGCAGGGACAATATGGGGCGATCGGATTTATTTTGGCGGCGAAGGCCTTCACGCGGTTCAAGGCGCTCGACGACCGGCCGTTCGCCGAATACGTGCTGATCGGCACACTGCTGTCGGCGTGCCTCGCGCTCGCGACCGGCGGGACGGTGCATTGGCTGCTGCGGCATTGAAGGCAAGTCTGGTGGAGGGCACATCTCCAGATGTGCCGCGGCCCAGCGGGAGCTGGGCCCTCCAGGAAAGGGCTGTCAGGTTTGGGGTGGGGACGGACCAGCGGCCCGTCCGTCGGTGCCAGCTGAAATCCACGGCGCGCCCAGCGGTCACGCCCTACCACCCTGAAGAACGGCCCTTACTCCCAATTGAGCACGATCTTTCCCGAGCGGCCCGACCCCATCAGCTCGAAGCCCTGTTGGAATTCCGCGACGGGCAGGCGGTGCGTGATGACCGGCGTGATGTCCATGCCACCCAACACGAGCGCGGTCATCTTGTACCAGGTTTCAAACATTTCGCGTCCGTAGATTCCTTTTAGGTGAAGCATCTTGAAAACGATTTTGTTCCAATCGACTTTAGCCTCTCCCGGATGAACACCGAGCAGCGCGATGCGTCCGCCCATGACCATGTTGTCGATCATCTGGTTGAGCGCCGCCGAGCTGCCGGACATTTCCAGCCCGATGTCGAAACCCTCGGTCATGCCAAGCTCGTTGTGCCACACCTCGGACAAATTCTCCCGAGCCACGTTGACGGCTCGGATGGGGCCGAGCTTTTTGGCGAGTTCCAGCCGCCCGTCGTTGATGTCGGTGATGACGATGTGGCGGGCCCCGGCATGTTGGGCCACGGCGATCGCCATGCAGCCGATCGGACCTGCGCCGGTGATGAGGACGTCCTCGCCGACCATGTCGAACGAGAGAGTCGTGTGGACTGCGTTGCCGAGCGGATCGAAGCAGGAGACGACGTCGGTATCCATGCCGGCTGGCACCTTCCAGACGTTGGTCGCCGGAACGCATACGTAGTCGGCGAAGGCACCGTCGCGGTTCACGCCGACACCGATGGTGTTGGGACAGAGGTGGCGCCGGCCTGCGAGACAGTTGCGGCAGTGTCCGCACACGATGTGGCCTTCGCCGGTGACGACCTGCCCTTTGGGGAAACCCGTCACTCCGGCGCCCACCTCCTCAACGATGCCGACGTATTCGTGGCCGATGACGAGCGGCGGCTTGATGGTGCGCTGGGCCCAGGCGTCCCATTTGTTGATGTGGACATCGGTGCCGCAGATGGAAGTTTTCCGGATCTTGATCAGCACATCATTCAGGCCAGGCCGAGGCACGGGTACTTCGGTCATGATCAGACCGGGACCGGGCGCGGGCTTGACGATGGCGCGCATTTTTTGGGGCATGGCAGATTTAGTTGGTTCAAAGTTAGGCGGGGTGTCTTATGACACAACAGAGAACCAGCCAATAGTCACCTGGCTGGATTTGTGCGGAGGGCCGATCTCCCGCGAGACCGATTAGTCAACACGGCCGCGGCTTCGCAGGAGCTCGGCCCTCCGGTTTTGAATCCAGTGTCGTGAAAGTCACGGCGTGTCGAGGTGGCGCCACAAATACCAGCTGGCGACGGAGCGGTAAGGTTGCCAGAGGCGCGCATGTCGGATGATGAGAGCGGGCGAGGGCTCGCTGCGCTTGCGGTAAAGTTGTTTGAACGCGAGCCGGATGGCGAAGTCGCCGGTCGGCATCACGTCGGGTCGGCCGAGGTAAAAAAGCAGTAGCATGTGCACGGTCCATGGCCCGATGCCGCGCACCGCGGTGAGCCGGGTCAGGAGTTCTTCGTCGCTGAGTTCTCGGGCGACGCCAAGTGAGGGCACGGTGCCGGCGAGGCATTTGGCCGCGAGATCGCGCACGGCGAGTAGTTTCGCCCGCGACAGGCCGGCGGCGCGGAGAGCCTCATCTGTGGATCGGGTAACCGCTTCTGGAGTCGGACCGCCGTGCTGTTTCAATTCGGTAAGAACGCGGCCGTGAATCGTGGCGGCGGCCTTGCCATGGAGCTGCTGATAAACGATCGAGCGCAGTAACGCTTCAAAGAGGCTGCGAGTGGGCGTCAGTTGCAGCGCGAACGGACCCACGCGATTGATGAGACCGGCCATGATCGGGTCCGCCTCACGCAGATGGGCGACGGATTCGGCGGGGTCGAATTGGAGCTTGGGTTTCATCCGATGGAGTGAGGGTAGGGTGGCGAGTCCCTTCGCCCCGCGCCGCGGCGCGGAGCGGAGTCCGCGCCCTACCAGTTTTCATTCCGACAACAACTCCGCGCCTTCGAGGGCGAGCAGGCGGGTTTTCGTGCGCACGCCGCCCGGGGCCGAGAATCCAGTCATCTTGTCGCTCGCCGAGACCACCCGGTGGCATGGGACAATCAGCGGCCACGGGTTGGTCGCGAGGGCGACACCCACGGCGCGGGCCGCTTCGTTGCCGAGGGCCATGAGCTTGGCAATCTCCCCATAGCTTCTCTTGTAGCCGGGCTTGATCTCGAGCGCGTGCCGGTAGACCGCCTGTTGAAAATCGCTCACCCGTGACCAATCGAGCTGCGTGTCGGTGAAGTCCTGCAGCCTGCCCTCGAGGTGCTGTTGGACGCGCCGGATGGTCTCTTGCACCCAGTCGGGCAGGGGATCGCTCGCGGGCTGGGTGCGGGCTTTGGTCGCGAGGTGTTGCTCGGTCAGGGCGTCGGAGGACTCCGGCAGTTGGAAGCCGGTCAACCCGGTGTCGTTCCACGCGATGCCACAGGTGCCGAAGGCCGTGGGGAAAAGCGTGTGGGGCATGGAGGCGAGGCTAGGCGGGGCGTTCATCGGGGCAAGCTTGCAGGGGACGGGACGCGGTCGAGGGCGCAAACCGGGCAATGAAATCTTAGAAACTTTACACCGAGACGGCCAAGGGAGCGAAGCGAAGCGAAGGATTCGGTTATCCATTGCACGAACCTTTGCTTCCTTCGCTTGCTCTGTGTGAAAACGACTCCCCATTCGGCTGGCTTCGCGGATCGGCACCTGTTTGTGTCCGCAGTCACGTCCATGCCACAGAATCGTTTCTACAATGCTTTCGACATGCAGGAGTGGGGCAGCAGTCGGAAGCCCGACTACCGCACGCCGTTCCAGATTGATCGCGACCGCATCATCCACGCGCATGCCTTTCGCAAGCTGCAGTCCAAGACGCAGGTCTTCCTGAGTGGCGAATACGATTTCTACCGTACCCGGCTCACGCACTCGATGGAGGTGGCCCAGATCGGACGATCCATTTGCGCCTATCTGCTCAGCCGGGGCGATCCGCTTAGCGACGATTTCTTCATCGATCCCGATCTGGTTGAGGCGAGCTGTCTGGCGCATGACATGGGGCATCCGCCGTTCGGCCACAGCGGCGAGCGCACGCTCCAGGAACTGATGAAGCGCCGGGGCGGTTTCGAGGGCAACGCCCAGACGCTGCATCTCCTCTGCGAGACGATTTATCAGAACGAGAGCGGCGTGAAGGGCATGCAACCGACGCGCGCCGTGCTCGACGGCGTGCTCAAGTACAAGAAACTCTACACGGAGTTCGCCACACCGCCCCTCAATCACTTCATCTATGATTCGCAATCGCCGGTGCGCGACTGGGTGTTTGGCGGTGCGCGCATTCCGGGCCCGCTCATGCGCGGCGAAGCGCTCAACGACTTCAAGAGCGTCGAGTGTCTGATCATGGACTGGGCCGACGATGCGGCGTACTCACTCAACGATATCGTCGACGGCGTGCGGGCCGGCTTCCTCACCGTCGAGCGCATCGAGCATTGGGCGGGAGGCGAGGCGATCGGCGCCTTGGAGCAGCGGTATCTCGACTCGCTGTTCGATGCCATCCGCAAGGACCGGCTCGAAAATACCTTTTCGAAGAAGATCGGCCATTTCATCCAGGCCTGCCGTCTCAAGCCCCGCGACAATTTCATGGCGGAGAAAACCAACCGCTACAAATACGACCTCGTCATCGACCCCGCGGCGCGAGGCGAGGCCGACTTCTTCAAGAAGATGGCCAACGACATCATTTTCGAGAGCCCGCAGCTGGAGCAGCTGGAGCACAAGGCGCGCGTCATCATCAACGCACTCTTCAATGCCATCTGGGAAAATTACGCTGAGCGCAACGAACGGGTTATCCGCATCCTGCCGGCGAACGTCAGCCGCCTGATCGAGACGGAGAAGAGCCAGGACGGGAAGGCTCGCCGCATCTGCGATTTCCTCGCCGGCCAGACGGACGGCATGGTGGTCAGGACATACCGACGGCTGTTTGATCCGGAGTTTGGGAGCTTTCGGGATTTGAGCTGAGGATTTGGCGCTCTGATTGGGATGTCTTCTTGTGGGAGCGAGCTTGGGAGTGTTTTCAAACTTCCGGAAGGTTTAACCACTAATGCTTCGCTTACCGGCTCCGCTTGAAAGTCACCTCCACCTGATCGGCTCCGGTTTGGCTTCCGGAGAGCGGCTAATCGCCGCTGAGGGTTTTTGTTGGGTTTATTCCCTTTGGGTCGAATACCCCGGAGCTTGCTCCGGCTTGGATGGAGGCGGGGCTATCAGCCCCGCGTTTGGGAAAGAGCGCGGCCTGCGCCTCGCAGGACTGATAGTCCTGCCTCCATTTCTGGAATGCCCCGGAGCTTGCTCCGGGGATCTTTACTTGGCGGCGATTAGCCGAACCTCGAAACCCCATGCGGACCCGATTAGGCAAAGCGCACCAAGTAGCGTAGCCGTCAGGCGAAGCATCAGTGGTTTAAACGGATCACTTCTCCAGTGCTTTCCGTGCTTTCCAATCTGAGCGAGGGTTTGAAGACACTCCCTTGCGCGCCGCCACAAGGAGTTGAATAGGGAACATCAATCCACTCCTTGCATCGCGCTGAAAGCACGCGAACGCAGTGGGACGTGCCGGACGAGGTCGGCGTGCGGGAGGCCGCGGACGACCTCGGCGGCGGGCGGGATATATTCGAGCCGGAAGCTTGCGGTCCAGTCCTGGACTTCCGACAGCGGCGTCGCTTTGGCGTCCGCCTTGCTGGTGTCGCGAATCCACCAATCGGGTCGCGACAGATCGATTTGAATGGCGTGCGAGGCGCCGGGTTTCAGCACAATGACATGTGCGGCCTGCGGCGGCGGTGCAACCGCTCCGGAAGGAGGAGCCGGGACATAGCGGCCATAGTTCACGAGCAGATTGGACACCAACCGGAACGAGCGACCGCCGGGCAGATCCACGATGGCGAAATCCTTGTCGCCGTAATTGTGCAGCGTGGCGGTGAGAGCGTTGATCGGTTGCTGCGGACGGAAACGATTGGCTTCACTGGATTCGGCCGGCGCCGGCCGGTGCAGCACGAGGGTCAGGCCCAGCGGCTCCCAGGCGTGATTCTTCAGAACAGCGGTGCCCGAGGAACCGACCATGACCTGGACGGCCAGCGGAGCACCGGCTTTCTCCTTGATCGCCATGGATTCCATTCTGACGGCCGCTTCCTTGGCCATGAAGAGCGCTTCGATACCATAGCGCACCTGAATGTTGTTCTGGTTGGCGCTTACCACGCGGCCGCGGAGGAAAGGTCCGCTGGCGGGCGGAACTTCACGGAGCGCGACCAGTTCTGTCAGACCGTGCTCGTTGATCCTGAGCGAGGCATAGACCACCCGGTCGCGCAGGCGGCTAGACCGCCAGATATCATCGGAGGGTTTGATCCACTGCGCGGTCTCACCACGGCAGAACTCTGCGGGAATGTTGCTGATCTCGTAATTCAGCCGGACGTAGGCGCCGCGCATCGGATCATTGGGATCGATGGGGGCGGTGCGCAGCGTCAGGGGCGTGCCGGTGCGCATGATCCATTCCCGCTGGCCTGCCATGAAGCCGAGCACGAGCACTTGGAGCGCGGCCACCGCGAGGGCAAGTTTCGGTTTCATGCGCCACCTCCCGTCTCCCGACGCACCTTGCGATAATACATCGCTTCCCCGAAGAAGATTCCGCCAAGGACGATGAAGGCGATTCCGCGAGACCCCAAGCTGTCGAAGAGATCGAAGTAGCGCGCGAATACCACCGCGCTGAGCAGCAGCGAACCGAGTACGGTCGGCCGGAGCTGGCTTTCGCGGCAGCCGCGCCACATCCACATGATGGCGACCCCGAGGATCATGAGATTGAACGACCACGCAATGAGCAGCTCCCAATAGCGCGAGCCGAGCGCCGCCAGACCGAAGCAATAGACGAGCGCGATAGGCAGCAGCCATTCTTCCGGGTGAACGGTAATTTCTCTCAGCAAAAGCGCACGCCGGGCTAGCCAGGCCCAGGCACCGAGACCTAGCGCAAACAAGGCCCAGCCGAACAACGCCGCCAGCGGGCGCTCCGAGCCGTTGCCGCGGGACCAGTCGAGAAGGTTGTCGGCCGCCTCGTGGAACGACAGCAAGTAGGCACAAACGAGGAAGGCCGACCAACCGAAGAAGGCCATGACGGCCGCCGCGCCGGCGAAATCGGGCCGGTGGATGGCACTCAGCCGGGACGCTGCAAGCAGGAGCACGCCCAGGGCGAGGCTGGCCGTGAGCGAGTGCGAGCCGCCTCCCCAGTAGTTGGCGTTGACGGCGATGAGGAATTGGATGGCGACCAGAGCGACGGCAAGGAGCAGCGCGGAACGCTGCCGCCATGCGAGGGGCAGGATTCCGCCGGCCACCAGCAGCACCGCCCAATATTGCGGGCTGTGAAAATCGAACGACTCGCAGCAACCCCAGATGGTGATCAGCACCGCTGCGGCCAAGCCGTTGGGCGTGGAGCGGATCGCCCACGCCATGGCGAGCGCGCCCAGCGCCCAGAAGAGGAACCCGTTGGGGTAGTGTTCGTCGATGTGATAGACCTGCGCGACCAGCCAAATCCCGGCGCCATAGAACATGGTGCCGAGCAACGTCAGCGCGTCGCCGAGCCGCGGTTGCCAGCCGTCGCGGGCGAGCAGGCGGATGCCGGCCGCGTGCGTGCCGATCACTGCGCCAAAGATGAGGGCGAGTTTCCCGAACTTTGGAATCTCGTCCCAGTTGTAGGCGAAGAGCAGGATGACCCCAAGGCCGACGACAATCGCGCCGGCCGTAGCGAACACGAGCAAGCCCCAGGGGACCGCGGGGCCGGTGGCGGCGTAGCGTTGACGCAAGCGCCCGGCCTGTTCCGCCGAGATGAGTTCCTCCGCCTGCCAGCGGTCGATCTCGGCCATCAGCCAACGAACTTGTTTTTGCATGAGGTAAGCGGCCCGATTATTCTCAGGCAAACCGGCGGAGTCGTAGGCGGCAATGCGATTTATCGGCGCAGCGCGGAGGTGGTCCGTATATTTTACCTCCGGAAACGAGCCACACACCCCGCCCTGTCGGGCACCCCTCTTGATAGAAGGGGGCTTCGGCTGCGTGGATTTTAAATCCTCTCTATGAAGAGGCTAGGCTCGGGAAAGAATTTCCCGCACACGCGCCACGCATTCCTCCGCGTGCGTCATGGCGATCAGGTGGCCGCCGTTGAGCAGGTAGTCGGCTTCATCGGGTGACGGGATAACCAGGTCGTGGCGGCCGTGGATGCGATGCAGGCGCAGCGCTGGATCGGTGATTCCCTCCCAGCGGAGGATCGCGCGGCACATCGCGCGGATGAAGGCCGGGTCGCTGTCCTTGAACATCTGCATCAGCTCCGACGGTGCCTTGCCGGCGAGTTGCTGAAGAAAAGCGACCGGGGCGAGATCAGCCAGTGGAGCGAGCAATCTCAGTACGGCGCCAAACTCCGCGGGCGACTTGGAGCTGCCGATCAAAATGACGCCT
>DATCRM010000341.1:0-9165 GCA_036568985.1 Lacunisphaera sp. | reverse complement strand
GGCGGGCGCGCCCGCCATGTCGGCGATCGGGCATACACCGGCCCGGATCGCCGCATGGGGACACACCAGGACACACTTATTGCACTGGATACAAAGATCGGCGTCCCAGACGGGCAGATCCTGCGCGATACCGCGTTTTTCCCAACGGGCGGTCGCGACCGGCCAGGTGCCGTCCGGCGTGAACGCGCTGACCGGCAGCGTATCGCCGTCGCCGGCGAGCATCACAGCCGTGACGCGCTGGACAAAGTCAGGCGCGGCGGCGGGAACGATCGGCGGCCGGCCGGCGGCCGCGGTTACGGCGGCGGGCACCGCGATCCGGTGCAGCGCCGCGAGGGCGGCATCGACCGCGGCTTCGTTCTTGGCGACCACGGCCTCGCCTTTCCGGCCGTAGGTCTTGCGAATCGCTTTCTTGATGGCCTCGATGGCCTCCTCGCGCGCCAGCACGCCGGACAAGGCGAAGAAACAGGTCTGCATGACCGTGTTGATCTGGCCCCCCATGCCGGCGGCGCGGGCCACGGCATAGGCATCGATGGCATAAAGCTCCAGTTTCAGCGCAAGGATGCGTTCCTGCACCTCGCGCGGCAGACGGTCCCATACCTTGTCGGACGGAGTCGCGACGTTGAGCAGTAGCGTCGCACCAGGCGCGGCCTGCTTCAGCACGTCGAGTTTTTCGATGAACGGGAAATGGTGCACCGCAACGAACTCCGCGCGGTCGATCAGGTACGGCGCACGGATGGCGCCGGGGCCGAAACGCAGGTGCGACACGGTCATCGCGCCGCTCTTCTTGGAATCATAGACGAAATAACCCTGCGCATTGAGCGCGGTGCCTTCGCCGATGATCTTGATGGAATTTTTGTTCGCCCCGACCGTGCCGTCAGCGCCCAAGCCGTAGAAGATCGCGCGCCGCGTGCCGACGGGCTCGATGTCGGGCTCCGCGCCGCAGGCCAGCGAGAGGTGGGTCACGTCGTCGTTGATCCCAACGGTGAAACGACGGCGCGGGCTGGCCAGTTTGAGCTCGTCGAAAACCGCGCGCACCATCGCCGGAGTGAATTCCTTCGAACCCAGGCCGTAGCGCCCGCCAATGACCGTGACATCGTTGCGGCCGGCCTCGAAGAGCGCGGTCGCGACATCGAGGTGCAGCGGCTCGGCCAGCGCGCCGGGTTCCTTGGTGCGATCGAGCACGGCAATGCGGCGCGCGGACTTGGGCAGCGCGGCGAGCAACGCCGAGGCGTCGAAGGGCCGGTAAAGCCGCACGCGCAACACGCCGGTGCGGCGACCATGCGCATTCAGCCACGCCGCGGTCTCGGAAGCGGTTTCTCCGCCTGAGCCCATGATGATGATTACCTGCTCGGCGTCGGGGTGCCCTTCATAATCGAAGAGCCGGTAGGCCCGGCCGGTGCGAGCCGCGAAATCGTCGAACAATGCCTGCACGGTGGCGGCCACACGGTCATGGAAGGGATTGCAGGCCTCGCGCGCCTGGAAGAACACGTCCGGATTCTGCGCGGTGCCGCGAATCGAAGGCCGATCCGGTGTGAGCGCGTTGCCGCGAAACGCCGCGATGTGACGCTCGTCCACGATGGCACGCAGGTCGTCGTCGGACAGCAGCGCGATCTTGGCAACCTCGTGCGAGGTGCGGAAGCCATCGAAGAAATGCAGGAACGGCACCCGCGTGGCGAGCGTCGCCGCATGGGTGATCGCGGCAAAATCCGACGCCTCTTGCACCGATCCCGAACAGAGCAGAGCGGCGCCGGTCTGACGGCAGGCCATCACGTCGGAGTGGTCGCCGAAGATCGAGAGCGCATGCGAGGCCAGCGCCCGCGCGGTCACATGCAAGGCGAAGGGATGGAGTTCGCCCGCGATCTTGTAGAGATTGGGGATCATCAGCAGGAGTCCCTGCGATGCGGTGAACGAGCAGGCGAGCGATCCCGCTTGCAGCGCACCGTGGAGCGCGCCGGCGGCACCGCCCTCCGACTGCATTTCGACGACCTCGGGCACATGGCCCCAGAGGTTGGTCTTCTGTTTCGCGGACCACTCGTCCACCCACTCGCCCATGGGCGAGGAAGGCGTGATCGGGTAGATCGCGAAGAGTTCGCTTAAACGATACGCGACGGAGGCGACGGCTTCGTTCGCATCCAGCGTGGCGGTGGTGACGGGGCGTGGACTGATCACGGTGACACTTTACCGCAGAAGCCCGGAACTGCCGCCGCAGCCGTTGGCCAGAGCCGTGCATATTTTGCCCAGAGCGCAATCGACGCCAATGACCGCGATGGCGGAACGAGCCCGCCCAGAAGGAGTCCCGAAAAACGCAGGATTCGACGGGGACATTTGTCATATAATGTATGACAAACCTCCGCCAAGCCGAGCTTCGCGGACTGGCCGGCAATCTCGACCGAACATGCGGGCCAGGGAGCCAAACCGGTTCGCGCGGATTTTTGCCGCGCATTGACCAAGGTGGATTTTGCTGTCTCGTTTTTTTTGCCCGTTCAACCCCGCCCCTCCCCATGCTCAATCGATTCCTCTGTCTCGTGTTGCTCGTCGCCGCGGTGCGCGCTCCGGCCGATACTCCGATCGCGCCCGTTCCGTCGCCCGCCAACCTCCGGGTCGCCACCATTCAGGTGCGCATCGCGCCGGACCACCGCGATTGGAGTTACAAGTTGGGCGAACCGGCGAAGTTCCGCATCATGGTTACCGCAGACAACACCCCCGTCGACAACGCGAACGTGACCTGGTCCGTCGGTCCCGACCTGATGCCCGCCGAAAAAAAGACCGCGACGGTTCCGCTCGACGGCCTTGTTGTGGACGGCGGCACCTTGAACACCGGTGGCTTCATCCGCTGCAAGGCCTCGGTGGAATTCGCCGGCCGCACCTACCAGGGCGTCGCCACCGCGGCCTTCGCACCGGAAACGATCAAACCCTTTCAGACCGAGCCGGCCGACTTCGATGCTTTTTGGCAGAAGGGCAGGGATGAGCTCGCCCTGGTCCCGCTCGAGGCGAAGCTCACCCTCCTGCCCGATGCCTGCACCGAAACCGTGAACGTCTATCACGTCGGCATCCGCACCGTGGGTAAAGGCTGGTCGTCCGTCGGTCGCCTCTACGGGATCCTCACCGAGCCGAAGGCCCCCGGCCGCTATCCCGCCGTGCTCATGGTCCCTGGCGCCGGCGTGCGCCCTTATGCCGGCAACATCGATTGGGCCGCTCGCGGGGCCATTGTCCTGGAGATCGGTATTCATGGCATCCCCGTCAACCTCGCCAAGGAGGTCTACGACCAGCTCCATGCCGGCGCGCTCAATGGCTACCAGACGTTCAACCTCGATGACCGCGAAGCTTATTACTACCGCCGCGTCTATCTGAATTGTCTTCGGGCGAATGATTTTCTGGCGTCACGTTCGAACTGGAACGGCAAGGACCTCCTCGTGACGGGCGCCAGCCAGGGCGGACTGCTTTCGATCGTGACCGCCGCGCTGGATCCGCGTGTCACGGCCCTGGCGGTGATCCACCCTGCGATGTGTGACGTGGCGGCCGAGTTGCATGGCCGCGCCGGTGGCTGGCCGCATCCTTTCATGCCCGCTCCGGACGGCTCCCCTTCGCCACTGGCCACGCCGGCCAAGATCGCCACCGCCACTTACTATGACGCGGTGAATTTTGCCCGCCGCATCAAGGTGCCGGGATTCTATATCTGGGGATACAACGACGAAGTCTGCCCGCCGACGTCCACCTTCGCGGCTTACAATGTCATCACCGCTCCCAAGACCCTCGGCGTCGAGCCCGAGCAGGCGCACACGTATCCCGCAGAGCAGGGGGAAGCGATCACCCGCTGGGTTGTCAGCACTCTCAATTTGAAGTGACGCCGATCACCGGCTCCCCTCTCAATTCCCGAATAAGGATTCTCATTACCAGTTTGCGTGTCGGACGGTAGGATGACCGCTCCTTGGTTTCCTACCCCATCCACCACGTCTGATGTCCTTCGCCGATAATTTCACCTGGGGCGCTGCCGCCGCCGCTTACCAAATTGAAGGTGCCGCCACCCAAGACGGGCGCGCGCCGTCCATCTGGGACATTCATTCCCACCAGCCGGGCCGAACCTTCGAAGGCCACAACGGCGACACGGCCTGCGACCATTACAACCGCTGGCCCGAGGACGTCGCGCTCATGCGCAACCTCGGTCTGAAGGCCTACCGTCTCTCCATCGCCTGGCCGCGCGTCATCCCTCAGGGCACCGGCAAGCCCAACCCCAAGGGGCTCGCGTTCTACGACAAGCTGATCGACGGCCTGCTCGAGGCCGGCATCACGCCCTGGGTCACCCTGTTTCATTGGGATCTGCCCAACGCCCTCCAGCGCCGCGGCGGCTTCTCGAATCGCGACATGGTTGAATGGTTTGGCGACTACGCCGCCCTCATGGCGGAGCGCTATGGCGATCGGGTGAAAAACTGGATCACCTTCAACGAACCGCCCTGCACGGTTGGCCTCGGTCTGCTCGATGGCGTCTTCGCTCCCGGCTACAAACTTCCCCACGCCGAGTGCCTGCTCGCTGCCCACCACCTGTTGCTCGCGCACGGCCGGGGCGTGCAAGCGCTGCGCGCGGGCTGCGAAGGCAAGATCAAGATCTCCCTCGCCCACACCGCCCGCGAGCGCATCCCCGCCACGGAAAGCAAGGCCGACATCGAGGCCGCGCGCCGCGATTATTTCGCCAGCACGAACCGGGACATGTGGAATCTCTCCTGGTGGGCCGACCCGATCATGTTCGGCAAATATCCCGAAGACGGCCTCAAGGCTTTCGGTGCCGAGGTGCCGGAGATCCGGACCGGCGACATGAAGCTCATTTCCCAGAAGGTCGACCTGCTCAGCTACAATTGCTACACGGGTAACCGCTACCGCGCCGGTGCCGACGGCAAGACCGAGAAGATCGATCACAGCTGGGGCATCGGCAACGCCCGCGGAACGTTGAACTGGCTGCAAGTCGCGCCACCGGCCCTCTACTGGGCTGCCAAGTTCCAGACCGAGCGGTATAAGCTCCCGATCGCATTTTCCGAAAACGGATTCTGCAACACCGACTTTGTCCACCTCGACGGCAAGGTCCACGATTCGCAGCGCATCGATTTCCTGGCCCGCTATCTCGGCGGCCTCAAGCGCGCCGTCGACGAGGGCATTCCGGTCGCCGGCTATTTCTACTGGTCGGTCATGGACAACTTCGAGTGGTGCGAAGGCTACAAGGACCGCTTTGGCCTCATTCATGTCGATTACCAGACCCAGAAGCGCACGCCGAAGGATTCTTACTACTGGTATCGGGATGTCATCCGCCGCAACGGAGCCGGGCTCTGAGACATTTCTGGTTTCCATTTCCACCCCAATGAGGCTCAAGTTTCAGGGCAGCCTCCGGGCGGTTGAATTCAACCGGCCTTATGTTTTGGTTGTGCCATCCCCCACCCCAACCGACACAACCAGCCCATGACCACCCTCCCCCTGGCCGCAGTTTCATGGCAGTTCCGTGACGCGACCGAACGCACCCCCTGGCGGAACGCCACGGTGCCCGGTTGCGTCCACACCGATCTGCGCCGGCACCGACTGATTCCCGATCCTTTCTGGGGGACCAACGAACTGGAGCTCCAGTGGATCGAGGAACGCGATTGGGAATATCGCGCGACCTTCACCGTTTCCGCAGCCCTGCTCGCCGAGGAAATCGTCGAGCTCGTCGCCGACGGCCTCGACACCGTCGCCACCGTGCGCCTCAACGGCCGGCTCGTCGCCCGCACTGAAAACATGTTCATCGGCTGGTGCTGGGAGACAAAGCCGCTGCTCCGTGTCGGAAAAAACGAAATCGTGATCCGCTTCGGCAGCGCGATGAAATACATCCGGACCCACCGGGTGGATCATGACCCACGCGAATTCAACGATCCCATCGGTCGCAGCCAGGTGCTGCGCAAGCAGCAGTGCCAGTTCGGTTGGGACTGGGGCCCGCGCTTCGTCACCGCCGGCATCTGGCGCGACATCCGGCTTGAGGCTTGGAGCGGCAACCGCCTGGAAACCATCCGCGTCACGCAGCAGCACCGTCGTGACGGCAGCGTGTTTCTGACCTTCGAACCCGAACTTGCCCGCAAGGACTCGCAGGCGGATATCCTCGGTACCATCTCCCTCAACGGTCGCGTTGTCGCCGAAATCGAAAATCGAAAATCGAAAATCGAGAATCCCTCTCTCTGGTGGCCCAACGGTCATGGCGAACAGCCGCTGTATCAGATCGAGCTCGCCGTGACGGACCGCCACGGTGCGCTCA
Organism: Lacunisphaera sp.; assembly: GCA_036568985.1. GTDB lineage: Bacteria > Verrucomicrobiota > Verrucomicrobiia > Opitutales > Opitutaceae > Lacunisphaera. The sequence continues at coordinate 2,897 of DATCRM010000341.1, read as the reverse complement.
TCGGACGCTGGTCGAAGCGCATCGGCCTGCGGACGCTCGAACTCGACTGCCACAACGACAAGGCCGGTGAGACTTTCCAGTTCGTGGTCAATGGCCGACCCATTTTCGCCAAGGGGGCCAATTGGATTCCGGCCCACAGCTTCGTGGCCGGGCTGACGCGCGCCGACTACGCCCGCGACCTCACGAGCGCCGCTGAGGCCCACATGAACATGGTCCGCGTGTGGGGCGGAGGCATCTACGAGAGCATCGACTTCTACGATCTTTGCGACGAGTTGGGCCTGATGGTTTGGCAGGACTTCATGTTCGCCTGCTCGATCTACCCGGGAGACGCCGCGTTCCGCGAGAGCGTGCGCGCGGAGGCACGTTATCAAGTGCGCCGCCTGCGCCATCACGCCTGTCTCGCCCTCTGGTGCGGCAACAACGAGATCGTCCAGCTCAACACTGTCGGCAGCCCGAAGGGCGACCTGCTGGTCAATCCCAGGCTGCGCCGGGACTATGAGGCGATCTTCCATCGCGTGCTGCCGGAGGAAGTCGCCGCGCACGACGGCGTCACCGCGTACCGGCCCTCGTCACAATGGCGCAGCACGCTCCAGGATTCCATCTCCCAAACCGCAACCCATCCCGACGGGGAGAAACGCGGCGATACCCACTATTGGGATGTCTGGCATGCCCGCCATCCGGTGAAGGACTACGAGAAGTGGCGGTTCCGCTTCTGTTCGGAGTTCGGCATGCAGAGTTACAGTTCGCCAGCCACGCAGGCGACCTTCTGCCCGCCGGATCGCGGCAACGTGTTTGGTCCGCTGATGGAGAACCACCAGAAGAACCGCGCCGGTAACCAGATCATCCTCGACTACGTTTCGCGCCGCTACCGGTTTCCGCAATCGCAGGACGCGCTGATCTACCTTTCGCAGCTCAACCAGGCGTATTGCATGCAGGTTGGCGTCGAGCACTACCGTCGCAACATGCCGCACTGCATGGGCGCGCTCTACTGGCAGCTGAACGACTGCTGGCCGGTCGCCTCGTGGAGCTCCATCGAGTTCACCGGCCGCTGGAAGGCCTTGCACCACATCGCGCGCCGCTTCTTCGCCCCGGCCCTCGTCAGCGCCCATGTGCCGGGCGACGAGGACACGATCATCGGCAACTACCGCACCACGACCGTGGACGAGGTTCATCTCTATACCGTCTATGACGCGCCGGCTCCGGCCCGCGGCGAGCTGCGCTGGGAACTCTTCCATCTCGACGGGCACCTCATCGCGCGCGGCCGGAAGAAAGTCGTGCTGCGTCCCGGCGAGAGCGTGCGCCACCAGACCGTCCGCTTCGGCAAACTCCTCGCCCAGCATGGCCGCGACAATGTCTACCTGCGCATTGCGCTTGCCATCGGCCGCAAGCGGGTGAGCGAGGAGACGGTGTTTCTCTCGCCCCCGCGATTCCTCAATCTCCGGCGCGCCAAGACCCGGGTCGCCATCAAGGCCGCGAGCCCGGCCGCGTTCGACTTCACGTTCCGCACCTCGGCTTTCCAGCACCGCTTCGCGTTCGACCTTCCCGGCATCGAGCACTGGAGCGACGACAACTACTTCGAACTTTACCCCGACGAGCCCAAGACCGTGCGCGTGTTGTTCAACGCGCCGCAATCCTTGGCGCAAGTGCGGAAAAGCCTCGTGCACCAATCCCTCGTCGACAGCTACTAGCCTGTCCCAAACCCACCCCCAGCCCATGACCGCCACCTCGTCTGTTACCCGCCCGGAGGATCGGGTTCCGTTCCCCCAGAAGATCGTCTACGGCCTCGGCACCTTCCACGACATGTGGGGCCACTGGCTTTATCACACCCTGGCCTATCCGGTCTTCAACATCGGCCTGGGCGTGTCGCCGGCGCTGATCGGCACCGCCCTGATTTTCAACCGGCTGTGGGACGCCTTTTCCGATCCCTTCTTCGGGTGGTGGTCCGACAACGCCCGCACCCGCTTCGGCCGGCGGCGTCCGTTCATCCTCGTGGGCGGCGTGCTGGCCGGCCTGCTGTTGCCGATCCTCTTCCTCGCCCCCCGCGGCTGGGGCGAGAACCAGTACTTCTGGTTCATGCTCCTGTCTTCCGGCGTCTACATCCCGGTGATGAGCTGCTTCAACATGGCGTTCCAGAGCCTGGGCTCGGAGATGACGCCCGACTACCACGAGCGCACGATCGTGATGTCCTACAAGGGCATCATCCAAAAGGCCGCGGAAGTCGCGATGTTTTGCGCCGCGCAATTCACGACGCTCGCAATGTTCAATGATCCGTCCGGGAAACCCGACATCCTCCGCGGCGCGCAGACCTATTGCGTATTGCTGGGAGGCATCATGGTGGTCGGAGCGATCGTGATGTTCCTGGTGCTCCGCGAGCGCTACTACGGCAACGTCACGGCCCGCAAACAGGAGAAGATTTCGCTGCCGGTCGCGATGAAGGAATCCCTCTCGAGCCGTCCGTTTCGCCTCTACCTCTCGTGGCGTCTGGCGTTCGGCGTCGGTTTCAGCATGCTCGGCACGCTCGGCTACTACATGACGATCTATTATGTGTGCCGCGGCGATGTTGTCGTCGGCAACCAGTGGAACACCTGGATGGGGGTGTCGGGCATGGTGTTCTCCCTCTTTGGCGTGCCGACCTTCGCCTTCATCGCCGGCCGCTACGGCAAACGTCACTCCATGCTCTCCGTGTTCGGCACCGCGGCCCTCGTTTTCGTCGCCAGCTGGTGGCTCTACGACCCGGCGCACCCTTGGGTCCAGTTGTTCGCCTCGGGCGGAATCGCGTTCGCCCAAGCCGCCTTCTGGATGCTCGACGGCTCCCTTCTCGCCGACGTCATCGACCACGACGAACTTCAGTCCGGCAAGCGCCGCGAGGGCGTCTTCCAGGCCTTCTCCTCATGGAC
>DATCRM010000340.1:0-2569 GCA_036568985.1 Lacunisphaera sp. | reverse complement strand
GCTCACCGTCGTGCGGGGCGCCCTCGACGTGCTCGGGGAGCAGCGCGCCCTCGACCGGCTGGGCGGCGGGATCGGCACTTGCGTCGAGGCCTTCGACGATGTCGCTGCGGACGCGCTCGCCGTGACCGCGGCGGCGGGCATTGCGGTGGCGCGAGCGGCGGCGGCCGTGGGAGCGGTTCTCGCTCTCTTCCTCGGCTTCGCGATGGGCCTGCTCTTCGGCCTCGATCAGCGCCTGCCGGTCGGCGACGGGGATCTGGTAATAGTCGGGATGGATTTCGCTGAAGGCGAGGAAGCCGTGGCGATTGCCGCCATATTCGACGAAGGCGGCCTGGAGCGAGGGTTCGACCCTGGTGACCTTGGCGAGGTAAATGTTCCCGCGCAGTTGCTTGCGTTGCGCGGTCTCGAAGTCAAACTCTTCGACGCGATTGCCGCGGACCACGACGACCCGGGTCTCTTCCGGGTGGGTGGCATCGATCAACATCTTGTTGGGCATGTCTTAACTCTTGGCGGCGGCGGGCGCGGTTCACCGTGGGCGCGAAGAGCGCTGCCGGGTGACGCGACGGTCCACCTGATTCGGGGGTGAGGGGAAGGCCGAAACGCCGTCTCTCGCGCCTTGCCGAATCGGAAGCCTCAGAACCGAAGCGGCGCGCGGGATTTTCACTCCGCAGCGTCGCGAAAGGTCCTTCAGAATTCGTCGGCACAGTCTGGCGCATCAAGCGTCGGCCCGTATGAAACGTTGGACGGCGGGGCCGCCCCTAATCAGTTGCTGCTGGCCAGGCATGGCGCGTGCGCGCTCGCCCTGGATCAAGAACCGCCCCCTCTGGATTAAGGAGGTGGGTAACTGGCCGCGTCGCTGTCAAAACTGCCCCGGAAACAGTGTGGTAACCGGAAACCGTTCGCCGCCGGAGCTTGCCCTGTTCCGCCTCGCTGCCGCGCACCGCGCTGGTCGTTGAAGGGAAACAGAAAAACGCTGGAATTCCCGAACCTTGGGAGCTCCGGCGCTGCACCGGGAGGCTGAATGCGACACAACCGGAAATCATTGGCCGTCAGCATTCCGTACATACGAGGAATAGGCCATCCGTGCAAGGGAGCGTCGCACGCCGGTCACAGTGCGGGAGTTTCGCGTTACCGTCGTTAAGGACTGATTAACCGTGTGGTTCTATTGCGTTAAAGAGGGCTGCTCGGAGGCACGGATTCGGTGGCGAGCCGCACAAATCAACGGGTTTTGCTGGCATTTGCGCTTCTATGCGCCTCGGCATTGCCATGCGCCGATTCCTCGCGCCTGAGCGCGGCGGAGAGCCCCTCGCAACCCCCTGTTGCAGCAGCAAATTTTCCAGTCGCCACCGCCGCGCGCCTGGCTGGGGACGGCAAGCAGACACGCTTCATTCTCGACCTCGACCAGAGCGTCGCCTTCCGCGCCACGACGCTTGCCGATCCCTACCGGGTGGTGGTCGACGTTCCCCAGGTCAATTTTCAGCTGGCCCCGGGCACGGGAGCCGGGCGAGGGCTGGTCAAGGCCTTCCGCTACGGGCTGGTGATGCCCGGCGGCTCGCGAATCGTGTTCGACCTGACCGGGCCCGCCAAGATCGCCAATTCCTACGTGCTCGATGCGGCCAACGGCCAGCCAGCCCGGCTGGTGCTGGAGCTCGAGGAGGTCGATCGTGCGGCCTTCGTGCAAACGCCGCCTCCGGAGAATCGCCCTGAACTGCGGCCGACAGTTGCCGCCGTTCCGCCTGCGACAATTCCCACCGCGCCGGATCCGGCGCAGCAAAAGCCGGTAGCGCCGTCGGATGGCCGCCCGGTGGTCGTGATCGATCCGGGCCATGGCGGCATCGACAACGGCACCCAGTCGAGCGGTGAGAGCGAGAAGAATTTGGTGCTGGCCTTCGGGCTGGCCTTGCGCGACCGGCTGGAGAAATCAGGCAAATACCGGGTGGTCATGACGCGGGACGACGACACCTTTATTCCGCTCAATGACCGGCCCAAGGTCGCCCGCAATCTGAATGCCGCGCTGTTCGTCTCGATCCACGCCGATGCGCTGCCGAAGGCCGAGGGCGATGCGCAGGGCGCGACCATCTATACGCTGTCGGACAAGGCCTCCGATGCCGAAGCGCAGCGCCTGGCCGATGCCGAAAACCGGGCCGACGCGATCGCCGGCTTCAACCTTGCGGAAGAGCCGACCGATGTCGCCGACATCCTGATCGACCTCACGCAGCGGGAAACCCGCACCTTTTCAAGCCGTTTTGCCCATCTGCTGATGGGCGAAATGAAGACGACCATGCGAATGCACAAGCATCCCCTGAAGTCGGCCGGCTTCCGGGTCCTGAAAGCGCCCGACGTGCCCTCGGTGCTGGTCGAGATCGGCTACGTCTCCAACAAGGACGACCTCGGGCACCTCGTGTCCGAGGCATGGCGATCCAAGGCCGTCGGCTCCATGGCCCAGGCAATCGACACGTTCCTGGCCAAGCGGATGGCAACCGCGGGGGCCAGCAACTGAGAAGGGCGTGCCGGTTTCGCTGTTAAGCCCTAGTTTGGCCACAGCGGACGCCTTATAAAAACGGCGCAGGGG
>DATCRM010000339.1:0-16686 GCA_036568985.1 Lacunisphaera sp. | reverse complement strand
TCCCCGGGGGTCGGGAGACCCGTGCGACTTTTCAAACCAGGCGGAGATTTCGGGGTATTGGACCCGGCGCACATGAAAAGTCTCCTGACAGGTGCTTCGGGTCTCGTGGGAGGCGCCTTTGCCCGGCAAGCCGCGGCGGCCGGTCATGCGGTCACGGGCGTGGTTGGTCGCTGGCCGACACCTTTGCCGGGACTGGCCCGACAAGTCGCGCTCGAGCTGCAGGATGGTGCGGCCATCGATGCACTCGTGCGGCAGGAAAATCCCGACTGGATTGTCAATGCGGCGGCCATTTCCGAGCCGGCGGAATGCGAATCGAAACCCGACCTGGCCTGGCGCCTGAACGTCGCGTTGCCCCGGCAGCTCGCTCACACCGCCAGCGAAACAGGCGCGCGTTTCATTCATCTCTCCACGGAGCAGGTGTTCGATGGGATGCGACCGCCGTATGCCGTGAGCGATGCCCGCCGGGCGATCAATCTTTACGCCCGGCACAAAGTCGAGGCGGAGGACGCCGTGTTCGCGACCGCGCCGGAGCGTTCCGTCGTGCTGCGCCTGCCGCTGCTGATGGGCAACAGTCCCGGAGGCCGGCGCAGCGTGCATGAGCGGCTGCTGATGCTTTGGGCGGCCGGCAAGCCAGCGCGGCTCTACCGTGATGAGATTCGCCAGACTTGCACCGCAGACAGTGTGGTCCGGGCGATGGTGGAAATTTGCGGTCGGACGGATGTGCGCGGCGCGTTTCACTGGGCGGGAGCCGAGCCGGTTTCGCGCCTGGAAATCGGGCGGCGGGTGCGAGCGCATTTCGGCCTGACCGAAGCACAGGCCCCGATCGTCGCCGTGGCACGGCAGGACGATCCGGTGGCGGCCGCATCACGACAAGCCGATCTGTCACTCGATCTGCGGCCGTTGAGCGAATTGCTGACGACCCGGCCACAGACATTTGACGAAGCGCTGGCCGAGCTGGTCCCGCCGGCGTGGTGGGGAAGTTGATAATCCCAGTCGCCGTCGGTCGTCTCTGGCCTTTGGCGCGGCAGCGCCGGTAGGGACGGACCGTCGGACCGTCCGTTCTGCTGGCCAGCAGAATCCTTACGGCGCGCCCAGCGGTCGCGCCCTACCAGTCATCTTCCACCCCGGAGTTGCGTTTGCGAACCCTCTGTGGCTTTTGTGAAAGCTCCGTGAGTTCCGTGTCCCAACTGCATATCCTGCCTGTCCGCACCGCCGGCGCCGCCGAAAACATGGCGTTGGATTTCCTGCTGCTTCAGCGCTATCCGCACCCGGCGGCTGCACGTTTCCGGCACTACGAATGGCGCACCCAAGCTTTCACCTTCGGGCTCAGCCAGACGATGGACTACATCCGGGCCAACCTGCCTCCCTCCTCTGCCAAGGCTACGGAGGGCACGGCCGGGGAGAGCTTCGACCTTTGCCGCCGGCCCACCGGCGGCGGACTGGTGGATCACCGGAATGATTGGACTTATGGATTGGTGATTCCGCGGGCGCATGGGCTCTTTGATGCCCCGGCCACTCAAGCCTACCGCGACGTCCATGCCGCGCTGGCGGCCGCGATGCAGGCACTCGGTCAGCCCGTGGCCTTGCAGGACAAGCGTCACCCCACCGAAGAGGGCCCGACGATTTGTTTCGAGCGCCCCGAACTCCACGACGTGGTCAACACCGCCACCCGGCTCAAAATCGCGGGCGCCGCGATGAAACGCAACAAGCACGGCCTGCTGCTGCAAGGATCCATCGAAAAAAGCCGCGTAGGTGCGGTGGATTGGGATGCGTTTCATGAGCGCTTCGCCGCGGAAATCGCGCGCACGCTCGGGGTGGATGCGGTTCCGACACCATGGCCGGAGCTGAACGAAAGCGAGGTCGAAGGTCTGATCGAACAGTACTCCAGTCCGGAGTGGATGGAGAATCGATGACGCGATTTACGATTTATGATTTTACGATGTACGATTTGGCTGAGCTGGGGAAAACTGGAGACCTGCATGATGCGATTCACGCATCGCTTTCCAGCGTCAGCCCTTGGAGAATCGTAAATCATAAACCGTAATTCGTAATTCCTAAAAAACAGGCACCCCACCGTAGCAGGGTGCCTTCTCTTTGGGTCGACGGCACTGGGCCGGGACTTTAGCGCATAGGTGCGTTGTTTTTTGCGCTGCGCCGTCCCATGACGGGCAGAGCGGGTATGTCGGACTTACCAGGACGACGGGTTCCTTCTATCACTAGCCCGTTGCTGAACCACGAGGCCCAGAGGTCTTTTCACGGAGGCAGAATACTCCCGTCGGCGCTTTCGCGCTACGGATAGTTTGCGAGTGAATAACTTTTTTTGCCGCTGGAACACCTGATGCAACAGCTTCTCGAACCGGGCGCGAGAAGCGCGGTAGGGGCCGTCCATTCTGCTCGCGAGAATCCTTGCGGCGCGCCCAGCGGTCGCGCCCTACCGGCCGATCCATCAAGCGATCTTCAACTTCGTGCCAGCGTGATCACGCACTCGAGGTGACGCGTCTGCGGAAAGAGGTCGAACGGCTGCACCGCGGTGAGCTTGTAGCCGGCGGCGAGAAATCCCTTCAAGTCGCGCATTTGGGTGGCGGGATCGCAGGACACGTAGACGACCGCGCGCGGGCCGAACGCAAAGAGCTGGTTGAGAAAAGATTCGTCGCAGCCCTTGCGCGGCGGGTCGATCACGACGGCGGTCTCGCTAGGCGGAAAATCCAACCCGGCGAAGATTTGGGCGGCATCGCCGGCACGGAAGGTGGCGTTGGTCAGGCCGTTGGCCGCGGCGTTTTCGGTCGCGAATCGGATCGACGTTTCGCTCAGCTCAATGCCGGACACTTTCTCGAAGGCCGGGGCGCAGCTCAGGGCGAAGAGGCCGCTGCCGCAATAGGCGTCCACCAGGAACCGCGCCCCGCTGGCAGCCGCTTGTTCGCGCACGTAGCCGGTGAACGCCGGCAGGATGAAGGGATTGTTCTGGAAGAAATCCCGCGCGAGAAACCTCAACTGGAGCGCGGCCGACCCCGGCTGCGTCGATCCCCGCGGCGAGGTCGCCGCGGCTCCATCTTGGGGAATGGACTCGGTAATCACTGCATCGTAGTCCGTGATGACGCCTTCCTGGGCATGGCGCAGAAGGAGGGTGGCGTCGCGCTTGTACTCGCCGGCAGCGAGACGCGCGTGCGTCTTGGCGCGAACTTCGGGCAGCTTTGCGTTGATTTCGGGTGTGGCAATCGGGCATTGCGGCACATCCACCAGCTCGAAGCGGGAACCTTGCTTCAGGAAACCGATGGGGGTGGAACCCACTTTTGGAGGGTCGGACTCTTGGCCGACCGCGGCCGGTCGGGAGACCGGCCCTCCATTTCTTGCTTGGAAATGCGGCGTGATCTTCGACCGGTATCCGAACTCGCGCGGCGAACCGATCACCGGGTTCACGGCAAACTCCACGCCGGCCATGTACTTCAGCAGCTCTTCAACCTGCCGGCGTTTCCATTGCAGTTGCTCGGCGTAAGTGAGGTGCTGGTACTGACAGCCGCCGCAACGGCCGAAGAGCGGGCATTTTGGGTCGATGCGGTGCGGTGAAGGCGTGAGCACCGCCAGCAGATCGGCCTCGGAGTAATTCTTGTGGTTGCGGTAGACCCGGGCGCGGACCTTCTCGCCGGGCAGCGTGAAAGGAACCATCACCACCCATCCGGTGGAATTTTCGATTTTCGATGAGGATGTCGCTTCGCTCGGAACTCGATTCCCGATTGCAGGAAGCTGCACCCGGCCCAATCCGACGCCGAGGTTGGTGAGCGTGGCGATCTCCAGCTCGATCTCGGTGCGGTAGGGGAAGGGATGGTCGTTGAACTTTTTCTTTTTAACCACGAAACACACGAAAGGACACGAAATCAGGCAGGGGAAGACAAAACCCCGCAGAAAAACCACGAAGGGACACGAATGGGGAAACGCCCAAAACCGAGAACCACAGATGGACACAGATTCACACAGATCATCCATACTGCCTCGTTCGGTATATGTGGTTGTTAAGGCTCGGTTTTATTCGTGTTCATTCATGGTTGGCTCTTCCCCGGTTTTCGTGTGTTTCGTGGTGACCTCCTCCGATGGATGAAAAGATCACCAGCCTCCAGAATCCCCGCGTGAAGCAGCTCGTGAAGCTGCGCGAGCGGCGCGACCGCGACGACGCGGGGCTGTTTCTCATCGAGGGCTACCGCGAGATCCGGCGGGCGCTGGAAAAGGGCGTGCGGCCGCGGGAATTCTATTTCAGCCCCGACTGGTTCCTCGGTGAAAACGAGCCTGCGCTGATCGAACAGGCCAGGCTCGCCGGCGCCCAGCTGTTCGAGCTGTCGCGGGAGGCTTTCGCCAAAGTCGCCTACCGCGAGCGTCCGGATGGCCTGCTCGCGGTGGCGCCGCAATGGAAACGCAGCTTGGCCGATCTCGCGTTGAAAACGCATCCGTTCCTGCTCGTGGTCGAGTCGATCGAAAAACCCGGCAACCTCGGCACGATCTTGCGCAGCGCCGATGCCGCCGGCTGCGATGCCGTGATCGTGTGTGATCCGGTGACCGATATCTTCAATCCCAACGTCGTCCGCGCCTCGACCGGCGTGCTATTCTCCGTGCCGGTGGTCGTGGCCGACAGCGCGACGGTCCACGCCTGGCTGAGGGAAAAAGGCATCCGCATTGTCGCGACGACCCCGGACACGCCGAATGTTTATACGAAAGTCGACCTCCGCGGCGCGCTGGCGATCGTCATGGGCAGCGAGCAATACGGCCTGAGTGATTTCTGGCTGAAGGAAAGCAACCTGCTCGTCCGCATCCCCATGGCCGGCCAGGCCGACTCCCTCAACGTCGCCATGGCGACGATTATCACGCTTTTCGAAGCCGTCCGGCAGCGGAATGGGTGAGAGGGATTGGCCACAGAAGGCACAAAAAGCGCAAAAAGGGGAAGGAAACTGTAGGAGGGGCTTTATGCCCCGATGGCTTGTGCTTAGTGCCAGATTGGGTGATACGGTGAAGTCCTCGAACTTGGTTTTACCCCGAATGGGATTCATCAACGATGAATCCTACGAGGACCGGCTCCGACGGATCGTCTCCGCCGATGGGTTTCGGGGACCGGCTAATCGCCGGTTTTACGAAGCGGATTAGTAATCCAAAAATCAGGGGGCTGTTTGGACGGGGCGGGATGAACCACAAAGACACCGAGACACAAAGGGCGCCAGACGTCATCCGATGGCCTTTCTCCGTGCCTTTGTGCCTCTGTGGTGAAAATCGGCTCTGGTTTCTTTCGTACGAAACCAGCAGTGTTTTGCGGGTTGCCCAGACCGACGGGAAAACCAAGCTGGCCCGAATCCAAGGCAGCTCGGGTTTGGGCCGGACCCGATTTTCGCCAACCTACACCTATGCAGCACCCTGCCCCTTTGATTGAGCCAACCGGCAGTCGGATAATTAAAAATCCGGCCCAGGTCCCATCCTGACCGGAGCTGATTTTCGGCTAAACCATAGCCCGCAATCAAATCCCCATTTGATTGAGCCACGGCCAGTGGCATAAACAACGATCGCCGGAAGAAATGACCGCTCCAGCACCCGATGAGATTCTCGCACCGTGGGGGCCCGTCTCAAAAGAAGATGGCCCGAAATTGGTTGCTGAGCTGAAGAGAGAGCTCCGACCTGACCACTTGCTTTCGGGAGCCTCGGTCGAAGCAGTGGCACGGCGATGTGATTGTGATGACGTGCTTTTCGTTACCGATTCGAAGAAGGGTTTACTCGCCCTGGTTCATCTCACTTGGAGCGGGAAGCCCGACCAGTTTCCGCAGTGGCCGCACACGGTCTTCTTCCAGAGCTGGGCTGAGTGGATGGAATCTGACATGCGTCCAGCTCACGAAGACTACAAATGAAGAAGGGCGATCCAGTCGGCACAGACAACGACCGGGCTGCGCCCGGTCGTGTCTGACCTCAATCGATCGGCAAAGAAGTCGTGAGTCGAGAAATCCAAGCTGCAAAGAAACGCCACGCCGACAGAGTCGGTCGAGTGCCGGTGGACGAGTCGAAGATTCGTTCTAGCAGTTTCGGACCTGGCCCTTGGATTCCGGAGTTCTACGAAGACGTTTCATTTACCTGCAAGGATTGCGGCAGCCACGAGACCTGGACGGCGACCCAGCAGAAGTGGTGGTATGAGGTCGCCGGAGGTTTGTTCGATACGACGAAGGCAGTGCGATGCAGAAGTTGCCGAACCAAAGAAAGAGCGAGAAAGGCGGAAGCCAGACGCGTTCATCTCGAAGGCGTCGCGAAAAAGAGAAAGCCGATCCAGCCACCACAGACAACGACCGGGAGCTCTGCTCCCAGTCGTGTCTGAGTTCAATCGATCGATTCCATGAGACTTAAAGAGCGCTACCGCCGCCTCACATTGTGGAACAAGATATCTTTGTGGGGATCTATCGCCTCGATTGTCAGTATAGCGATTGCGATCGTACTGTGGCGGGTTCCAATAAGTGCTCCGATAGCGATTGATTGGTCCGCTGCGCTTGCAGACCTTCAGCTATTAGAGGAAAAGGCGAAAGGCGACGCGTTGATGTCGCGCACATTCTGGCTTGCGAGAGAGCCGGGTGCGACGATTTCGCTCGGCGAATGTCCAAGTGACAAATGTATGACGTTCAAGCTCGGCCGGCTGCGGTTGGAGGATCGACAGATCATTCAAGAGGTTATTCTGATCGGTGACGGTTTCGGCGTGAAGCACCGGCCAGATACAAAATATCTCGTCGCGGTCGATAACGCGATAAGGGTGAAGGGAGCGGCACTCAGTTTGTCACTGAGTGGTGGGCCCACTGTGCTCGAGTTTGGCCTTCAGAAGGGCGCCGAGTTTGAGATGTTCACGCCTCACGCCGATCTCAAGGTTTCGATTGTCGATCTTCGGACCGATTCACTCAGGATACGGTTGGATGTGAAGCCCCCTTCAGGGTTTTCATTAAATTGACGAGCTAAGAAGAAGGTGATCCGCGAAAAATGGCCAACAGCCACCACAGCCGACGCTCGCGGTGCGCTTCGCGAAGGGACCAAACCGGCCCGCAGAGACGCAGGCCCTCTATCAGGACGAATTCCCGGCCTTGTAGTGGGCGATGAGTTCGGCGGTGCCTTGGGCGACGGTGATTCGCGGGTGGTAGCCGAGGTCGCGCTTGGCGGCAGAGATATCGAACCAGTGGTCAGTGGCCATTTCCTTGGCGATGAAGCGGGTCATGGGCGGTTCGCCGGTGCGGCCGAATAAGCGCCAGATCGTTTCGAACGCTCCGCCGGCGGCGTAGGCGACGGGGAGCGGAACGTGGGATTTGATTTCCGGCGCGCCCACGCCGTGCAGGACCTCGTTGATCCAGTCCCAAAGAAACACCGGTTCGCCGTTGGTGATGAAGTAGGCGCGGCCGCCAGGATAATTTGGAGGACCCGCCTCTGTCCGCGGCGGGGGCGCGCCGGTTCCAGCCGACAGGGCCGCTTCGGCGAGCAGGTGGGCGTCGACGACGTTGGTGATGTGCGTGATGTCCACCCGGTTCCGGCCGGGGCCGATGATCTTCAGTTTGCCGGCGCGTGCGAGCGCGATGATGCGCGGCAAGAGGTTCTTGTCGCCTGGGCCCCACACGAGGTGCGGACGCAACGCGACGGTCGCGAGCTCCGCGCTATGGGCGGTCAGCACCTCGCGTTCCGCGGCGGCCTTGCTCGTCGGGTAGGCGCAGGGGGCCTGCGTGCAGAGCGGGGCGGATTCGTTGACGTTCCGCAGGTCGCCGCCGTTGTAGACCACGCTGGGCGAACTGGTGTAAACGAGCCGCGGCACCTTCGCGTCGCGACACGCGGCGAGGATGTTGCGGGTGCCCTGGACATTGACGCGGAAGAAGTCGTCCGGCGGGCCCCAGACACCGACGCGTCCGGCGACATGGAACACCGTGCCCGCTCCTTCGCAGCCTTGGTGCAGCACGGCGGTGTTCTCCAGATCGCCAATGAGAATCTTCGCACCGATGCGCTCCAAGTCCGGCAACGCTCGCCGCGAGAGAGCGCGCACCTCGCGGCCCTCGGTCAGCAGCCGTTCGGTGAGCTTGCCGCCGATGAAGCCACTGGCGCCGGTGATGAAGACGGGAAGGATGTTTCGGACAGTAGACACGAGAAACTTTCAACCGCGGATTACGCGGATAGACGCGGATGGCGACAACCTTCCGCCGCGTCATCCTGAGCGCAGCGAAGGATCCAAGCCGTTGGCGCACGATACGTCCTTGTGCTTGGATCCTTCGCACGGCTCAGGATGACGGAAAGGAAAGTCATTGGATATCGTGGCCTTTCTGCGCCGCCGCCCAGCGGGCGAGGGTCAGGCGATGGATCTTGGCGTTGTGGCGGACGTCCACCGGGAACGACGGATGAAAGAAGAACCGTTTGATGACGGCTGTGTGCGGATGTCGGAGGGCGAGAGCGCGCAGCTCGGCGACGAGAGAGCCTTCATCGGCGGAAGCCTTGGGTTGTACCACGAGGGCTGGTTCCTGCCGGCCTCGCTCGCCCAAGCCGATCAGTGCGCAACGCGCGACCTGAGGGTGGCCGCGGAAAACCTGCTCGCACGGCTCCGTGTGCAGCGTGCCGGCGGCGGTCACAACGCGCTCGGCGATGCGTCCGCAGAACCAGAGGCGACCGGTGTCGTCGAAATAGCCGGCGTCTCCCATACGGTGCCAGACCGTGCCGGACGGCGCGGAAGTAACAAGTGGCAAGTCACAAGTAACCGGGTTCTGGGCAACAGCCCGGTCTTGATAATTGATACCTGTTCCTTGGCCCTTGGTCGCCGCGATCTTTGCGGCGGCTGTCGCTGCGGGAAGTTGATCGTATTCACGAGTCACAGTCGGGCCGGTGACGATGATTTCGCCGACTTCGCCCGGCGGCAGCTCGCGGATGTCAGCCAGGACAGCCAGCGGGCCGTCGTGGAGCGCAATGATCTTTACCTGGTTTTCCGCGAGGGGTTTTCCGATGAGGGAACCGTTGACTGGTGAGGCCGGCACTTCATCGGCCGAGGCGGTCGCGACCGGCAAGACCTCGGTAGCACCATAGGGACTGTGCAATTTGCCATTGGGTAGGACGCGGACGGCGTCAGTCCAGAGTGAGGCGGGGACGGCGGCGCCGGCGCAGAGGACGCGCTTCAGCGAGGGCAGCGTGAGGTTGTGCGCGAGGCAGTGGTCGAAAATTTTCCGCCACAGCGTGGGTGAGCCGAAGGACGTGGTCACCCGCTCCTGCTGGATGGCGCGGATAATTTTCGCGGGATCCACCTCCGCGGGCCGCGACGGGTTGATCTCCGGCACGACGGTGGTCATGCCGAGCGCGGGATTGAACAGCGCAAAGATCGGAAGCATGGGAAGGTCCACTTCGCCGGGCTGGATGCCGTAGGTATCGCGGACGAGGCGCACCTGGGCGTCGAATATGCCATGCTCGTAGCACACGCCTTTGGGGGCGCCGGTGGAGCCGCTGGTAAAGAGAACCGCCGCCAAGTCGCTAGCGGCCGAGGCCACCATGGGTGGAGGGTCGGCCTCCCGGCCGACCGCGGCCGGTCGGGAGACCGGCCCTCCAGAAGACAAACGGGCGGTGGGGGAGTCGGAAACCCACACGCGGATTTCGACGGACTTGAAGGCCGAGCGGAAAATGTAGCCCAGGATCTGCGCGAGCGGGATGCCGAGGAGGATGCGGGGCTTCGAGCGGGCGACGCAGGCGAGAAAGTTTTTCCGTCCCATGCCGGGGTCGATGATCACCGGCACGGCGCCGAGCTTGAACAACGCAAAGGCCGCGGCGATGAGCGGGAGCCCCTGCCGCACCATCACCAGCACGCGATCACCCGTCCGGACGCCTTTGCGTTGCAGGTGCGCGACCCACGCGTCGACCTCGGCGTCGAGTTCGCGGAAGGTGAGCGTGAGGTAATCGATTCGGCCGTCGCCGGTGCGGCCGCGTCGGATTTTGACGGCGGGATGGTCCGGCTGGCGGGCCGCCATCAGCGGCAAGTGACGGGCGATGTTGGCGGAGGCGGACAAGGGGCGTTTGGCTGGTGGAGGGCCGACCTCCCGGTCGGCCGCGGCCCAGCGGGAGCTGGGCCCTCCAGAAGATAAAATGTCAGCCATTCCACGCCGGATCGGAAGTGAAGAGCCGGGCCTGCCACGGGAGCAGGACGTTGCCGATGCCGGCAGGATCACGGGCGAGCTGCGCGAGTTGCGAACGCGTGGCAATGAGCGTCGGATCCAGCTTGAGGTCCGCGGCGAGCCGGTCGCGCTGGGCTTTGATCCGGTCCTGGCGGGCCAGCTCATCGGGGCTCATCGGCACGAAATCCCGACGGCGTTCGCGGCGCGGCAGGGTGCGCGGATCGGTTTCGAAACCGCGGCGGATCGCAGTCTCGAGGGAAGAAGCGAGGCGGTCGTGGCGCCTGCCCAGGTTGACTTGCAACAGTTCTCCCGGCGAAGCGCCGTCCTCGGCGGCGCGGGCGAGGCGCATGAGCAGGTCGTTGCCGGTGACCTTGAAGGGCGGGGTGTTGAGTTTTTCGGCCCAGCTCTCGCGCCAGTGCCAGAGGGAGTGCAGGACCGCGAGGCCACGCCCCCGGAGTTTCTCGGCGCCGCCGATGCGCCAGTCGTTTTCGTCGGGTGCAGCGAAGCCATCGCGGGCAACCTCGATCTGCCACCGGCATTTTTGCTCGAACCATTCCAGGCGGCCGAGGCGCACGAGTTCATCGCGCAATTTGTCGCGCAATGACGGCAGGTAATAAACATCGAGCGCGGCGTAATCGAGCATGGCGCGGTCGAGGGGGCGTTTCGACCAGTTGGCCTTCTGGTGGTCCTTGTCGAGCTGGACGCCGAAATACTGTTCGAGCAGCGCGGCGAGACCGAAGCGCGGGATACTGAGCAACTGCGCGGCAAACATCGTATCGAACAGGCTCAACGGCCGGAAGTCGCAGAGCTCACGCAGCAGGCGCAAGTCGTAATCGCTGCCGTGCATGATGAGGGGTTTGGCCGTGAGGCGCGGCCAGAGTTCCCCGAGCGGGAGCTCGGCCAGCAGATCCACCAGGTAAATTTCGTCACCGGCGAGAATCTGCAGGAGGCATACGCGCGTTTTGTAGCGGAAAAGGTTGTCGGCCTCGGTATCGAGCGCGATCTCGGGGGAACGGTCGATCGCCGCAAGGAGCGGCGGAAGTTGGGCGGCTTGGTTGATGAATTGGTAGTGCGGCGTAGAGCTCAAGGGAGGATCAGGGTTCGTTTTCCCAAACGGAAAGGAAGGCGTCAATCAGCACCGGCAGGTCGGGGCTGTAGCCGCCTTCAAGGATGGCGGCGGCGGGGAGTCCGGCCTGGCGGAGCCAGCGGCCGAGCTCGGCGAAATCGTCCGCTTCGAGGGTCATGGCGGTGATGGGATCCTGCACGTAGGCGTCAAAGCCGGCCGAGACGAGCACGAGGTCGGGCTTGAAGGCTTGGACGGCCTGCCACGAACGGGCGAGGGCGGCCATGTGCTGTTCGCGCGGGGTATGCGGAGCGACGGGAAAGTTGGCGATGTTGCCGGCGGACGTCGTGCCAGTACCCGGATAGCCGGGGTACTGATGAACCGAGGCGAAGAAGCTGTTGGGATGATCGCGAAGGATGTCTTCCGTACCGTTGCCGTGGTGGGCGTCGAAGTCCCACACGGCAACCCGGGCGCCGCCGGCGGTCGCATGCAGCGCGGCGATGGCGATCGAGTTGAGATAACAAAACCCCATGGCGCAGGCTCGCGTGGCGTGATGGCCCGGCGGACGCATCAGGGAGAAGGCCTTTTCGCCCGCTCGGGCGAGCTGGGCTGCTTCCAGCGCCGCACCGACGGAGCGCAGGGCATGCTCGCGGATGCCGGGAAAATACGGGGTGTCGTCGTCGATATCCGGACCGTGGCCGATGCGTTTCAACAGGGCGGGCGTATGCGCCGGGAGGACGGTCTCTTCGGCAGCGGCGGAGGGTAAGCGCCAAGCCCAGTCGGGACGCGATTGCCTGAGATGGGCGGTGCTACGGAGCACCCGGGCCGGCTGCTCGGGGCGCATCGAGGAGCCGTAATCAGCACATTGGGGATCGTGGACGATGGTCATCAACTTTTTGTCCGCCTACGGACGATGGGAACTCCAACCAAGGAGAACTAAACCGCGCTCTTCAGCAAGGCCGGATCGTCGCCCAAGAGGGCGTCCACCCCCCACCCCGCCAGCCGCCGGGCCGTGGCGATGTCGTTTACGGTCCAGCTCCAGACCGCGTAACCCCTCAGCTGAAAATGAGTCACCCAAGCGCCCGATCGGATAGTCCGGTGATTCACGCTCAAGCCCCCGGCCCCGCAAGCCGCCAGCCGGCGAACCAATTTTGCCGGGGCTTCCCGCCCTTCGGAGATCAGCATGCGCGGAACCGTCGGAGCGACGTTGCGGGCGTCGGTCACCAGTTGGAAGTTAAACGATGCCAGGATCACCCAATCGGCGGCACGAGCTGCTTTGATTGCTTGAATGATCGGGGCAACGGGCCCCGACTTCAGCTCGATTTGCACCACAACGAGGCCGCGGGTGAGGCGGAGCACATCGACCAACCGGGGGATGGGTTCCTTGCCCTGCACGCGCAGGGTTTCGAGTTCGCGCCAAGTCCGGCGGGCGATGCTTCCGGCGGAGCCGGTGAGCCGGCGCAAGGAGGCGTCGTGAAACACCACCGGTACGCCGTCGCTGGTGCATTGGACGTCGAGTTCGATGCCATCCGCCTCCAAGGCCACCGCCCGGCGGAAAGCGGCCAGGGTATTCTCGGGCCGTTCCGCGGAGGCGCCGCGGTGGGCGATGATCAGAGGATTGGCCACAAAAGGCACATAAGGCGCAAAAACGGATCAAGCCAACCTGGAATCCGGGCATTCAAGGCATTCGTTTTTATTTCTGTGCCTTTTGCGCCTTTTGTGGCCAAAGTTTTTGCATGAAGGTTGTTGTCTTGTGTTCCGGCGGGATGGATTCGGTGGCTGCGCTCCATTGGGCGCGGGCGCATCATGACGTCCGCGCGGCGCTGAGTTTCGACTATGGGTCCAAACACAACCACCGGGAGATCCCGCTGGCCGCCGAGCAGGCGACCCTACTCGGCGTGCCGCACCGCACGATCCGGCTGGATTTCATCGGACAGCTTTTCGCCTCGGACCTTCTGAAATCGGGTGGCGACATTCCCGAGGGACACTATGCGGACGACAACATGAAGCGCACGGTCGTCCCTTTCCGCAACGGCATCATGCTCGCGGCGGCCGCGGGTTTCGCCGAGAGCGCCGAAGCCGAGGGGCTGGTCATTGCGGCCCACACGGGCGACCACACGATTTACCCGGACTGTCGCGAGGACTTCATGGCCGCCATGGGCGAAGCGATGCGGCTCGGCACCTACGCCGGCATCCAGCTGTTGCGACCTTTCATCGCGTTGACGAAGGGTCAGATTGCCCTCGAAGGCGCGAAACTCGGCGTGGATTTCGCCCGCACGTGGTCGTGCTACAAAGGAGGCGCGATCCATTGCGGCAAGTGCGGCACTTGCGTGGAACGCCGCGAGGCCTTCCAGCAGGCAGGGCTGGTGGATCCGACCGAGTATGAGGCTACGCCGCCGCTACCCGACAAACCTCAGATCCTTTAACCACAGATTTCACAGATTAACACAGATGAAATGCCTGTATCCGTGATCATCCGCGCAATCCGTGGTCAAAACTGATCGATGCTGATTTCCGAAATATTCTATTCGTTGCAGGGCGAAGGCGAGCTGGCCGGCGTGCCGTCGGTCTTCGTCCGCACGAGCGGCTGCAACCTGCGCTGCAATTGGTGCGACACGCCCTACGCGTCGTGGAATCCCGAAGGCACACGGATGGAGGTCGCGGAGATTGTCACTGAGGTAACCAAACATCCCGCCAGGCATGTCGTCCTGACCGGAGGCGAGCCGATGGTGGCGCCCGGCATTCACGAGCTCGCCTTCCAGCTGCAGGAGCGCGGCTATCATATCACGATCGAGACCGCGGCCACCGTGCCACCGCGGGGCATCGCGTGCGATCTGGCGTCGCTCAGCCCCAAGCTCGCCCATTCCGCGCCGGATGCCCGGCTCGACGATACCTGGCGGAAAAAACACGAGGAACTCCGCTGGCAGCCGGCGGTCGTGGCGGCGTGGATTGCGCACGGAAATTACCAGATGAAGTTTGTCGTGAGCACCGAGGCCGATCTGGCGGAGGTTGAGCAGATGATCCGGGAAACAGACTGTGTGATTCCGCCCAGCAAGATCCTGCTCATGCCCGAGGGCGTAACCGTGGAGGCGCTGCGGGCGAGGGCCGGCTGGTTGGGGGAACTGTGCAAGGCGCGCGGTTACCGCTACGCCCCGCGATTGCATATCGAACTTTACGGCAACAAGCGCGGGACATGAAAGCGTCGGGTTGCAGGATATTCCTTCGCGGGAGCTTGGCAGGCGATTCAATGTGTGTGGGCCAGCGAGCTTGCTCGCGCCAGAGATGCGCCTGCAAGTCGATCCACCGGAATCACGGGTCGGGAGCCCCGTGCCACTTCAGGCCATGAAGATTCGCCTCAAGCCTGCCATCGGCATCAAGCCGCCCAAGCTATCCGAAGAACTGGCCGCACTGCGGGCCAGCGCCGGCGAACGGGCCATCACTCTGCGCGAGGTGATCCTGACGCTCGGCGGCCGGGCTTACCTGTTGCTGGTTTTGCTGTTGTCGATGCCCTTCATCACACCGATCCCGATTCCGGGCCTGTCCACGCCCTTCGGCCTGGCCATCGCGCTGATTGCGTTTCGGCTGTCGCTGGGGCAGCGACCGCTGCTCCCGAAAAAACTCCAGCGCAAGGTGCTGCCCGCGGGATTCCTGGCGAAGGTTTTCAGGTTTACCGAGAAAGTGCTGCGTTTCTTCGAAAGATTTCTACGGCCGCGGTTCACCTTCCTGACCGACACGCCGTTGTTGGTGCAATTGCATGCACTGCTGATGTTGCTGGCGGCGCTGGCGCTTCTGCTCCCGCTGCCGATCCCTTTCAGCAACAGTTTCCCCGCCTGGACAATTTTACTGCTGGCTGCCGGTCTGCTGGAGCGGGACGGGCTGTTCATCCTGGCGGGCTATCTCGTGTTCGTGGGCGGCGTATTGTTCTTCATCTACCTCGGCGAGGCGGCGACCGCGTTGGTGCAGTCGTTGATTCAGTGGATGAAGGGTTGAATACAGGGCGGGATTTCCAAATCCCGCCACCTTGGCGGGGTTCGGAGACCCCGCCCTACATTTCAAATACTCAGCCCGATCTTCCCGAACTGCGCGCTCGCTTCCATGCGTCGGAATGCCTGTTCCGCATCGGCGAGTGGGAATATCCGATCGACGACTGGCACGATTTTGTGCTGGGTGACGAAGCTGGTCATGCTGGTGAAGTCGTCGGGCGAGCCCATCGTGGTGCCGAGCAGGCTGATCTGCCGGAAGAAACATTTGCGCAGGTCGAGTCCGGGCGGGTTGCCCGTGGTGGCGCCGAAAAACACGATGCGTCCGCCGGGGCGGGTCAGCTCGATGAGCTGGCCGAAACCTTCGCCACCGGCGCTGTCCACGATGACGTCGAACAGCCCTCCGGCGGCTTCCTGCAGGACAGCGCGCCAGTTGGGCTCGCGGTAATTGACCCCGCCGGCGGCGCCGAGCGTCCTGGCCCGCGCCAGTTTTTCGGGTGAGCTGGAGGTGACGAAAACCGTGGCACCCGCGGCGACGGCGAATTGCAGGGCGAAAAGCGCCACGCCGCCGCCAATGCCGGTAAGGAGAACGTTTTCGCCGGCTTTGAGTTGGGCGCGGGTGAACAGTGCCCGCCAGGCGGTGAGCCCCGCGAGGGGAAGGGCGGCCGCTTGTTCCCAGCTCACGTGCGCGGGTTTCGGCGCAAGATTGGCGGTCGGGATGGCAATTCGCTCGGCGAAGGTGCCGGGGTCGGGCATGCCGAGGATGCGAAATTTCGGTCCTTGCGCGCCGGGGTCGCCGCCCCAGTCCAGCGACGGGTTGAGGATGACCTCGCGACCGATCCAAGCCTGATCGGCAGGCGAGCCCACCGATTCAACCACCCCGGCGCCATCGGATCCGGGAATGAGCGGAAGCTTGATGTTGGCGTACTGGCCGAGCTGAACCCACAGGTCCCGGTGATTGAGCGCGGCCGCCTTGATCCGAACCACGGCCTGACCCGGCGCGGCCACCGGATCGGGTACGACCTGGAGCGCAATGGGTTTTTTCACCTCGGACAACACAGCGGCGTTCATGAGCAGGCGAAACTAGATGCCAAAATGAGGGTTGGCAAATCGTGCCTCGCGGCGAGGGGTCACCGTGGGGGATGCTGCGGATTGCCGTACACTGGCTTCTGGCCGCGGGAGCCTTAGGCGGGCAGCAAGGCTGGGTGGCTGCTTGAACACACGGGAAGGGGCGATTGCGCACCCATTGGCAAATTCCGCGCAATATAAACATGTGGCACGGTATGCGCTTGAACCAGCCTGCCCCAGACGGGATTTTTCCGCATCCGCGTATGATCCACACCGACCGGACAGAGCTCCAGCAATCCATTTCCGCCCGCTTGGGCGACTTCGGCGCCCGCAGGGAACGACAGTTGCCCGCGGTGGACGCGCGCATCCAGGCATGGCTCGACCAGACGTTCAGCTCCGTCGGTCCCGTGCCGCGCTTGCCGACGCAAACCTTCGCGCTGGATCAGGCCGGTAT
>DATCRM010000338.1:0-5314 GCA_036568985.1 Lacunisphaera sp. | reverse complement strand
GAACTGGACCGCCGCAATCACGCCCGGAAAGCCTGTGACCGCGGTGAGCCGGGCGCAAGCGATCCCGATGGAACTCCCCGAATTCCTTCTGGTCATCTGAGGCTGGCTTGCTATCTCCGCATCACGCCAGCTACCACGCCAGCTACCACGCCAGCCGCTTCGAATCACGCCATCCGCCATGCAGGAACATTCCGGTCCGCCCATGCTACCGCCCGCGGGACGCAATTGGGAAACGCTCGTCGACAAACGCCGCCTGCACGCACCGGACGAAATGGACCTCAAGACGCTGGGGCCGGGCGACCGGCTGGTCGTGGCGACCAGGAACACCCGCTACGAGTTTGAATGGCTCGAAGGCGGCAGCGTGTTGCTGCGAACCGATCGTGCGGACCGCCCCTGGGGTCAGGTCAGTCTGACTGGCTGCGTCTTCCGCCGCTCCGGCATCCTCGCGCCGGGCGTCGTGTTCAAGGGCGGAAAACTTCAATTTCTGTCCATGGAAGGTCAAGTGAAGCACCAGACTACGGTCATCTCGAGCTTCACGGTGGTCCGTGGGTCGGCAAAGCCCGACACGGAGGAACCCAAGCTGAGCCCATTAGGCTAGGTTCAGTGAAGATCGCCCAGACTTTCCAGAGCCACGCTGTCCCTACTCCGTCTGCACTATGACCAAGTCGTCCAGGTGCAGGCTGCAATACACCCGATCGCCGGCGTGGAACGCCTCCTGGGTCGCGCTCTCGTTGGCCACGAGCGCATGGAATCGGGCGCCGTGGTCGGTGACGAGCCTGAGCTGATCCGTGGCCCCTTGGAAAATCTCCTCTTCGATCCGGGCCTGGAAAACGTTCTCCGCCACGGCTGCGGTGCGGCCGATATGAATTTTCTCGGGGCGGATGGAAATGAGCGCCTTGCTGGCCCCGGCGGGGAGGTCGGTGCAGGCGACGACCAGTTCCAAACCGCTCTCGAGCCGGACGGTGGCCGTCATACCGTTGCGCAGAATGATGGCGCCGCTGAGCAGGTTCGCCTGGCCGATGAAGTCGGCCGCGAACGGCGTGCGCGGCCGGTGGTAGATGTCCGTGGCGTTGCCCAGTTGTTCAATCCGGCCGTGGTTGATGATGGCGATGCGATCAGACATCGTCAGCGCCTCCTCCTGGTCATGCGTGACAAAGACAAAGGTGAGTCCGAGTTTGCGCTGGAGGTGTTTCAATTCGAGCTGCATGCCGTGGCGCAGCTTGGCATCGAGGGCCGAAAGCGGTTCGTCGAGCAGCAGGACCTTCGGCCGGCAAACGATGGCGCGCGCCAAGGCCACCCGTTGCCGCTGGCCGCCGGACATCTGGTGCGGAAATTTGCCGGCCTGCTCTGCGAGCGAAACCGTCGCCAGCGCCTCGTGAATGCGAGCGTCGGCTTCGGCGGCCGGCACGTTCTGCATCCGCAGACCGAAGCCCACATTGTCCTTCACCGTGAGGTGCGGAAACAAGGCGTAGCTCTGGAAAACCTGATTCACGTTGCGCCGGTAAGGCGGCACGTGAGAAACATCCTCGCCGTCGAGCAGCACCGCGCCCTCGTCGGGCATCTCGAACCCGGCGAGCAGGCGCAGGATCGTGGTTTTGCCGCAACCCGAAGGACCGAGAAGCGTGAGAAATTCGCCGGTGTTGACCGTGAGGTTGACGTTATTGACCGCCGTGAAGCCGCCGAAGCGCTTGGTCACGCCGCGCAGCTCGACCATGGGTTTGGGAGTGGAGGTCATCGGACGGCCTTAAACCACAGATGGACCCGGATGAACACCGATACAATCCGGAGGGATCGATTCGGTGAAAGCCCCGGCAGGACCTTGCCTACGAGCTGTGATACCGGTTGCTTCAATCTGTGTGTATCTGTGCTCATCTGTGGTTAAATCTCGTCCTCACATGGTCCGCACGCCGCGGCGCTGGAGGATGACGTAAGTGATCGCGAACATCAGCATGAAGATCACCCCAAGCGCCGCGCCGAAGGGCCAGTCGCGGGCTTGGAGAAACTGGTTCTGGATCACGTTGCCGATCATCGGCACCTTGGCCCCGCCCATCAGATCGGTGATCGCAAACATTCCGATCGCCGGCACGAAGACGAGCAGGGTGCCCGCCGCAATCCCCGGCATCGTCAACGGGACGATCACCGTGGAGAACGCCCGCACCGGCCCGGCGCCGAGATCGTATGCGGCTTCGATGAGGGAATTGTCGAGTTTCTCCGCGCTGCCGTAGATGGGCAGGATCATGAACGGCAGATAGGCGTAGACCAAACCGATGATCACGGCCGCGGGAGTATAGAGCAGATTGAAGGGACCGATGCTGAGGTTCAGCGCGTGCACCAGACTGTTGAGCAAACCCTCCTGCTTGAGGATGGTGATCCAGGCGTAGGTGCGAATGAGGAAACTCGTCCAAAACGGAACCATCACGAGCAACAGGAGCTTGTTGCGCAGCCCCTCCTCGGCGCGGGCCATGTAGTAGGCGACCGGATAGCCCACGATTCCGCAGATCAACGTGGTCAGCGCCGCGTAGCCGATGGACCGTGCGAAGATCCGCAAGTAAACCGGGTCGAACACCCGCCGGTAGTTGTCGAGGTTGAAGCGGAAGATCACTCCGCCCACTTCATCACGCTCGCAGAAACTGTAGACGAGAAGAATGAGCCCGGGCACCACGACAAACAGCAGCAGCCACACAAGCATCGGCGTGAGCAAAGCCCACGCCTTCCAGCCCGGACGGGCGTGGTCGGAGATGCCGGCGGTGGGAGGGGCGGCAACGTGCATGAAAGCTACACACCCCGCCCTGTCGGGCACCCCTCTTCATAGAGGGGACCCAAGACCAACTGGATCGAAATCCCCTCAATGAAGAGGGGTGGCGCGAAGCGACGGGGTGTGTCGGATTTCCTCACTGCGCGCTCTTGAGGTCCGTCATCATCGTGTCGATGTCGGCCGCGGCCTTGCCGATGTCGCGGAAGGTTTCGAGCTTGCCCGGCTTGACAGGATAACTGGCCGGGTTGGCGAGTTGCTCGGGCGTCAGGAGCTTGCGGGCCTCGAGGTTGGGATTCGTATAGGGAAAATTCTCGGAGATGATCTTCGAGACCTCAGGCCGCAGGATGTAGTTGATCAGAGCGTGGGCCTCGGCCTTGTGCGGCGCGTCGGCCGGGATGGCGAGGATGTCGATGAAGCGGTGCGCACCCTCGACCGGCAGTACATACTTGAACTTCTTGTTCTCATTCCAGAGCAGCGCGGCTTCGCCACTCCATACGATGCCGATGTCCACGTCACCATTGATCAGGGCGGTCTTCGGGCTGTCGGAATCATAAACCTTCACGAGCTTGACCCATTTCGCGACGACCGGCCGGGCTTTGGCGAGCGTGGCGGCGGTGATTTCGTTGGGCGACAGACCCAGCGAGTCGAGAGCCCAGGAAACAATCTCGCGGTTGTCGTTGAGCACGACGAGACGGTCCTTGAACTTGTCCTGGAAGACGTCCTTGTAACCCTTGATCTCGTCCTTCACCACCTCGGTGTTGACCACGATGCCCACGGTGCCAGTCATGTACGGCACGGTGAACTTGTCCTCCGGGTCGTGCACGAGCCCCTTGAACTCCGCGCCGATGTTCTTGAGATTCGGCAGCTTCGTCTTGTCGAGCGGGGCGAGCATCTTGCGGCGGATCATCAGCTCCGCGGCATACTCGGATGGCTGGATGAGATCGTAGTTGCCGCCCCCGGCCACGAGCTTGGACAGCAGTTCCTCGTTGGAGGCATAGGTTTCGAAGTTGACCTTGATGCCCGTCTCCTTGGTGAAGCCGTCGAGGACATCCTGCGGGATGTATTCGGACCAGCCGAACAGGTTGAGCTCGGCGGCGGGCATCAGGGCGGCGCCGAGCAGGGTGGTCAGCGCGAGGAGGGCGGATTGCAGTGATTTCATGAGGTTGGATTTGAGAAAAATTTCAGCGACCGAGTTTTTTCAGGTATTCGGAGAACAGGACGAAGGCAACGGTCGCAACAATGAAGATGGCGGAGAGCGCGTTGAGCATCGGGTTGAGCCCCACGCGCGCGAGACCGAAAACCTGGATGGGAAGCGTGACGGCCGAAGCGCTGCGGGTGAAGAAAGTGACGATGAGCTCGTCCATCGACAGGGTGAACGCCATCAATCCGCCCGCAATGATAGCGGGCTTCAGGCACGGCACGATGACGAGCCAGAAGGCCCGGAGCGGCGTGGCGCCGAGATCGAGCGCCGCTTCCTCCAGTGCGGGATCCATTCCCTGTAAGCGGGCCTGCACCGCCACCAGCACAAACGGAAAACTGAAGGTCACGTGACCGATGATCACCGTGGCGAAGCCGAGCTTGAACCCAACGGTGGCAAACAGAATGAGAAGGCTGATGCCCATCAGGATCTCGGGCATGACCATCGGCACCGCCACCAGCGTCTGGATCGCCTGGGAAAAACGGAACCGGTACCGATGGAGGAGCCAGGCGCCGGCCGTGCCGAGGAGCACCGCCAGCACCGTCGTGGCAGAGGCGATGATCAGGCTGTTTTTCGCCGCCTTGATGAGCGGGGCGTTGGCCAGCAGCTTCCCATACCAATCGAGGGTGAAGCTCTCCCAGACGATATTGAGCCGGGACGAGTTGAACGAAAACACCACCAACACCGCGATCGGCACATAGAGGAAAACGAAGACCAGCGCGGTCCAGCCGCGAAGAAACCAGTTGAGCAGTTTTAGACCCGAAGGGAGCAGCGGTCTTGGCGCGGACGCGGGCATCGAGTGAACAGTCAGCTCTTATCGTGCCAACCAAGGCCCAAGGCAAGCTTGGGCAAAACTCCAAAGGCCAAACGCCAAAGAAACATCAAGTTTCCAAAGAATCCGGGATCTCCCAGTTTCGGATTTTGGGCTTCCCGTTTATTTGGCTTTTGGCGCTTTGGCGTTTGGACTTTCTCCTCAATACGGCCCCCGAATATGCGCCGCCACCTCCCGCTCGTAGAAGGCCGCCAGTTGGACGTGCTTCGTCGCCCCGAGCGGGGCGAGCGTTCCGACGCGACTGTTGGCGCGCGCCTGGTCGGGGTTTTTGGCTCCGGGAATGATCACGCTGACCGCCTCGAAATCCAGACACCAGCGCAGCGCCATTTCCGCCATGGTCAGGCCGGTGGGCACCTGGGGCTTGAGTGCGTCAGCCAGCTCCACGCCCTTGGCGAATGGCAGCCCTGCGAAAGTCTCGCCCACATTGAATGCCTGACCGTCGCGATTAAAGTTGCGGTGATCGTCGGCTGGGAAATGAGTCGCCTTCGTCATCTTGCCGCCGAGCAATCCGCTTGCCAGCGGCAGGCGG
>DATCRM010000337.1:0-5779 GCA_036568985.1 Lacunisphaera sp. | reverse complement strand
ATGCAGTCGGCGCGCAAATTAGCGCTGAAAGTTGGGATACCGAAAGGTGGACGCGCACGTCCCCGTGCGAGTGGCTCGATACCCTCCGAAACGGGCACAGGGACGTGCCCGACCACCCGCGCCGACTGCATCGTTGCGGCTTCATAGAGGGGACCCACACCACGCCTGCAGAGATCCCCTCTTGCCTGTCAGCCATAGCCTTGGCGACGGCTGAAGAGGGGTGCCCGCAGGGCGCGGTGTGGTATGAACGTCCATCAAACCGTGAAATATTCGGGCTAGAGATCGCGGGGTAAGGCACCCCGCCCACAACTGAAGCGATTTACTGCAATTGGTAATTGGAATTCTCACGACCGCGCAACGACACCCTCCGCCCTTCCCAATATCGGGATTGTCCAATCCCGCCACCGAAGACGCCGGCCAATCGGCCGATGCATCGGAATCGCACATATCACGCTTCATCAGCTGTTTATTTTTCACTCAGCCGCTGGCATACGGGTTGCAAAGTGAGTTCATCCTACCCGCCAATGCGACTTCTTCGGAGCCTCTTATCCGCCCTCTGCCTCACTCTGGCCCAGTTGGCCTTCGCCACCGCCGCGGTCGATTCCCCGGCCTCTTCCGGCGAGGCGCTTTCCTTGAACGACGCGATCCAGCGCGCCCTCTCGAAGAATTACTCGATCAAGGTCGAGGGATACGACGCCGCCATCGCCGCCGCGCGCGTCACCGAGTCGTTGGGCAAATTCGACCCCGTGCTCAGCGGTCGCTACAATCACGACGAAAACCGCAACCCGCTCCTCACCTTCGATCCCACTTCCGGCCTGCGCAACTCCACGCGCGATGAGACCGACAGCTACGAGGTCGGCATCGGCGGCCTCGCTCCCTGGGGTCTCACTTACCGGCTCGGGGCCAGCACCACGAACTCCCGCGGCACTTTCAACAACTACGCTGACAACTACGATTCCTTCGCCGGCATCTCGGGCACCCAGCCGCTGCTGCGCGACTTCGGTTTCGGCCCCACCCTCGCCTCGATCCGGATCGCCCGCACCAACCGCAGCATCAGCGAGTGGCAGTTCAAGCAGTCGGTGATCGATACCATCACGCAGGTCACCTACGCCTACCATAATCTCAATTTCGCCTACGCCGCCCTCCGCTCCGCCGCTCGGTCCCGCGACCTCGCCACGGGCCTGCTCGAGGAGAACGAAAAACGCTTCAAGGTCGGCTCGATGTCCGAATACGACGTCACCTCCGCCCGCGCCCGCGCGGCCAGCCGCATGGATGACGTGCTCTCAGCCGAGCGCCGGGTGCGCGACGCCGAGAATTTTCTGAAACAACTCATCTCCGACGACCGCTCTCCCGGGCTGCTCGACCATCGCCTCGCGATCGAACCGCCCGCCCCGGCGCCCATCGTGGTCGTGGATCCCGTCGCCGATTTTCGCACGGCCCTTGAGAAACGTCCCGATTACCAGCAGGCGAAACTCGTGTTGCAGCGCAGCGGGCTCAACACGCGGCTTCAGCTCAACCAGCTCCTGCCGCGGGTCGATCTCGTCGGCAGCTACGGTCACAACGGTTACGACACCACGCGGGCCGCCAGCCGCCGGCAGGTGCAGGACCAGGATTACCGCAGCTACAGCTGGGGCGTTGTCGTCTCCGTCCCGCTCACCTTCACGACCGAGCGGGGACGTTACCGCGCCGCCAAGCTCCAGCAACGCCAGAGCGAGACGCAGCTCCAGCAGGTCGAACAGGCCATCGTCGTCGACGTCGGCAACGCCGCCGGTCAGATCGAGACCGCCCAAAAACGCGTGCAGGCCGACCGCCGCGCGCGGGAGCTGGCCCAGGCCACCCTCGACGCCGAGGAGAAGCGTCTGCGCGTCGGCCAGAGCAGCACCTTCTTCGTCGCCCAGCAGCAGGAACTTCTTTCCATCGCCGAAATTCGCGAAGCCGCGGCCATGTCCGACTACCACAAGGCCCTCGCCGAGTACGACCGCCAGCTCGGCGTCACCCTGGAGAAACTGCACGTCTCGATCGAGGCACCGAAATAAGGGAGACGCCCGGGCTCTTTGCGGCCCCGGCCGTCGACGGACCGGTCCATGGTTCTTGGAGGTGGGACTATCAGTCCCGCATGTTCACCTTCGAAGCGCGGATCCCGCGGGACTGATAGTCCCGCCTCCAAAAGTCGGATTCTTCGCTGCGCTGTTGATGAACACCCCCTGCTTGTCATCCTGAACGAAGTGAAGGATCCAGCATGATGTCCGTCGGCGGTTGTGCTACTGGATCCTTCGCCCGGCTCAGGATGACGGTAAGGATGTTCTTGGTTGGTCGTACCCAAACTCGTTACGGCTTGGTCTGGGCCTCAGAATGGAAACGAGGTTATCCCGAGGATCGAACGGTAGGGGCGGTTGCCCCCAACCGCCCTGGTTCGGAGAAGGTCCGTTGAGAGCAACGCCCCCTACCCAATCCCTGCCATGACAACATCCTGTAGCGGCGGTCTATGAACGCCGGGTTCGAAGAGGAGAACGGCGGTCGCAGACCGCCGCTGCAGTTTCCAACCCTCACTCCCCCACGCTCCACTTGAACACCAGCACGGTCAGCCCCGGCAGCGTGATATTGAGCGACTGCTCGAAACCATCCGCGGGCGTCGTCGCCGCCGGCCGGCCGCCGTGGTTGCCGAAGCCCGCTCCGCCGTAATAGCTCGAATTCGTGTTGAGCACCTCGCGCCAATAACCCAGATGCGGCACGCCCACCGTGTAACGCGTGCGCGTCATCGGCGTGAAGTTGCCGATCACCAGATAGACGCATTTCCCAGCGGGATCGAGGCGAAGGAAACTGATCACGCTGTGATCGCCATCGTTGGCGTTCACCCAGCGGAAGGCATCGTGGCGGAAATCCGTGGTGCTGAGGACGGGATCGCCCGTGTAGAGCCGGTTGAGGTCGCGCACCAGCAGTCGGATCCCCTCGTGCTCGGGTTGATCGAGGAGCTGCCACTCGAGGCCGATGTCGTAGTTCCACTCGGAGCGCTGGCCGAACTCGCCGCCCATGAAGAGCAGCTTCTTGCCGGGATACATCCAGATGAAACCGTAGAGCGAACGCAACGTGGCCGCCTTGTCGGCGAGCGTCGAGGCACCCATCTTGCCCAGCATCGAGGCCTTCAGGTGCACCACCTCGTCGTGCGAATACACCGAGATGAAATTCTCCGAATACTGATAGACCATGCCGAAGGTCAGCTTGTCGTGCGACCACTTGCGATGCACGGGGTCCTTCTGGAAATACAGGAGTGTGTCGTGCATCATGCCCATGTTCCACTTGTAGTCGAAGCCCAGGCCGCCGTCCTTCGTCGGGCGGCTCACCATCGGAAACGCCGTGGATTCCTCCGCGATCATCACCGCTCCCGGATAATAATGGTGCACGAGATCGTTTACCTGGCGAAGGAAAGCCATGGCCTCGATGTTCTCGCGTCCGCCGTAGCGGTTCGGGATCCACTCGCCGTCCTTGCGCGAATAGTCGAGGTAGAGCATCGAAGCGACTGCGTCCACGCGCAGGCCGTCGATGTGATAGCGTTCCAGCCACGAAAGCGCGCTGGCCACCAGGAAACACCGGACCTCGTGCCGGCCATAGTTGAAGATCAGCGTGCCCCAGTCCTGGTGTGCACCCAGCTTCGGATCGGCGTGTTCGTAGAGGTGCGTGCCGTCAAACTCCGCGAGCGCAAACGCGTCGCGCGGGAAATGCGCGGGCACCCAGTCCACGATGATGCCGATGCCCCGCTGGTGCAGGTGATCCACGAAGAACTGAAAATCCTCCGGCGTGCCCCAGCGGTGCGTCGGCGCGAAATAACCGGTCACCTGATAGCCCCATGAGCCGGGAAACGGAAACTCGCTGACCGGCATCACCTCGATGTGGGTGAACCCCATCTCGCTCACGTAATCCGCCAGCAACGGCGCCAGCTCGCGGTAGGTGTAAGACCGCCCCGCCTCCGCCAGATTACGCTTCCATGAGCCGATATGCACCTCGTAGACGGACATCGGCCGGTCGGGCTTGCCCGCGTGCCCGGCCCGCTTGGCGAGCCACTCGCTGTCGCCCCACACATGGCGGTTCGTGGCGTGAACGATTGCCGCGTGGTTCGGCGGGCCCTCGAAGCGCGTGCCGTAGGGATCGGTCTTCAGCCGCATGTGGCCGTGCTGGTCCCAGATCGCGAACTTGTAGAGCTCGCCTTCGTGCACCTCGGGCACAAACAACTCCCAGACGCCCGAGCCGCCCAGCGGCCGCATCGGATGGTACCGGGGATCCCAGTCGTTGAAATTGCCCACGAGCGACACCCGCGAGGCGGCGGGCGCCCACACGGCAAACGCCACGCCCGGCACCTCGCCCAGCTTGCGCGGGTGCGCGCCGAGCTTTTCGTAGATGCGGTGCTCGTTACCCTCGTTGAAC
The DNA here is from genome assembly GCA_036568985.1 of Lacunisphaera sp. GTDB lineage: Bacteria > Verrucomicrobiota > Verrucomicrobiia > Opitutales > Opitutaceae > Lacunisphaera. The sequence continues at coordinate 1,360 of DATCRM010000337.1, read as the reverse complement.
AGATAAAGATCCTGCTCGGACAACGTCGGCAGGAAGGAGTACGCGTTGTAAACTTGGTGGATGTCGCCCCAGGAGGTCTCGTACCGGAGCTGGTGGCGGAAATGTTTCCGCCCGGGAATGAACACCTCGAAGAATCCCTCCGGCGCGAGCATCTCCATCGGATGCGCCGGCGTGCCGGGCGTGTCGAGGTCCACCACGGCGCAGTTGACCGCACCGCGTCGGAAGGCCCGCACCACGACGCCGGATTTTCGTTTCACCTTCGCCGGATGCATGCCGAGCCACCCGTGCGGGTTGGCCTGATGATTGTGCAGGAAGGCCTGGAGTTCTTTTTCCGGTATGATCACGGGATGGACCTTCACTCTGCCTGCCCATCTGCGCTCGTCTAGCCGAAAGCAACGGAGATCAACATTGGCCGGCCCGCATCCCTGCGGGCCGCGATCGTAGTGGAGGGCCGATCTCCCGATCGGCCGAATCCCCGCAGAGACACAGGCCCTCCAACGACGAACAATTCACTGCCCTGCTTCGTTTGAACTCCTCGTCTCAATCCGTGTCTATCCGCGTCATCCGCGGAAATCGGATCGGCTCTCCCCGGAAATCTCATTGCGCCGATCCGCCCTGCCCGCCACTTCCATTCCATGCTTCTCGCCCGTGCCGTTCGCCGCTTGTCCGCCCTCGGGGCCGCTCTGTTGCTATGTGCGCTGACCGCGCCCGCCCAGGTCGGCCAGCCCGATCTCACCGGCAAGGATTTCCACTACGACGACGCCACCAAAAGCGTCACGGTCACGGGAAACGCCCGGCTCGTTTATCCGGGCGTCGTGCTCACCGCCGACGAAATCAGCTATAACTCCGCCACCCGCACCGCCACCGCGCGCGGCCATCTCATCCTCACCACCGGCGCCCGCCGCCTCGTGGCCGATGAGGGCTCCTACAACCCCGAAACCGGCCGGATCACGGCCCGCAATCTTCGCGTCGGCCAGTTCCCGATCTATGTCTCGGGCGAAACGGTCGAGGGCACGCTCGACGAACTGGTCTTCACCAACGCCACCGTCTTCTTCCGCGAGAACGCCGGCTACACGCCCTCCGTCACCGCCACCAAGCTCACTTACGCCCGCAACAAGATTGTCCGCGCCGAAGGCCTCGGCATCGGTCTGCTCGGGGGACATTTTATCAGCCTGCCCAAGTTCGAACAGACCCTCGACACCGACTTCATCTCCTACGTCAGCACGCACGTCGGCTACCGTGGCCGCCTCGGCGTCTTTGCCGAGCTTGGCCTGCACCTGCCGGTCGCCGAGGGCGTGCAACTCGGTGCCGATGTGGGACTCTATTCCTCGCGCGGCGTCATGGCCGGCCCTTCGGGTAC
>DATCRM010000336.1:0-6889 GCA_036568985.1 Lacunisphaera sp. | reverse complement strand
TCACACATCTGATCGCGGTGTCGCGATCCATGCGGTGCCCCGACATCCTGCCGATCCCCGATGTCATTCCGGATGCCGGCCGCAGCCTCTGGGTGCGCGCGATGGGCGTGCGCGCCGCCGTGCATGCCGTGCGTTTCGCGCGGGACCACGTCGGGGCGAAGCTGATCTTCGACCCCTTCTGCGGCGTCGGCACAATCCCCGCCGTGGCCAATGCGCTCGGCCTCGATGCCCTCGGGATCGAACTCGCAAAGAAACGCTGCGAACAATCCCGCGCGCAAACCGTGAGGGCAGCTGATCTCTGATCCAATTTTCAGGGAAGGTAACGGAAGAAATGGAGAGGCCGTTGCAGCCCAAGCTTGGTTACCTTCGTTGCCTTTTGTAAACCCAGCCCGCCTTTCGGCTTCAAAATCCGACCGCCTGCGGCAACATGGGATAACCCCGCCCCAGCCATGAAAATTCCCCGTTTCATCCGGTCCACCCGCCTTGCTTTCTTCCTGATGCTTCCGCTCGCGCTTGCCGCCAAGGAAGAAGTACTGCTCGACTTCAAACACGTCACCCGCGATCCCGACGGCACCACCTTCAAGTGCTACGAGTACACCTTCGGTGACTGGGACAACGGTAAGGTCATCGGCCTGCCGGGCAAAGGTGCGCTGGTGCAGGCTTCCTCCGGCAAGGGTGGCTTGGGCGAGAACAAGACCATGGTGCGGTTCGACAAGACCCCGCTCGTGGATCTGCTCTTCATCATCGGCAACGCCAATCAGGCGAAAGCCATCAGCTTCGGCCTCACCGACAAGGACGGCACCGAACAAACCTGGCAGATTCCGATCGCCGGGTTGCCCCCCGGCATGGATCAGCGCGTCCGCCTCGACCTGAACAAATGCTCCAGCGAACAGAAGCCCGGCAAAACGCCCGGCATGGACCTGAAGAAGATCCTGACCTGGCAGGTGCGCGGCGACTATACCGACCCCAAGGTCGAGGTGCTGCTGGTCCAGCTGGTCGGACAGAAATAGTTTTGGAAGCCGCGACGCGCTCGCCGCAGAAGCATTGGCTCATGCCAACGTCCCTTTCCTTGTGGACTTCAGCGTCGACTGGATTTTGTAGGGCGGAGTCTCCGAACCCCGCCGCGAACTTCAGTGAGCCATCGGACAAAGGCCGGGTTCGGAGGCCCCGCCCTACAGTCTAAAAGCATGGGAAACGTGGTATCAGACCACTGACCACAGGACCCCGAGACCTTCGCTGCTTAGCTGCTTTGTGTTCAATTCGGCGCTCTGGTTTCCTCGAACGAAACACCGAGCGGCCGGCTGCGCCTCCGCCAGAGCAGCATCAGTAAAAACCCGATCACGGCGCCGCCAACATGGGCGAAGTGCGCGACGCCGGCGCCGAACAAGGAAAAGCCGGTGACGCCGGACAACAGGTCGAGGGCGAGCATGGCCGGAATGAAGAATTTCGCGGCGATCGGAACCGGGACGAACATCATGGCGAGTTTCGCGTTGGGATGGAGGCAGCCGAACGCCACGAGGAGTCCGTAGATCGCACCGGAAGCGCCGAGCGTCGGCGCCGCGTAGATCCGATAGAGATCCTCGAGCACCGCCTCGACCGCGGGGTCCGCCGGCATCGGGCCGCTCCCGGTCGTCAGCAGACCGTTGATCTCAGCCGGCGTCATGCCCGCCGCAACGAGGCGTTCGTGGAGGACACCAAACTCATACCAGTTGACGCCCATCTGGATCAGCCCGGCGCCCACGCCGCAGACAAAATAGAAAATCAGGAAGCGCCCCGCGCCCCATTCCCGCTCGAGAATCGTGCCAAAGGAGACCAGCGCGAACATGTTGAAGAAAATGTGACTGAAGTTCGCATGCAGAAACATGTACGTCACCGCCTGCCACGGTTCGAAATGCCCGTTCGCCGGATACCAGAACGCACCCGCCGTGATCAACGCTTCGCGTCCGTGCGGCAGCACCAGACCCGCGACGAAGACCGCGATATTGACGAACAGCAGGCCCAGCACAGCCCGGGAGAGATGATTCATCGGCCCAACGTTGCGATCGCCCCGCCATTCGCAACCCGCAACCGGCAACGCCGAACCCCTCCAAGGATCTCACCGGAGGAAACAGCGGTGGCTGGGACTTCTGATAGCTCCGCGAAAACAGCCTTAGCTCCCGCGCGATTCGCCTCGATGGGGGCTACCCGCACTTCCCGCACGCTATGATCGGGCCAGTACGCGATGGCCACCCGGTGCAGGACGACGACCTGCGGTTCCCGCTGATCCTCATCCCGCTCGGTGTAATCCCCCAGCGATGTACGGTGCGCGTTCAATCCGGTTCACCCACTGTTCAATCTCGGCAAACACTTCGTCGTCCGCATCCGCGACGAAGATCATGGCCTGGCGATTGAAGACGGTTTGGTCAGATTTCATCCGGCCGAAGCCTTGCGGCGCTCGGCCCGTGTTTTTTTCACTTCGTCCCAGGTAAATTTTTCGCCGGCATCCATCGCCCGCATCACAGTCGTCAGTTTCCGGCGGCGCATCGTGGCGTGGCGCTGCTTCATCCGCGTCGCAATCGCCGCCAACGCCTTCCGATCTTCGGCACTCAATCCTCGGATGGTTTTTTGCAGCTCGGCGACGCTCATGCGGGCAAGGTTTGTCAGTGGAGAGGGAAAATCAAGCCGCCTATCCGGGGCGCCGACCAACCGGCACGACAAGAAATGCGGAGAAATTGCGGCGACTCCCGTTTGACCCGCGCGCGCCGGCGCGGTGATATCGGATCATTCATGCTGGTTTGTGTCCGCGTCCCCCCGCGCAGGGCGACGGGCGATCCCCCAACGCCGTATCCGTATGCCTCCCATGAAAACCCCGACTGCCCTCCGCGTCCTGTCGCTCCTGTTGTTTTTCGCCTGCCTGGTCGTGCCGGGTGCGGCGGCTCCGTTCTCAGCCGAGCTGGTCGACACCCGGGCGGGCCAGACCCGGACGGGGCCGTTCCACTATCAGGACAAGGGTTACCGCTTCGAGCTCGTCGACCATGGCCAGACGCTGATCATCCTGGTCGACGGACCGACCGGCACCATGCGCCTGCTGAACACGGCGGAAAAGGCCTACTACGAGGCTCGCGCCGGCGAACCGATGAGCCTGCTCGCCAACCCGTTCGCCCTCTACGCGCAGTTTTCCCGGACGAAAGAAGTGCGGACCGAGGGCACCGAATCCGTCGGCGGCATCCTGTGCAAAAAGCAGGTGGTACACGGGGGCGAACAGGTGTTCGTCACCGGTTGGGTGGCGGACGGGGTCGATCTGCCCCTGAAGGTCGAGAACCCACTGACCGGACATACGGTCGAGCTGCGAAACATCCAACCCGGCCCGCAGGACCCGGTGCTCTTCGCAATGCCCGCCGGCTACAAACTGGTCACCATCGAGGAGGAGCGCGAGCCCCAGCCGGAGTGGGCCGGCCAGGTGGCGAAGGCGCCGTTGCTCACCCCACCCTTTGAAAAGACGCTGCCGGAGGGCGGCATCGTGCGCGTGCGCCCGCAGGCCGGGCGCTGGGTCGAGATCGCGGGCACCAACCTGGGCAAGACGCAGAGCACCTTCACGGCGATCCCGTTTAAGGCCGGAAAATACATCGGCGGCGGTTCGATGAGCTCCCTCATCCTCGACGCCGGGGACTCGGGTACAATGAACGTGGGCAACACCCCTGCCACGACCGACGAGATCATCGTGCGCGCCACCCAGGGCACGATGAAGATCAAGGTCGCGTTCGTGGCGCCGCCGCACACGGGGCCAGAGGCGACGCCGTCCGCCGGGGAACCCGCCTCACCGGCATCCGCCGCGGAGGAACTCCCCGCCGAGCTCCACGCGCCGGAAGCAACGACGATCGCGATGCGCCTCGAGATTTCCTGGCAAGGGCCGGCCAATCGTGACGATTTTATCGCCATCGCACGCCCCGACCAGGCGCCCGGCGCCTTTGTCGAGCGCACCCTGGTGAGAGAGGGCAACCCGCTCAAGGTGTGGGCTCCGAGCGATCCCGGGGACTACGAGGTGCGCTACGTCATCGGGCGCGGAGCCAAGGTGCTGGCCACGGCGCCTCTCGCGGTTGCCGGCATTCCAGCGAAAGTCGCCTCCGCCGGCCCGGTCAGTGCGGCGGCCTGGATCGAGGTGCAGTGGGAAGGTCCCGCCCGGGACGGTGACTCCATCACCGTGGCGGGTCCCGCGCAGGCGCCGGGTGCGTCGCTGGCGCGCACGTCCGTCAAGGAGGGCAATCCGCTCAAAGTCCGCGCGCCCAGCGATCCCGGGGCCTATGAAGTGCGTTATATCCTCGGCCGCGGGAATCGCCTGCTGGCAAGCGCTCCAGTCACGGTCACGCCCGTCACGGCCGGAATCACACCGCCCGCCTCGGCGACGGCCGGCGCGGAATTCGGAGTGCCGTGGCAAGGCCCGGGTTATCCCGAGGATTTTGTTTCAATCGCCCGGGCGGATCAGCCGCCCGGCGCCTCGCTGCATGCCGCATCGATCCGGAAAGGGAATCCCGCGAAGCTGCGCGCTCCCAAGGAGCCGGGCACCTACGAGGTGCGCTACATCCTGGGCCGCGGCAACCGCCTGCTCGCGAAAGCCGTTATTACGATCAAGGCACCGTGACCACCGCAGCCTTTGTCCGCGCATAACCATTTCACAAACTGTCATGAAAACGCGCCTCGCCCGGCTGGCCGTGGGGTGCCTCACCGTCAGCCTGTTCACTCTGCCGCTGAAATCGGCGACAGTCGCCGCGGAATTGTTGCAGGAAGCCGCGCTACTCCGCGGGGCCGGGCAGCTGGATGCCGCCCTCGCGCGCTACGACCGGGCGCTTGAGCTGGAACCACGCAATGCGGCCGTCTTGGTGCAGCGCGGCGCCGTCCGGCTCGCCCGTCGGGAATTCGACCGCGCCCTCGCCGACTGCGAACAGGCGCTGGCGCTCGACCCGCGCTCCGTGGAGGCCCTGAACCTGCGCGGCGGTATTCACGACGCCCAGGGCGATTTCGCGTCCGCTCTCGCGGCGCTTGACGCTGCTCTCCGGCTCGATCCGAGGCATGCCCGCAGCTACACGGACCGGGGAACCGTCCGGATCAAACAAGGCGATGTCATCGCGGCGCTGGCCGACTACAACCGCGCGCTGGAGCTCGACGCCCGTTTCGTCCTGGCCTGGGTGAACCGTGGCCACGCCCACAAGCTCAACGGTCGGCCTGCCGAAGCCTTCGCCGATTACGAGCAGGCCCTCCGGCTGGAACCGCGTTGCGCCCTAGCCTTGCTCGGTCGCGGCGACCTCGCTCAGGACCGCGGCGACTTGGCGGTCGCGGTCGCCGACTACGAGCGGGCGCTCGCCTTGGATCCACGGCTCGCCCGTGCTTACATCAGTCGCGGCACAGCCCGCGTCGCCGGCGGCGACCTCAAGGGCGCCGTGGACGATTTCACCCGTTCGCTCGAACTCGAGCCGGGGCAGGCCCTCGCCCACGCCAACCGCGGCGCGGCACTCTCAAAACTCTCCGACCGGCAGGGCGCCATGGCAGATCTGAACCGGGCGGTCGCACTTGATGCCCGGCTGCTCCTGGCGCGATTGAACCGGGCCGGCCTGCACGTCCAAGGCCACGACTACGCGGCCGCCCTTGCCGACTACGACATGGCCATCGAAACCCACCCCGGGTCGACTCCGGCCCATTGGGGACGCGGCACCGCCCGTGCCCTCACGCGCAACTTTGCCGGGGCCGAGGCGGATTACCGCCGGGCAATCGAACTCGATCCGAACGCGATCGAGGCGCACCGCGGCCTGGGTCAGGCCTGTCTCGACCAGCGGAAATTCCGGGAGGCTGTCGCCGCGCTGGATCGGGCGATTGCGCTCAAACCCGGTGTGGCCGAACTTCACGAAGCCCGCGGGCACGCGAAATACGGCGCAGGTGATCTCCGCGGCGCAGCCGCGGACTTCGATCGGGCCTATGACCTCACGCTCGCCGCCGCAAGATAGCCGCTCCCGCTCTCCGCCCACGCGCTACGCCCGCAGAATCTTCTCCATCGCCTTACCCTTGGCCAGCTCGTCGACCAATTTGTCCAGATAGCGGATCTCGCGCATCAGCGGATCCTCGATCTCCTCCACCCGATAGCCGCAGATGAGGCCGGTGATGAGGGTGCGCTTCGGATTCAGCTTGGGCGCTTGAGCGAAGAAGGTCTCGAAGTCGGTCTGCGCCTTCAGCTGCTTTTCCAGGCCCTTCGCCGTGTAGCCCGTCAGCCAGCGGATGATCTCGTCGACCTCGGCCTTCGTCCGGTCCTTCCTCTCCGCCTTGGCGACGAGGAAGGGATAGACCTTGGCGAAAGGCATGGTGAAAATGCGGGGCTTCTTGGGGGTCGGGGCTTTGGTCGTGGGCATGGATGGAAATTTAACCACGCAGGCACAAAGGCACAGGGAAAAACGCCGGCAATTTTAACGCAGAGGACAGGGAGGAGAATGTTCTTACAAGATCGCCAAGGGCGCGAAGCTCGTCTTAGCCCCGCCTTTAGCTACCTTCATTTGCCGCCGGGTCGGTTGCGCTTCCGGAGCGGCCCGCCGGCGCGCGGCGGCCCTACCTGCCCTTGCATCGTGGGTGAGTTTTCAAACTGTCATTGCGAGGGAGCCCACGGTGTGGGCCGACGAAGCAATCCATCTGGCCGCTTCCCGGGCCTCGCGACGACAAGACGGTTTGAAACCGGATCGATGCAGTAGGAAACCACGAATGGACACAAGTAAAGATCCCCGGAGCATGTTCCGGGGCATTCCAGAAATGGAGGCAGGACTATCAGTCCTGCGAGGCGCAGGCCGCGCTCTTTCCCAAACGCGGGGCTGATAGCCCCGCCTCCAACCAAGTCGGAGCACCTGTCAGCCGTAGGCCAGGCGAAGGCTGAAGC
>DATCRM010000335.1:0-11120 GCA_036568985.1 Lacunisphaera sp. | reverse complement strand
CTTCCCGCTCCGCCTGCCGCTCTCAGGTTCAACACGTTGCCCAGATCGGCGGCCAAGGCGTGGCTCGGGTCGCTCCTGAGGACCGTGCGCAGCAGGCTACGCGCGGCCGAATGCTCGCCAAGGCCGAGCCGGGCCTGGGCTTCGAGAAAGCGCGCGGTGGTGCGCTGCCGCGCGGGGAGGTCGTCGTTGAACAGCAGCATCGTCGGCAGGGAGGTCGCGAAATAGTCGATCTTGGGCTGCGTCTGCGCGAGCCGGTGCGCATGCGCGAGAAGCTGCTTGAATAACCGGCGCGCTTCGTTGCGGCGGCCGAGTTTTTCCGCGGCCCGCGCGGACCAATAGGTCATCTCCGACATTGGGCGCACACTCATCTCCTGGAAATCGCCGCGGAACGTCACGGCGCTGGTCCACGCCCGGTGCGCCAGGTCGTGCTGGCCGAGGGCATCATGGGCGCAGCCGAGCCAGAAATGGATGTCACTTTGGTTGCCCAGCAGGTGCCTGGCTTCGCCGAGATTTGCCGGTGCGGACAGTGCCGCCTCGAAATGCGCGCGGGCGAGTTCCGCATCTCCCGCGCGCAAGGCCTGCCGGCCGAGGGCCAGATGCGTGCGCACGTGCTGACCGAGCGCGAGTCCTTCGCCGCCTTCCCAGGGTTGGAATTTCCGGCCCGATATGAGGCCGAGCGCGTCGGCGGGGCGGCCGGTCTGATTCAACAGCGCGCAAAACTCGATGGTGAGATCGTCACGTTGCGCGACGAGATCGCGGTGCCGTTCCAGTTCACGCAAGCGCCGCTTCGGCGCGAAACGCAGCCGTTTCCAGAGCTGGTCGCGTTCGAACAGCAGGCGCGCATCGCGGGGATTGGCCGCGACCGCCCGCTCGTAGGCGCGCGCGGCCTGGTTCGGCTGGCCGAGCACGTTGAAATAGCCGATGCCGAGATTCCGCCAGGCGATGGCGTTGCCCGGATCGAGGCGGGTTGATTTTTGCCAGCAGGCGATCGCTTCGCGATGTCGGCGGCGATCATACAGCAGATTGCCCAGGTAGTAGGGCGCGCGGGCGTCGCGCGGGTCGGATGCGATCGCGAATTCGAGCACGTGGATTTCCGCCAATCGCGCGGGGAAACAGTAATCGGGCGGCGCCTTTCGCGCGACGGCGAGCCACCTTCGCACCCCTGCTTGATCGGAGAGGTGATGGCAAATCCACGCTGCGGTGTAGGCAATGAGTGGCGCGGTGCCGTCGAACTCGCCGGGGATGGCCTCGGAGAGCAGAGCGAGGGCGTCCATGAAGAGCCCAGCGCGTGCACAGTCGTGCGCGAGGTCGAGGCGAACCTGGGTGTCGCATGCAAGTTGTTCCCCCCGCAAAGAGCGCGCCCACCAATCGAGCGGATCGAGCGCGAGCGTCTCAGCCAGGAGCGTGTCGGCTTCGGCATCGCGATTCAGTTTCCTCAGCACCACCGTCTTCAGATCGCGCGCCCGCAGGTTGTCCGCGTTGGCCCGCAAAGCCCGGTCGAGGTGGCCGAGCGCGGTCGTCCAGTCGCCACGCTGGCAGTCGATTTCCGCCAGCGCATGAAACGCGGCTGGCTGCTGGGCGTGGTTCCAGGTCGACTTGTAAAAGGCGGCGTAGGCCTTGGAAATTTTCGATTTTCGATTCTCGGCTTTCGATTCTCGTTCCGCCTGGTGGCGCAGGCAGAGGCCGAGATTGTAGTGTGGCTCGCCGTCGGCCGGGTTGGGGTTGCGGGTGGTAAGGCGCGCGATTGCAGTCCGGAAGTGTTGCTCGGCGTCGGACCATTCGCCACGGCGCAGATGCCACCGCCCAAGCGCATTGTTGCACCGCAGGTCACCGGCGTCACGGCGCAGCGCCTCGCGCCAGTAGTCAACCGGACTGCGAGTCGCGTGCCGATATTGCTCGAGATGCAGGCCGGTGACGTAGAGTTCGTCGGCGCTCGCGATTGCCTGTGGGGCCGGCGGCTCGGTCGCCGGCGCGGGTGGCTCGGCGGGACGCAACGGTTTGGGCGCATAGGCGATCAACTCCCGTTTGTCGCTTTCGACGCTGAGGCGCAGGGCGGAGGCGCGCACACCTCGCGGCAGGGCGAGGGTGGCGAGATGCGGCGAGTCAGGCGCGATCCCGACCGTGCGCTCGTAGATCGTTTTTCCCGCGGCGGAAAGGCGGACCATGGCCTGTGGCGTGCGGCGGGTTGTGCAGACGCCGAATTGGACCGCGCCGCGATGTTGGCCTTTTTGGGATTTCAGGATGCGGAGGCTGACGGCCGCGTCGAGGTTCGCCTGCCGGGCCGGTCCGATGTCCCTGATGGGATACCAATACTGGCTCCAGGCCTTCGTCTCGCCCGGCTGCAGAAACGAGAAGTCGGGCTGATTGTCCGTGTACACCCCGGCCATGAGCTCGATGTACGGCGCGAACTCGCCCGCGGCGTCGGCATCGGTGAGGTTGCGGTCCCAGGCGTAGCCGAACGGGTGATTGCCCCAGGTCCACTGTTTCTTGCCGGGGGCGATGTGGTGGTTCGCGACGTGGATCAGGCCGGCTTGCCGCGCGTGATCGTAGCCGCCGAAGAAGTCGTCGTTGGTGCCGATGCACATGTAGGACGTCGGCACCGGGATGTTCGCATACCAGCCCAGGTCGTGGGGCGCGTAGCTCGCTATTTTCGATTTTTGATTTTCGATTCCCGATTGCGCCGAACAATGCGGAGGCACGAACTTCGGGGGAATTTCGGCGGGGGGCGTGCCGGTGCGCGCTCGTGAGCCGTAATCGACGCCGTAATAGTGCCCGGCGGCGAGGGGATAGGTGCTGATCGCACGTTTCGCGTGGTCGGCGACGAAGGTCACGTCGGGCGGGAAGAACGACTGGTAGTGCTCGTGCACCCGCGTGGCGACGTTGGCCCACCAGAGGAAGGTTTGCGGCAGTGGCGTGCGGTTGTAGACTCGGGCCTTCAGCTCGACCAGGGCGCGGCCGGGATGCAGGCAGACGCCGTGCATGCCTTTCATGCGCGACATCGGATCGTGTTCGCTCAGCCACACCGTGACCGAGCCGTCGACATGATGTTCGATCTCGAAATCGGCCGGCATGAAGGTCGAGGGCCGGTGGTGTTGCGGCCAGTTGAACTCGATCCCGCCGCTGACCCAGGGGCCGGCGAGCCCGACGAGTGCGGGTTTGATGACCGCCTGGTTGTAGATCAGATCATAGCCGTTCGTCTTGTCCTGGATCGCGTGAATCCGGCCGCCGATCTCCGGCAGGATCATCACGCGCAAAAATTCGTTTTCGATCCAGATCGTCTGCCACGCGCGATCGGTCCTGGTCTCCGCGACGCGATCAATGAACGGCAGCGGATAAACTTTCCCGCTGCTGCCCTGATAGACCCGCTTCTCGAGGAACATCGGATTGCGGTCGGGCGGAGCGGGTTCGTAGGTCGGGATAACCCGGGATTCGGTCCAGACGCGGACAGAAGGAGAATTGGCCGCAAAAGACAGCGGCTTGTTTTGCGACTCTTGTGCTTTCCGTGGCAAAACAGATTGGAAATTGGTCATGGTTGCTTGGGGACGATCAATGAACTCAGCTCGTCCGCGCCGGGCGGAACACGGAGTAGAGGGATCGAGCGGGGTTGAATCGATGTGAGGTCACGATAGTGGAGGAACCCGGCGGCGGGAATAGAACATCCCACGATGATCATGGACTATCTTTCGATTTGGCGGCCCCGGGGCGTGGGCGGTCGGTTCAGCGCGGGCATTTCAGCTGCGCGCGTGCCCATCCACACCCGCCCTTCGGGCACCCCTCTCGAGAGGGGATCTCGATCCCATGCAGAGCGAGGGTTGCGCCGACATCGTCCCAGCTAGCCGATCACACCGTAGGTTTTCCGATAGGCCCGGGGACTGGAGCCCACCCGTCGTCGGAACAAACGGGAGAAATAGAAGGGGTCTACGAAGCCAAGATCCTGGGCGATGTCCGCGATCCGGTCATCCGTGGTCCGCAGGCGCTCGCAGGCCCGCTGAATTTTCAACCGCAGGAGATACTCGATGGGCGAAAGATTGAGCTGTCGGCGAAAGACCATGCTGTAGTGGGTGGGAGACCAGGAGGCGATGGCGGCGAGTTGGGCGAGCGTCAGCGGGCGGTGGAGGTTTGCCGCCATGTAGTGCACCGTTTTCAACACCTGGTCTTCCGTAAAGCGCCTCCGGACGTCGAGGGCGCGTTGGGAAAGGCGGCAAATGCCGAGCAGCCGGGAGAGCGCGGTGCTCAGTCCGAAAAGGTCCGCATCGGTATAGCCGCCGAGCGCATGGCGGTAGGTTTCCTCGAACGCTTCGTCGATGCGCGGCAGGTCATGCAGCCAACAGGCCGGTTTTTGCGGCGTCAGGCCGAGCATCGCGATATGGTCGCGGCTTCGCGTTCCGGTGAAATGAACCCAGAAAATCTTCCAAGGATCGTTCTCATCGGCCCAGTAGCGATGCCGCATCCCGGCCGGCAGGACGATGGCGTGCCCGGTGGTCATGCGGTGCGTCCGGTTTTGGACGAAACACGCGCCTTGTCCGCCCTGACAGACGATCAGGATGTGTTCCTTCGCTCCGTGGGGTCGGTCGACAAAATGATGGGCGGCGGCTTGGTAGGCGCCGATATGAGTTACGATGAGATCCCGACAGACCGGGAGCGCAGCCGACCGGCGAACAACGGCCGGTGGCAACAGCAGGAGGCGCTGTCCGGGAAATCCCTCGGCAATCCGGTGCGCAAGCTCAGGGCTCATGAGTCCTTAAGATAGTCCTGCTCGGTTCAAACGATGTCGATCCTGTTTGCTGGGTGGGCGACTCCGCACGAGCGCCGGAAACGCCTGGCGGTCGGAGCGGTTTGGTGGGATGGCCGGGCCGGGACGATTTTTGCAGCTTGCCGCCTTCGCGCGGGTCGGAATTCTGGCGCGATGCTTTTGCGGTGGGTGATCGCCCTATTCCTGCTCGTCGCCAACCTAGGCGCAGCCGTGCGCTACGACATGAGCAAGGAGGAGCTCTTGAAAGAACTCGGCAAGCCCACGTCCATCCTGGCCAAGGGCGGGCGCGAGGTGCTGATGTACCCGAACAATGTCCGCATCGAAATCGAAGGCGGCAAGGTGGTCAGCGTGAAGGGCATCGATTTCGCCGCGGAGTCGGCGCCCGCCACCGCGACGACTGCGGCGAAAGATAAGGAGGGCGAAGCCGCCGCGCCCGACAAGGAACCGGACGGCGAATCGAAGCTCACACCCGCCGAGCAAAAAGCCGAGGCGGAGGCGGAAGCGAAGGCCGAGAAGGAGATGGCCGAGGCCAACGCCAAGGCCCGCGCCGAGATGGAAAAGGCCATCACTCAGATGGAGAATCCCGACACGGGACCGGCGATCATGGCCAAGCCGTCGTTCGCAATAGGCGGTTTTCTGATCGAGTTGGCCGTGAAATGGCTGCTCATGCTCGCCGCGCTCAAGCTCACGGCCAAGTACTGGAGCGTCGACATCGAATGGTCGGGCCTGATGATCGCGGCGGCGGCTGACACCGGTGTGCGGGCCGTGGTCCTCGGCGTCGGCGAAGGGCTGATGGGGCTGTTTTCAGTGTTTTATGCGGACGAAGCTCTGGCGGCCACCGTGCTCGTTCTGGTCCTGCGCAAAGTCAGCACCAACCAGTCGCTCCAGCAGGCGATAACGATCACCATGACCTCGAAGGTCTTTTCGATCGTGGTGGGCTCGTTCCTGAGCGTCGTCATCTTGCGGGCGCTGAATTAACACGCGGCGGACAGTCCGTAGCCGCGCTCCCCGAGGTTCGTGTTACCGCGAGGTAGGTCGCACCGGCCCGGTGCGCCGGGAACGTGATGTCGCCTTCGCGGCGGACTCCTTCGGCAGGCTCAGGGCCTTGAGCTTGTCGAAACGGCGGGCCGGTCCGCCGCACCTGTCGAGACTCAATCGAACGCACGGTACGCCGCGACGCAGACTGCGGCGATCACGGTGAAGAGCAGGCAGTCGAGTACGTGCGGCAACTTCAACCGATAGAAGATATCGTCGACCCGCCCGATAAGGCGGAGGAGGCGGGGATGATGTTGCGGCAGAACCCGCACCCGCGGATCAACGGCCCGGGCTGCGCGGCGGCCGCTTTCGACCGCCGCCTCGATACTCCAGACGTCGGCGGCGGTATGGGTGTGCGCCCCGGCGAGCAGCAGATTCGGAATGGATGTGCGCTGTGCAGGTTGGTGCGGCTGGGTGTTGGTCGTCGTGACCCACTTCGGCTGGGCGGAGCGGATTCCTTCCGGGGAAAATTTCCATTCATGCCAGACCTCGATCCGGACAATGGGAAAATCCGCGAGACCGCGTCCATCGTTCGCTTCGCGGATCAGCGCGTCGAGCGCCTGGCATGCACTGATCTGGGCACGAATCTCGTCGATGAACTGGTCCTTCGTGCAGCGGCAGACCGGCAGGCCATGAACCGGGCCGGGGACCGTCCCGGCACAGCTGGTGCCCGTCCAAAGCGATTTGACGCCGTTCCCCAACGGCACCCCCCGCTTCCAGACTTGTTCCTCGGCAAACAAGGTTAGGTTAAAAGGAGAATCGGCGACCACCACGGCGGTTCGGGCGCGCGGGAAACGCACCGCCTCGGCGAACGCGAGACGGAAGGATACCTGGATATGCTCTCCATCCTGAATCAAGGGCCGGAAGGAGCGCAGCGATCCGATGGACTCGAGGGCCGGGGTGCGGCTGAGAATTTCGGCTACGGCAAACGGATTGGCGGCCACCACGTACCAGTCGGCGGCGACGGTCGCGCCCGAACCGAGCCGGGCGCTTACGATCCTTGTCCCGTCAAAATCGAGCCGCTCCAATGGGGCGGAGAAGGCGAACGTCGCCCCGGTTTTACGCAGCTGTTTGACCCATCGGTCGAACCAGAACTCCGTGCTCGGTCCTTTGAGCAGCAGCCAGCCGCTGCCCGCGCCGTGCGTCCAGGCGGGACCGCTGTCATCGCCGGCGTGAAGGTGCGCCGGCTGACTGGTGAGCTGCTTGCAGAAAAACTGTCCGGCCGTGTGCAGCGAAACCCTGGTCCAATCCGAACCGATCCACGGTCCGAAGCAGGAACGCCACGTCGTGTACCCGGTGGGCCGCAGTCTTTCGCGCCATTCCGCGGCCGCATTCAGGTGCGCGTAGTGCTCGAACGTCCGCCGGTGAGCGCTCCAAACCTTGAGCATCAGCCAGGCCCAGCGGACGCATTCCAGGGCGGACCAGCGGAACATGCGCGGAATGCTGGCCAGCCCGCGGTCATAGAATTCCGCCCGGGCCGCATTGGGAAATATCCCGAAATCGATCGGCCGCGACAGGGCCCGGTCGTAGAGGCTGCCGGTTTCGTCGAAGGGGATCTGACGCAGCAGATCGAAGACGTTATGATACCAAGGACCCATGCCATGCCACGAATACTCGGTCGGCATGTTTGAGTCCGCCTGCCGGGCGCTGCGGAAAAATCCTCCCGCCTCGGGATTGCTTTCATACACCGACACCCGGTGTCCCCGCCGCGCCAGCTCATGTGCTACTGTCAGCCCGGCGATCCCGGCCCCAAATACCGCAACGGAGGAACCGCGGTCTGCCGACAAGCCGGGCATCGGAGGCGGATTTGACCGGCGCCCGTGATTCAGGCGCTCGTCGGTTTGGTCCGAGGCCGGTGCCACGAGCCCCACGCCCAAACCGCAACGAAGGCGAGTTCAACCACGGCATCGAGGAGGTAGACCCGGGTGGTTCGGGGCAGGGTGACGCAGTAAAGGTCGATGATTCCCAGTGTCATCGCCTGCAGCGCGGCGATGAAAGCGATCTCCACGGGAATTACGGCGCGGCGGGCGGCGAGAATCAACGCGCCACCCGTGATCGCGATGAGGCTTCCCACGGTTTGCGCGAGCCAGAAGTCCAGTTTCCGTCCCGTCACAAGCTGAAAACTGTACGGCGAGAATAGCGGCCAGATGCCAGTGGCAAGGTAGAACCAGCCCTGGACCCGGGTCACCAAGGCCAGAACCCCGCCCCGCTGAACCGGACGAACCGGGTTGGCCGGCGCGATCGATATTTTGCGCAAGCCAGGCAGTCTCGCGTGAGGCCTTCGGGGGGATCTTTGCGACGAGATTTCCACCGTGGGTTGGGGTAGGGGTATTGGCATGGAGCGCCGCAACGGCAGGAGCGAATCGCTCCGCCCTGCTGTCGCACCAACGGCGAACTGATCGCGCAAGGGAACGGAAGCGTTACTTGCCGCCGGCCGTGGCGAGTTCCTCCACGCTGACGTTTTCGGCGATTGAGGTGAGCAACTTGTCGGTCTTGCCCTCCTCATCGAGCGTCTTCTGCAGGATCCTGGCGATGCGGTTTTCCCCGGCCAGTTCCGCCAGGGTGCGGGCCGTGCCGTAGCTCGCAATCTCGTAGTGTTCGACCTTCTGCGCGGCACCGATCAAGGCGAGGTCCATGATCCCGGGTTCGGCCTCCTCCTCCAGCGTCTCCTTGCCCTCCTCGATCAACCCTTCCATCGCGACGCATTTCTTGCCGCGCGGGCTTTCATCGAGTTCGGACATGATTGCCTCCAGCCTCTCGGCGTGCACTTTCGTCTCCTCGAGGTGGGTGGTGAACGCTTGCTGAAGCTTTGGCGTGGTGGCGGCCTTCGCCATCTTGGGCAGGGCGCGGATCAGTTGAGACTCGGCGCTGTAGAGGTCTTTCAACTCGGTGATCAGCAGGTCGCGGGGGGTGGATAGTTCGGACATAAGCAACAGATTTGAGGGTTGATGGTTAATTGAGGCCGCAACTGTAGCTCGCGGTCGCGTCCGGGGCCATCGGGCGAATACCCATACAGCTGATCGGGCGACAGGATGCCCTGCAGTTTGTCGCGAGGAGATATTTGCGGTGCGTCTCATTTCACGGACAGACGGACGATGCCCCGCCAGCGCGCCGGTTCGCTTCCGCCCGATGGGTTCACCCGACGTTCGCCTGATACCCTTGGGCGACCCCGGCTGCTACCCTGACGCCATGAACGACAGGGAACGACTCATTACCTGGCTGAACGAAGCGCACGCCACGGAGCAGACCATGCTTCAGGTGCTGGAGGGGCACGCGATTCTCGCCGCGGAATTTCCGGAGATCCGCGCCGGCTTGGAAGCCCATCGGGCCGAGACCCTGCGCCATCGCGACCAAGTGGCGCAGTGCCTGCGGCTGCTCGGCCGAGAGCCATCGTCCGTCAAAACGATGGTCGCGACGGCCGCCGGGATCGCCCAGGGAGTGTCGGCGGCGATGGCCCGTGATGCCGTGTTGAAAAACGTGCAATCGGACTACGCGGCGGAAAGTGCGGAGATCGCATCCTACACCGCGCTGGTCGCTGCGGCCGAGGGAAGTTCGCAGACCGAAATTGCCGAGATCTGCCGTGGAATCCTGGATGAAGAAATGGACATGGCGGTTTGGTTGGAGGAATGCATCCCGGATCTGACCGTCCAGATCCTGGAAGACGCGGTCCGCTGAAGACCATGCGCGTCCGGCCGGCTGCGGTGGCGTCCTCGGCGCGATAATATGAAACGCCTCCTCAGAGACAACGGGCTTTCCTTCGTGCTGATCGGCCTGTTCCTCGGCACCTATCTCGGCGGACAGGTTTTCTCTGGCTGGAAGGCGCACAACGAGGAACTCGTCCAGGCACGGGAGCCGCCGCTCACGTGGCGCGAGTATTTGACCAGCGCCCATTTCATTGAGGCCACGACGGAAAACTGGGAGAGCGAGTTTCTGCAGATGTTTTTGTATGTTTTCATCACGGCCTTTCTCTTTCAAAGGGGCTCGGCCGAATCGAATGATCCCGACGAGCCGGAAGAGAAGCGGCCGGTGACAAAAGCGTCGCCCTGGCCCGTGCGCAAAGGCGGATGGGTGCGGGCGCTCTACAACCATTCGCTCTCGCTGGCCTTTGCGGTGCTGTTTCTGGCGAGTTTCTGGACTCATGCCGTGAGCAGCGCGCGCTTGGAAAACGAGGAACGCGCCCGTCAGGGAAAACCCGCCGTGACGTTTGCCGAACATATCGCGGGTGCGAAGTTCTGGTTCGAATCCTTTCAGAACTGGCAGAGCGAATTCCTCGCCATCGGAAGCATGGTGATCCTCTCCATTTTTCTCCGGGAAAAAGGATCGCCGGAATCGAAGGCCGTCGAGGCACCCCACGTCGAGACGGGCGGTTAGGGAACTGGCGATGGCCAAAGGCGAGGAGCTTCCGTTTCCTTCCCGGACCGCGCGCTTCCGGCAGGTGGTCGATCGCTGCGGGCGGCCCGACGTCCATCTTTCCCTGGTTGCACCCGCGCGGGACCGCGCGCTGCAGGATCTGAAACGCCGCGGTCGCGTCATGACGGTGTGGCAAGCTCATCGCGGGGGAAGGACCGACCACGGCGTGGTAGGCGTCTTTCCGGGGCGAGGCGTTCAATTTCTTGTATTCGAGCGGTCTTTGAAACCCTTCGTGGGAAAACGCATCGTGGGGATCGACTACTCCCTGCTGAGCCGTCCGTCCGGGAGCCGAGCGGAGGAACCGCCGGCGGCGCGGACCTTCTCGGGTGCGGTGCACCGCACCCCTCGCGCTCGCCCGGCAGTGCGCGAGCACTCCAAGCTCAAGTCGGAGGCCCCACCGGTGTCGCCACCGGGTCCGGTTGAAATGAAGCAGCTGTTGCGTCGACTCGAACGCCTCTTGGCCACGAAGCACTATGCGGCTGCGCACAGGCAGGTCCGCGAGCTCGTCGGGCGGATGGACATATCCTATTGAGGCTCGCGAATGGACTGACGCGTGCCTTGTCGGGGGGGTAGGGCGCACCGGCCCCGTGCGCCGGGAATGTGATATTGTCCTCGCGGCGGACCGGGCCGGTCCGCCCTACCCATCAGCTATTACGCGAGGCGGTCAGGACGCCGGTCGCGGCGTGGCCAGGGGCGAGACGGTGCCGGTGTCGTTTACCCGGACGCGGTGGGCGAGAAGGATGCTGAGCAGGCCCGCGGCGACCGCGATCCACCCCAGCCAATTGAAGTGGAGGAGATGTCCGTTCGGCTGTTTCGAGACAATCCAGCCGCCGAGCGTTGAACTGATGCCGGAGGCCAGGTCGCGGGCGCAACTCGTCAGGCTCAAAAAGGCCCCGCGTCGCGACGACGGCACGGCCAGGGT
>DATCRM010000334.1:0-23408 GCA_036568985.1 Lacunisphaera sp. | reverse complement strand
GCAGTCGCTGCAGTCCCGCCATTAAACGGAGTGGATTGCCGGGAAGGTCGTTTTCGTCGAGGCCCCAGACAACCTTCCCCTCCCGATCGTATTCAACGACCTTGTGCCCGTCGCCACAGGTCACGAGGAGATTGCCGCCCGGCAGTTCCACCGCTTCGTGGACGTCGCCCGGGACCGCGAGCGCGCGAAGCACTCGACCTTCGCCATCCAGCACTTCGACGCGGTGTTCGCCCTTGCGGCAGACGATATAACGACCATCGGCCGTTTTCCGCACGCCGCGATACTGATCGTGCAGGCTGACACTCGCCGGCGGCACCGGCAGTTTGATCTCGCGAGCGATCTTCCCGTCGCGGCCAATCTCGACAATCCGGCTGGGCCCGCACTCGACCACCATCACATTGCCATCCCCCAACGGCTGGCAGGCGTGCACCTCGGTCTTTTCCGCGGCCTTGTATTCCCAGACGATCTCCTTGGCCGGCGTCATCTCGATCGCCCCGCCCGCGTGACAAAAGAGATAATGCCCGTTCGGCAGCGCCCAACAATCCTGCGGGTGCCGGCACGCAAACTCCCATTCGACGCTGCCGTCAGCGGCCACCACGGCAACCTTCCCGCCGGCGGAGTCGGTGCAAAGAAACCGGTGGTTCGCCCGGGCAATGGGCAAGACGCTGAGCAGGGCAACCAACAAAAACAGGAGACGTTTCATGGGATAAGGGGTTGCCCCACTCCAATGCTTCCCCGCCTCACGTCAACCCGGAGAAATGGCCGAAAGCGGCCGGCTACGTCAGCAGTTGCACGATCCGGATAATGGGCAGGAAGAGGGCGATCACGATCGTGCCGACCACGAGGGCGAGGAACAGGATCAGGATAGGCTCGATAAGCGAGCTGAGGCCAGCCACGGCGTTGTCCACCTCGTCTTCATAGATGTCCGCGACCTTGCCCAGCATGGCGGGCAACTGTCCTGTTTGCTCTCCCACCTCGACCATGCTCGCGACCAGCGGGGGAAAAACTGCCGTGGCCTCCAATGGCCGCGCGACCGGTGCACCCGCCTTGACCTGATCATGCACGCTCGTGATGGCGCTCCCCACGCGCGCATTGCCGCTGGTATCGCGGGTGATCAACAACGCTGGCAATATCGGCACGCCAGTCGACAGCAGGGTCCCGAGGGTCCGGCCAAAGCGCGCCACGATTGCCTTGAGAAAAAGATTTCCGAACAGCGGCATGCGCACGATCAACGTGTCCATTACCCGCGCCCCGCTGTCGCTCCGGCGGTAAAGACGGATGAGGATGACCGCCGCGATCGCACTGCCGCCGGCCAGTAGCAGATGGTGCCGGACCAGATCGCTGATTGCCAATACCGCATTGGTCAGCGGTGGCAGCGGAGCACCCTTGAGCAGATCGGCGAAGATCTGCTTGAACTTCGGTACGACCAGCACGAGCAGGGCCGCCATGATCGTCACCGCCACCGCCAGCACGATGATCGGATAAACCATCGCCGCCGTCACTTTGCCGCGAAGTTGCAGACTTTTCTCCTGGAATTTCGCCAGCTGACCCAACACGCCTTCCAACACCCCACCCGCCTCGCCCGCGCGGATCATGCTGACGTAAAGACGATCGAACACGTGTCCGTGGGCGCCCATCGCCTCGGAGAGCGGGACGCCCGACTTGATGCCATCCGCCAGCGCTTCGATCACCCGGCGGAACGCGACATTCCGCTCCTGCCGCGCAAGCACCTCCAGGCTGCGGAGCAACGGCATGCCGGCATGAAGCAGCGTCCCCAACTGCCGGGTGAAAATCGCCAGCTCCTTCGGCCGCACCGGCCGAAAAAACCCAAACGGCCACAAGAAGCGGAGAAATCTC
Organism: Lacunisphaera sp.; assembly: GCA_036568985.1. Lineage (GTDB taxonomy): Bacteria > Verrucomicrobiota > Verrucomicrobiia > Opitutales > Opitutaceae > Lacunisphaera. Next base: position 21,551 of record DATCRM010000334.1, on the reverse strand, counting down.
CCAGTTTCCCGGCCGGTTCCGGTTGAAACTTCGCCAGCTTGGCTCACCCGGATCGGAAACAGTCCTTGCTGCCGGATCATGACACCGGCACGCCTCGCGTCCGACGCTTCAACCCGCCCGGATTTCTCCGACCCGCGGGCATCGAGGGCAATGTAGGTGAACAAGGGCATCAGAATAAAACTTCCAAATTACAAAACGCCAAAGGCCAAACAAAGCCCGTTCGCTTTTCGGGTGGAAATTCGTCAAAAACGAAAAATCTGGAATCCGCGCAAAGACCAATCCACCGCCGAAGTATCGGGTCGCACCATGTTCGCTTTAGATTGGCCTGATTTGTTTGGCTTTTGTTCATTGGCATTTTGGGATTTGCCGTGCCTTGCACGGTTAGGTGAACTTCATGATCTCCTCCACCGTGGTATCGCCCGCGAATGCTGCAGCCAGGCCGGCATCACGCAACGTGACCAGCCCTTCCGCCGCCGCGCGCTGGCGAAGTTCGACAAGCGTCGCTCCTTGCATGATCAGATCGCGTAACGTTTCGGACATCGGCAGATATTCAAAAATGCCGATCCGTCCGCGATAGCCGCTCTGTTGGCAATCGGAACACCCTGCACCCCGATGGAAAAGACGTCCGGCCGTTTGGTCCGGCGCCATCCCGAGCTGGTGCAGCAGCGCGGCGGACGGTTCATACGCGGCGCGACATTTTGCGCAGACACGCCGGAGGAGCCGCTGCGCCAGCACCGCCTCGACGGTCGAAGCGAGCAGGAACGGCTCGATGCCCATGTCCATCAGTCTTGTTACGGCAGACGCCGTGTCGTTGGTGTGCAGGGTCGTCAACACCAGGTGGCCGGTAAGCGACGCCTGAATTGCGATCCGGGCGGTTTCGGCATCACGCACTTCGCCCACCATGACGATGTCGGGATCCTGGCGGAGAAAGGTGCGCAGCGTGCGCGCGAAGCTCAGTCCGGCGGAGAGGTTCACCGGGACCTGCATCACCCCGTCGATCTCGTACTCGACCGGATCTTCCACGGAAAGCAGCTTCGCGTCGGTCGTGTTGAGTTCCTTCAGGCAACTGTAGAGCGTGGTCGTTTTACCGGATCCGGTCGGGCCGGTGACGATGAAGATTCCATGCGGCCGGCGGATGACATTCAATACCGATTCATGGATCGCCGACGGCAGCCCGAGCTGGCCCATGTCCAGACGCAGCGCCGACTGGTCGAGTACACGCAACACCACACTCTCGCCAAACTGCGTCGGCAGCGTGGACACCCGCAGGTCCACCGTGCGGCCCGCCAGCGTCAGTCGGATGCGCCCGTCCTGCGGCAGGCGACGCTCGGCGATATTCAGGTTGGCCAGGACCTTCAGACGGGAAGTAACGGGCAGCGCGAGCGACGACGGCGGCGGCGGGAGATCGCGCAGCGTGCCGTCGACCCGGCTCCGAATTCGAAAACCCGTTTCGAAAGGCTCAAAGTGAATGTCGGACGCACCCTCGCGCACGGCCTGCGCGAGCACGAGATTCACGAACCGGATGATCGGCGGCTGTCCCGCCAATTTCTCCAAGTCCGCCGGCGTCAGAGCCGAGCCATCAGCTGGCCGCCCCGTCGGTTCGGGTTGCGCCTGGTCGCGGGCCTCCTCCTCTCCGTAATATCGGCGGATCAGCGAGTCCACCTTGCTGGGATCAGCCACCGTCAGCCTGATTTCGCGCCCCAACAGGAAGCTGAGATCATCGATCAAATGCGGATCAAATGGATTCAGCGCGGCAACCCTGAGTGCGCGCCCAGCAGCCGTCAGCGGAATCACGCCACGGGTCCTGGCGAGATCCGGCTTCACTTGGGACGTCACGGAGTGAGGCAGCTCGTCAGGCAAGGGGTCCTGCCAGTCGCAACCAAGATGCCCGGCCACCGCCTGCAACAACCGTCCGAGGTCGATGGCGCCTGAGTCTACGAGGGCCCTCGCCAGGGACTTGCCCGTGGCAAGGTCGTTCTCGAGAGCCGCAACCAATGCCGTCGGCTCCACCAGCCGCCGGGCGGAAAGAAGATCGTGAATGGCCTGGTTGTGTCCCTCGAACATGAGGAGACCGGCCAGGCCCGGGCCGGATTGGGGTGAGGTTTAGACTTCGCGCAGCTTGAAACCCATGCTCAGCAACTTCTCCTTCATCGCGACCGGTTCCTGCGATTTTTCGAGCGCCTCGTCGGGGTCGATCAGCTCGCGATTGACCAAGCTCATCAGGTGCGTATCGAGCGTGATCATGCCAAGATTGGCGCCCGTCTGGATGTCGGATGGGATGCGGAAAGTCTTGTTGTCGCGGATGAGGGAGGCGATCGACGAGGTGTTCACCATGATCTCATAGGCCGCGATGCGTCCGCCAGTCTTCTTCTTGCAGAGTGTCTGGGAAATGACGGCGATGATCGAGGTCGAGAGCTGGGTGCGGATCATCTCCTTCATGTTGGCCGGAAACGCGTCGACGATGCGGTCCACGGTCTTGGCCGCGCTGTTCGTGTGCAGCGTGCCGAACACCAGGTGACCGGTCTCGGCCGCCGAGATGGCCGCCTCGATCGTCTCCAAGTCGCGCAATTCACCGACGAGGATGACGTCGGGATCCTGACGGAGCGCGCGGCGGATTGCCTCCGAAAAACTCGGGACGTCGGAGCCGACTTCCCGCTGCGTGACGACGCACTTCTTGTGCGGGTGGTAATATTCGATCGGGTCCTCGATGGTGATGATGTGACCGTCACGATTTTCGTTAATGTAATTCATCATCGAGGCCAGCGTCGTGGACTTGCCGGAACCGGTCGGTCCGGTCACCAGGAACAGGCCGCGCGGGCGATAGAGCAGCTCCTTGATCTTGTCGGGCATGCCAATGGTCCGCAGGTCGAAGAGCTGGTTGGGGATCTGGCGCAATACGAGTCCGTAATTGCCCTTGGCCTTGAGCACGCTCACGCGGAAACGCGCCTTATCGCCGTAGGCGAAACCGAAGTCGGTCCCGCCGTTGAGCTTCACGTTCTGAATGTGGTTGTCCGGCGTGATCGAGAGCATGAGCTGCTCGGTATCCTCGGGAGTCAGCGACGGTCCGTCGATCGGGGTCATGCTACCGCGCAGGCGCAGACAGGGAGGGACGCCGACCTGCAAATGGAGGTCGGAGCTCTTCTGCTCCACGACCAGCTCGAGGAGATCGTTCATTTCGTAGCTCATGCGATGGTTGGGTTGAGGGGTGGCTTCAAACTTGGTCGGCGGCGGTGGCGGACACAATCTCTTCGATTGTGGTGAGGCCGGCGAGAACTTTGCGGATTCCGTCTTCTCTCATGGTGCGCATGCCAGCAAGCCGCGCCTGCGAGCGCAAGCGGGTGGCCGTGACATTGTCGTAAATCATGGCGCGGATCCCGTCGTTCACGAGAAAGATTTCAAAAATTCCCAAGCGTCCCCGGTAACCGGTGCCCTGGCAGGCCGGACAGCCGGCTCCGCGGGCAAATTCAGCGTTGCTGAGGTCGGCGGAGTCCAGCCCCAGCGCCTGCAATTCGCGCCCTGAAGGACAATACGGCTGACGGCATCGGATGCAGATTCGACGCACCAACCTCTGGGCAACCACCGAACGCAGGCCGGCGGCCACGAGAAACGGCTTGGCCCCGATATCGATCAGCCGTGTGATGGCCGACGGGGCATCGTTGGTGTGCAGCGTCGAAAAGACGAGGTGTCCGGTGAGCGAGGCATTGAGGGCGATCTCAGCGGTCTCGCGGTCGCGGATTTCGCCGACCATGACGATATTCGGCGCCTGCCTGAGCATGGCCCGGAGCGCCGCGGCAAAGGTCATGCCCGTCGCCGTATTGACCGGCACCTGATTGATCCCCGCGATCTGATATTCGACCGGTTCCTCCACCGTGATGATCTTCCGGTCAGGCCGGTTCAGATGATGCAAACTGCCGTAGAGCGTCGTCGTCTTGCCCGAACCCGTCGGACCGGTGACGAGCATGATGCCGTCGGGCAAAGCCAACTGTTGCTCAAACACGGCTTGGTCGTCGGGCAGGAAACCGAGTTCGGGCAGGCCGGTCCGAAGGCTCTCCTTGTCGAGCACCCGCAGGACGAGGCTTTCGCCGTGGGTCGTCGGTAGCGACGACACCCGCAAATCGAGGCTCCGGCCATCGATCGAGGTCTGGATGCGTCCGTCCTGCGGCACCCGCTTCTCGGCGATGCTGAGACCGGCCATGATCTTCAGACGGGAAATAACGGGAAGCTGCTGGCGCTTCTGCGGCGCTTCGGCATCGTGCAGGACGCCATCGATCCGATGCCTCACCCGAAATCGCCGCTCCAAAGGTTCCAGATGAATATCGGACGCACGCCGCCGGATGGCATCGGCGATGAGATCGCCCACCAGCTTGATTACTGGCGCATCCTGCGCATCGGTCCCGTCGGTATCCGTCTCAACCGTCAGGGGCGGACGCGAACCCGCCGCCTCGGCCGCCTCTTCGCGCATTCCTTCGCTGTAGCAGCGGGTGAGCGCGCGGCGGATGTCGGCCTCCTCCGCCAAAACCGGCTGGACCGGCGATCCTGCCAGATAAGCGATGCTGTCCATGACATCCGTTGCGAGAGGATCGGCCACCGCCACCCGCAGCACGCCTCGCTCGCGCGCGAATGGCAGCACCGTGTGTTCCAACACGAAGGCGCGCGGGACCGCCCCGAGTACGTCGGCGGCGATGAACCGGTCGCCCAGTTCAATCCAAGGCAATCCCAAATCGCGGGCCAGCGCCTGCCCCAGCTCCTTCGCGCCGGTTCCCTCGGGGCGCAAGCCGCGCTGGCGGGCGAGTTGCACGAGGGAATCTTCGGCGGTGGTCACGGCTTGGGCCGGTCCCGCGGGCGCGGGATCAGCGGTTCAGGCTCAGGAGGAATTCGGTATTCGTCTTCGTCTTCTTGAGCCGCTGGATGAGCATGTCCATCGAATCGGCGGCGGGCACGCCCTGCATGGCGCGGCGCAGCGAATAGATCTTCAGGAGTTCGTCCGGGTGATAAATCAGCTCCTCCTTGCGGGTGCCGCTCTTGTCGATGTTGATCGCGGGGAAGATGCGCTTGTTGACGAGATCGCGGTCGAGGTGGAGCTCCATGTTACCGGTGCCCTTGAATTCCTCGAAGATGATCTCGTCCATCCGGCTGCCCGTGTCCACCAGCGCGGTGCCGATGATCGTCAGGCTGCCGGCCCCCTCGATGTTGCGGGCCGAACCGAAGAAACGCTTGGGTTTCTGCAGGGCGTTGGCCTCGAGGCCGCCCGACATGATCTTGCCGCTGTTGCTCGCGAGCGCGTTGTAGGCGCGCGCGAGGCGGGTGATGGAATCGAGCAGGATGATGACATGCTCGCCGTGCTCGACGAGCCGGCGGGCTTTCTCGATCACCATCTCGGCGCAATGCACGTGACTCTCCGGCGCCTCGTCGAAGGTCGAGCTGACGACCTCGCCCTTGCAATGGCGCTTGAAGTCGGTGACCTCCTCGGGGCGCTCGTCCACGAGCAGAATGAGCAGCTTTGCCTCGGGCGAGTTCTCCGCGATGGAGTTCGCCATGTTCTGCATGAGAATCGTCTTGCCGGTGCGGGGCGGCGCCACAATGAGGCCGCGCTGGCCGAAGCCGATCGGCGTGACGATATCCACCATGCGCATGGAAACGTCCTTGAGCCCCTGAACCTCGAGCCAGATCCGCTTGAGCGGATAATAGGGCGTGAGTTCCTCGAAGGCCTGGATCTTGGAGATCTGGTCGGGCTTGCCGCCCATGACCGACTTGACGGCGACGACGGCCGGGCAGCGCTCGTTCCCCTGAGGGGCCTGACACTGCACCTCGACATGGTGGCCGCGACGAAGACCGTAATGCTTCACGAAGATCTCCGGCAGGATCGCATCCTCCGGGTAGAGCCGGTAGTTGACGTCCTCATGCACAATAAAGCTGATGCCGCGCTCGGTCAGGTCGATGTAGCCGCGGTCAAGCAGCGGGAGCTTTTGCTCATTGGCCGCCGCGAACACCAGCGTGAGGAGCTGTTTGCGATTCGGCACGCCTTCGATCTTGGCGCCGAGTTTCTTCGCAAAGGCGGTGAGATCGGCATGGTTCAAGGCATAGAGTTCGTTGAGCCAGATCGGATCCTGTTGGTCGGAGGCGATCTCGCGGGCCAGCTGTTCCAGCGCTTCGAGACTCTGGAACCGGGCGGGATCGGGCAAATCACCGTAAATGATCTGCTCCTTGGGAGGGAGCGGTTGCGGAGGTTTGCCACCACCTCCACCGCCGGGCTGGAAGCCGGGCTTGCCCCACTTGCCACCGCCACCACCTCCACCTTGGAAATGTTTGCCGCGCTGGCGCCGGTTCCATTTGCCGCCGCCACCTTGGAACTGGCCACCGCCATTGCCGCCACCCTGGCCACCGCCTTCGTCGTAACCGCCTTGCCCGCTCGGCTGCGCCGCAACGGGTTGGTTGTCGCCGCCACTCGCCTGCGGTGCTGCCGCAGGTTCGGGAGCAGGAGCCGCCGCAGGGGCTGGTTCCGGGGCAGGAGGAGGCGGAGGTGGCTCCTCGACCTTCACCGGCTCGGGCGCGGGAACCGGTTCAAAGGGGAGTTGCTCGACCGGAGCCGGCGTCTCGCGATCCGCCGCGGCCTTCTTGGCCGGCTTGGAGCGCGCAGTAAGGCGGGAACGTGGACGCGCGCGGCGCTTGGTGGGAGTCGACTCGGCGGAGTCGGGCTTGCTGGTATCCTCTTCGGATTTAGGAGGGACTGACATGAAGACGGCCTTGGGGCCGGGGTGGTTGGGTTTTCAAGAGGCGGTCGGCCAAGGCATTCACCTGCTCTCGGAGAAATTCGGGGGAACCGTCGTTCAGGAGAACATGGTCTGCCAGCTCGCACTTTCGGGCCAGTGGCAGTTGCTTGACCAGGCGCTGGCGGGCGAGTTCCGGGGGAATGCCACGCTGCTCCAGCCGCCTCAATTGCGTCGCAGAGCCTGTGGTCACGCACACGGTGAAATCAAACCAATTCTCCAAGCCTTTTTCAAAGAGCAGCGGCACCTCCACAATGAACGCCTCGCCTTCCGCCGCCGCGAATATCCGCCGCCAACGCTCCAGCAGCGCCGGATGCAACAGATTTTCCAACCACTCGAGCTCGACCGGATCGGCAAAAACAATCTCGGCCACCCGGCTGCGCCGAACCCGCCCCGCCTCGTCCAGCACCTCGGGTCCGAAACGCCCGCGGATGACCCGAACCACCTCGGGGTCAGTCAGGATTTCGTCCCGAATCACCTGATCGGCATCCAGACGGCGAAATCCACGCTCGGCAAACAGGGCGGCGGCCGTTGACTTTCCACATCCCATCCCGCCTGTCAGCCCAACAATTAGGTTGGTGCTGTTAACCATTTCTTATGGAGCGAGACAATGGGCTTGCTGAAAGTGGGGCGCAACCCCTATTTCCTAGGGCCGGATGGTCCCGCCCCACTCCATTGATACGAAAAAGCCCGAGGCTGTGGTCAAGGCCGTGAAGGACGCTTTCTTGGAGATCGGCGCGGAATCCAGTTTCCCGCTTCTCGATCGATTGTTTGAAGACGTGCATGGCATGTTCGCGGGCGAATACGCCGGCTATCAGGCCATCGACATGCACTACCACGATTACGAGCACACGCTGCAGGCCACCCTGTGCTTGATCTATATCCTGCAGGGACGGAGCCGGACTCCCGACAAGCCCGTGCTGACCCGCCGCGATTGGGAGCTGGCCGTCATGGCGGCCCTGTTGCATGACACCGGTTACCTGAAGAAAAACGAGGACGGCGCCGGCAGCGGCGCCCGCTACACCTTCATCCACGAGCGTCGGAGCTGCGAATTCGCCCGTGAGTACCTTCCCCGCATGGGCGTAACTGCCACCGAGATCGAGGACATCTGCTCCGCCATCATCTGCACCGGACCGCGCAACAAGATCAGCCAGGTCACCTTCCGCAGCGAGGAGGGCCGGCATTTCGCCTTCGTGCTGGTGACGGCCGACTACCTTGCCCAGATGAGCGCCCCCGACTACGTGGACAAACTGGGCGCGCTTTTCCTCGAATTCCAGGAAGCCTTCGACTTCGAACAGGTGCCGGCTGAAAAGCGGCCCTACCACAGCCTCCGGGAAATGATGGAGATGACGCCCGGCTTTTGGGCAAATTATGTTCGGCCAATGCTGGACTTCGAGGCCGGTGGTGTGCATCGCTATTTGACGACAGCGGGCCAAACCAATCCCTTTTTGCAGGCAGTGGAGGACAACATCGTTGAGGTCCGCCGGCGTTTGCAGGCTGGGTTGGTCTAACCTCCATCCTTCCGCATTCCGTCCCCTGTCCATGTTAGCCACTATCGGCTCAGCCGCGTTGCTGGGCATTGACGCCGTTCCCGTTCAGATCGAAGTCAACACCGGCGAGTCCGGCGTGCCCAATCTCATCATGGTCGGACTGCCTGACGCGGCCGTGAAGGAATCCGAAGACCGCGTCTTTTCCGCCCTCAGCAATTCCGGGCTGAAGATGCCCCGCACGCGCACCACCATCAACCTGGCGCCCGGCGACCTGCGCAAGGAGGGCGCGATCTACGATCTGCCCATTGCCCTCGGCATCCTCGTCGCGACCGGCCAGCTCGCCTGCAACGTCCCGCTTGCCCGGCTGCTGATCGCCGGGGAACTCAGCCTCTCCGGCGCCACCCGCCCGATCAAGGGCGGCCTGGCGATGGCCGTGCTCGCCCGCGATTCCGGCCGCAAAACCATCCTCCTCCCGCCCCTGGCCGCGCAGGAAGCCGCGCTCGTCGAGGGCATCGAGGTTTACGAGATCACGTCGCTCGACCAGGCCCAGCGTTTTCTAGCCGGCCAGATCACCCTGTTTCCCGTCGCCGCGCCCCGGCGTTCCGCCAAGGCCGTGCACAACGACAATGAACCCGACTTTTCCGACATCAAGGGCCAGCAGGCGGTCCGCCGTGCCGTCGAGATCGCCGTCGCCGGCGATCACAACCTGATCATGATCGGACCGCCGGGCTCGGGCAAATCCATGATCGCCCGTCGCATTCCCGGCATCATGCCCCAGCCTACGCTGGAAGAATACCTCGAGATTCTGCGCATCCATTCCGCCGCGGGCCAGACCATGCAGGGCGGCCTGCAGTTTCTCCAACGGCCGGCGCGCGCCCCGCACCATACCATCTCCGACGTCGGCCTGCTGGGCGGCGGCGCCATCCCCGGGCCGGGCGAAATCTCCCTGGCGCATCTCGGGGTGCTTTTCCTCGACGAACTGCCCGAATTCAAGCGTTCCGCCCTCGAGGTGTTGCGCCAACCCCTCGAAGACGGCCACGTGACCATTTCCCGCAGCGCCGGCAAGGTCACCCTGCCCTGCAATTTCATGTTGGTTGCCGCCATGAATCCCTGCCCCTGCGGCTACCTCGGCGATTCGAAACACGAGTGCCGCTGCGCCCCCGCCCAGATCCAGCGCTACCGGGCGCGCATCAGCGGCCCGCTGCTCGACCGCATCGACCTTCACGTCGAGGCTCCTTCCCTCTCCATCACCGAACTCCGCTCCGACAAAAACGGCGAATCCTCCGCCGCCATGCGTGAACGCATCGAGCTTGCCCGCCAGCACCAGCTCATCCGCTTCCGCGGCACGCGCCTCACCGCCAACGCCCGCATGACGCCCTCGCAAATCAAACGTTTCTGCCCGCTCGACTCCACGCTGGGCGACCTGCTCCAGCACGCGATGGAAGAGCTCTCCCTGTCCGCCCGCGCCTATGACCGTATCCTCAAGGTCACGCGCACCATCGCCGATCTGGCCGAGTCCGAAAAAATCCAGTCCAACCACCTGCTCGAGGCCATCCAATACCGCTCGCTGGACCGGAACGTGTTCTACTGAAAAAAATCTCTGGCCCCCGCCAACTCAGACCGAATGCCGCGGGATCAAATTCCGTCTCCTCCGTGCACGAATGACGGTGGTTCTGTAGTAGCGAAAGCATCATGTAACACACCCGGAAAAAGTAGACCTATCCGGTGCTTTTCTGGCCGATAACCAAGCTCGATCGTCTCGGTGAGTCTTCGCAAATTGCTATACGCTTTGGGATCAACGCAACTCATCACGTAGCTTTTAAAACCTTCAACTATTGTTAGGTCCTCGGTTGCCGACTGCGCTGAAAAGCTGCGGAGGTATGGGCCAAAGGCACGATCATAGAAGTCACGCCAATCTGCGAATATGGGAACTGTGCCCTTAAAATAGACTGTACCATACGCCTCTCGATCGGGGTTGAAGTTACCATGCAAGTAGTCGTTTCGACGGTTCATCAACGTATGCAAGGCCCGACATTCCGGCGCTGACCAGTCCACCGGCATTGTGAAATGTTGACAGTGTATGTTTAGCTCGGCGACGCGCTCATTGATATGCCGCCGTACAAAACCATCGTGAAATCCAGCCTGCGCTCGCAATTCCGGTTTGAGCAAAACGAATATAAGAAGGTTCACGAAACTCTCTGCTGCCACCGGTGCCAACAGGCGAATAGATTGGCACAGACCGTTCACCTCGGCGTGCACCTTTAGCCAGCGGTCGAAATTTTCGCCGAATGCTTCCGATTCTTCGGATGTGTGTGGGTGTGGCAAACGCGCTGGAAGTGTGGCAACAAGTTCATTCGCGCGATCGCACATCTGGTTCAAAACCTGAGAAAGCCTCGCATGCGGATTCAGAAATTCCTGCCATTCCTCAAGACCCGCGCGAATCTTACCCATTGCGCTACCATATGAGGCGAAATCAACCTTTACCGCCTTAACGAATTCGCCAGCAATGTCGGCTGTGATCGCCGCTACGCTGTGCGGAACCCACAGCTCAATTCGATACGTCATCGCCATCACCTCTATATATTCGTCTTGGTATCGCAGTGAGAAGTGCCAGTGAATCCAGTTGTCGGAATCCTGTTTGCGCAGAACATTCTGGAATCCGTTGGGCTCTCCGAATCGCGCAACCAAATAGCAATACAGGTCGACCGGTCGAATTCCACCGGTAATCGCCGCAGTCGCACCAGGGGGCGATTCCGGGGAGGGTTGTTTTCGGCCCAAAAACGTTTGCAGCACTTCTCTCGTAGGTGGGGCCTGAAGCGCCGAAAGAACTGGAGAAAGTAGTGGCATATGGGCTAGTCGATCCTCTCGCGCTTCGGGCCAGGTGCGACCCAATTCGCTTATACGATGGCAACACGCGCATTTGCTCGGAGCAGCCATCCAGTACCGGACGCTTCGACCGGAACGTATTCTACTGAGCATCCGGACGACTGCCGGCACAGCCATCCATCGCCTCGTTGGATTTTTCCCTCGCGTTTCGCGGGAATCCACCCGCCATTCTCCGGCCCATTTCATGATTCCTTTCTCCACCATTCTCACGCACCCCGGCGGCGCTCACAAGGACGAGTTCCTCGCCTGCAGTGTCCTGCTCTCCCTGCATCCCGTGACCATCGTCCGCCGCGAACCAGCTCCCGCCGATCTCGCCGACCCGGCTGTCTGCGTCGTCGACGTGGGGCACGAGCATGCCCCGACCCGCAATAATTTCGACCATCACCAGCTCCCCAAGGATCACCCGCCCACCTGCTCGCTGTCGCTCGTGCTCCAGCACCTGGGGCTCTACGAAGACACCCGCCAATTCTGCGGCTGGCTCGAGTCCGCCGAGTGGTTCGACTGCCGCGGGCCCATCACCACGGCAAAATGGCTCGGCATCCCAGCCGATGTCCTGCCCAAGCTGAATTCCCCGATCGACACCACCTTGCTCCGCCGTTTCGCCCTCGCCCGACGCATCGCGCCCGGCGATCCGCTTTGGGAAATGATGCGCATGATTGGCGAGGATCTCGTGAACTACGTTCGGACCCTGCGTGCCCGCCTGGTTTTCCTCGGCCAGCACGTACAGGTCTGGTCACTCGATCTCGCCGGCCAGCCCGGGAAAATCCTCTTCCTGCCCCGCACGGAGCCGCTCTCCGAGGAACCCTCGCTCGGCCTGGATGAGTTCATCGAGGAACGCGGCCTCACGGAGGAAATCGTCGGCCTGGCCTATCCCGATCGTCGCAGTACCGGCTACGGCCTGTCGCGCTTCCGTGACAGCTCCCGCCTGGACTTCACCCGGATCTCGACCGAGTCTGATGTGCATTTCGCCCACACCCGCGGCTTCGTGGCCAAGACCTCCGCCCACGAGATCCCCCGCCTCCAGGCCTTGGTTGCGCAGGCGGGCGTCGCCGCTTCCTGAACGTCGTCACCCGCACCGATAATTTCCGTGCGGGCCGCCCGCCACGCCTGCTAGCCTCCCCTTTGCGATGCCTGCGATCATCAACCTTTCCGCCTACCGGTTCGCCCCGCTGGAAGACCTTCCCGCGCTGAAGGAGCGCCTGAAGGCCATTGCCGCGGCCGGTGGACTCAAGGGAACGATCCTGCTCAGTCCCGAAGGGATCAATCTCTTCCTCGCGGGCGAACGTGCCGGGCTCGACCGTCTGCTGGCCGAGATCCGCGCCGTGCCCGGACTCGCCGGACTCTCTCCGAAGGAAAGTCTCAGCGCGCGCCAGCCGTTCAACCGGATGCTCGTGAAGATCAAAAAGGAGATCATCGCCTTCGGCGTGCCCGGCATCGATCCAGCCCGGCGTCCTTCGCCCAAACTCCCCGCGCGCACGCTCAAGCAATGGCTCGACGAAGGTCGGTCGGTGACCCTGCTCGACACCCGCAACGATTACGAGGTCAACGCGGGCACGTTTCAAGGCGCCTTGCCGGCGGGTATCCGCCATTTCCGGGATTTCCCTCAGGCCGTAAACCGGTTGCCGGAGAAATTAAAGGAGCAACCCATCGTCATGTTCTGCACCGGGGGCATTCGCTGCGAAAAAGCCGGTCCCTACATGGAGCAGGTTGGGTTTAAGCAGGTCTTCCAGCTCGACGGCGGCATTCTGAAATATTTCGAGGAATGCGGTGGGGCCCACTATCAGGGCGAGTGTTTTGTCTTCGATGGGCGCGTAGGCGTCGATCCGGCCCTGCGCGAAACGTCCACCGTCATGTGCTTCGCCTGCCGCATGCCGCTCTCCGCCGCGGACCAGCAGCATCCGCACTACGTGCCGGACAAATCATGCCCGCATTGCTTCGGCGGCAGGTAGGGCGCGGACTCCGTTCCGCGCCGCGACGGCGAAGGGACTCGCCGCCCTACTCGCTCCTCATCGCAATCGAGGCCAGGAAAACTTCTTTTCGGGCGCGGCCTTGGCTGGCGGCGGTTGCCCCGCTTTTCGCGCCGCCGCGGCCCGTGCCTTGTCCTTCTTGTTCGGACGTTTCCCCTTGATCCCGCCCGTCGGTGGCGATGGCACGTCGAGTTGTTCGGGCTCGAAGCCGGGAATATGTTCGCGCTCCAGGCTGAAACCATTGCGCTTCTCGATCAGTTGGAAGTGGCGGTGCGTCTCCGCGCTGATGAAATTCACCGCGATCCCGCTCTCGCCCGCCCGGCCGGTGCGCCCGATGCGATGGGTGTAATCCGTCGGGGACCGCGGCAGGTCAAAATTCACCACCACCGGCAGCTGCACGATATCGATGCCGCGCGAGGCGAGGTCGGTCGTCAGCAGCACCTGCACCTTCGAGGCCTTGAAGTCCGCCAGCGCCTGCAGGCGCGCGCCCTGACTGAGTTCGCCGTGAAAGGACGCGGCAGCGATGCCGGCTTTGCGCAGTTTTTCCGCCACATGTTCGGTGGCATATTTTGTCGCGACGAACACCAGCACGCGCGTCCATTTGTTTTCCTGGATCAGATGCCGCAACAACTGCGTGCGACGCGGCGGGTCGACCTCGATGGCCCGTTGCCGGATGTCCGGCTGGGTCGTCGGCTCGGTGGCGATCTCGACCTTGACCGGATCGCGCAGCAGGCCGCGGGCAAGGGTCAGCACTTCGGGCGGAAACGTGGCGGAAAACAGCAGGTTCTGACGGCGCGCCGGCAACTGGCCCAGGATGCGGTTTAGCTCGTCAGCGAAGCCCAGGTCGAAAAGCCGGTCGGCTTCGTCCAGCACCAGCGTCGAAACCGCGGACAACGACACGGCGTTATGATCCACCAAATCGAGCAGGCGGCCCGGGGTGGCCACGATCACATCGGCCCCACCCCCGAGCGCCATCATCTGCGGATTGATCGAAACGCCGCCGTACACGATCAGGATCTTGATGGGCTCCGGCAGCCAGCGTCCATAAATCCGGAAGGATTCGCCGATCTGGGCCGCCAGTTCGCGCGTGGGCGCAAGGACCAGCGTGCGAACAAAGCGCCCGCGCTCGCGACGTCCCACTGACAAACGCTGCAGAATCGGCAGCGCAAAGGCCGCGGTTTTGCCCGATCCGGTTTGAGCGGAGGCCCAGACGTCACGGTCCCGCAGCACCGCCGGAATCGCCGCGACCTGCACGGGCGTCGGCGCGGTGTAATTGCGCTCGATCACCGCGCGTAACAGCGGTTCGGCCAGGCCGAGGGAGGAAAAAGACATGGTCCATTCGATGTCGTTTCGCCGCGGCATTGGAATCACAAAGTGACCCGCCAGGCACAGCTGGCCGGCCCATTCATCCGTTTGAGCGACATCAGGTCGGTCCCCGGCCGTCCCGCCGTTCCAGATAACCCAGCAGCGGCGTCACCGACACGCCGTGCAAGACGATCGAGATCGCCACGATCGTGAACGTCAGCGACGCCATGGGCCGCGCCAGCGCCGACGGCAGTCCCAGGGTCAAGGCATACATCAGGTAGTAGATCGAGCCGATGCCCCGGATGCCAAACCACGCCACGCCGGCAAACTGCGCGCGAGTCAATCGTCCGGTCAGCCACACCGGCAGGACCGCCAGCGGCCGGATGACGCAAAACAACAGCGGGGCGAACCACAGCGCTGCGGGCGCCAGCCCGACGACGAACAACGCCGCGCCGACCATGAGCACCAAGCCCACTTCCAAAATGTGTTCCAGCTGCTCGTTGAAGGACAGCAACGCGCCCGCCATGTACGCAGGCTCAAGCTGGGAATTATTGCCCGGCTCAATGGCCTTCGGCCCCTCGGCGAGGACTTTGTCCACCAGTTTCGCGTCGGCCTTGGTGTGCCACCGCTCGACGGCGCGCACCGCCACTCCGGCCGCGAACACGGCCAGAAAACCATACGTTTCGAGCTTAACCGCGAGCGCGTAGGCCAGGCCGATCAATCCGAGCAGAAGGTACTCGTCCAAGGTCACCGATTCGCGCTTTCGGCTGCGCATCTGGAGAATCAACCGGCCCGCCCCCCAGCCGAGCGCTCCGCCGATTCCAAGTCCACCCACGATCGCCCACACGACATCCACCGCCCACCAATGCCACGCCCCCGGTCCCAGATCATGCAAACCCAGCAGACCCAGGCCCAGCATCACGAACGGAAATGAAGTGCCGTCGTTAAACCCTGCCTCGCCGCTCAAAGCCGTGCGCAATTCGTCACGGTCCCCCGGATGTTTCATCTGCACATCCGACGCCAGCACCGGATCTGTCGGCGCCAGGATCGCGCCGAGAAGGATGGCGGCGCCCCACGGCAGATCGAACGCCCATGCGCTCACGACCGCAATCAGTCCGACCGTCACCGCCATCGACACAAACGCCAGCACGAGTGGAGGCCTCCAACGCGCATCACGCAAGGGCATGCGCAATTTCAAACCCACCGTGAAGAGCGAGATGACCACGGCCACTTCGGCACAATGGTGGAAGAGATCGACCCGGACGACCGGATCCAAACGCAGCACTTCCCAGCCGGCCGGGCCGAGCAGAATCCCGATGGTGAGGTAGATCATCGTGGGAGTGAAGGGCAGCCGGGACACATAGTTCGCGGTCAGTCCCATCCCGAGCAGGACGCCGCTGATGATCAGAATCCATGATTCGAATGACATGACAGAAGGTGCGGCCCATTCATCGCCGCGAAAACCACCTGCGAAAGCGCAGGACTGTTTCCTTCCTGTTTAAACCGGTCCCCCGGTTCCCAGTTCCCGTTCACCGGGGAAACCCTGGGTAACCCCAGCATCCAGTCGAATCGGGTCCTCGCGCGAAAAATGCACCCACGACCAACCGATCGAGCGCAGAGCCGGCGCAATTTCCGCAACCCTTTGCGCGCGTCATGCGACAGGAGCCCCCGGACGTTTGTCATATAATGTATGACAAACATCCCCCATCACGACCGGCAGGAGATCCCCTACGATTTCTTCGCGCACTGGAGAGGCTTTTGCGCGCGAACCTTGTAGCATGAGTCCGGCTGGAGCTACGGCCTCTGGCCGCCAGTCCGCCCGGAATTCTCAACCCAAGTGCACCACGATCGTCTGGCCGTTGAACGTCACCTGGTCTCCGACCTTGAGCTTCTTGCGCTTCTGCATCTCGACCACGCCATTGACGGTCACCTGGCCCGCGCCGATCTGGATTTTCGCCTCGCCGCCGGTCTCGGTCAGCCCACCAAACTTGATGAACTGGCAGAGCTCGATGGGAACTTCACGCACGGTGACTTTCCGCGGAGTCGATGAGTTGGTTTGGGTCATGTCCGGAGAGTGAACCACAAAGCCACGAAGGCACAAAGCCCAATTCACGCCCCGGAGGTCACCACGAAATACACCAAACACACGAAAAGCCGGACAAGGGAACCGCTTCCATCCCTTTCGTGTGGTTCGTGTATTTCGTGGTGACCCTGCCTTATCTCCGTGCCTTGGTGTCTTCGTGGTTCACCGGTTCGCCTTCGGCTCCACCAGCCGGATGCCATCGGACTCGATGACAATGCGCCCGTCTTTGAAGAGCGCACCGATCGCCTGCTTGAAAGCCTTCTTGCTCATGCCAAAGACGTCGCGGATCTCCTCGGGCAGACTGTTGTCGTGATACGGCAGCCGCCCGCCGCGCGCCGTCAGTACTTCGAGCACTTTCTCCGACATCGCTCCGATCCGGCGGTAGCCTGCCTGCCCGAGCGCGATGTCCAGTTTGCCGTCCGGGCGGATTGACCGGACGTAACCCGCAACTTGCTGGCCGACCTTCAGCGTGCCCGGCACATCGGTGTGATAGATCAAACCCCGATGGGCATGATTCACGATGAGATTGTATCCAAGCGGACTCTTGCTCGCCACGATCAGGTTGACCGACTCGCCCTCATGATAGTGCGGCGGGGTGAGATCGAGCCGGCGGTTGATCCGCGCGCTGGCGATCAGCCGGTCAGTTTGTTTGTCGAGCACCACCTGCACGACCTCCCAGTCGCCCGGATTGAGCGGGCCGTTCATCTCGCGAATCGGCAGCAGCAGGTCTTTTTCCAAACCCCAGTTGAGAAAAACCCCGATGCGAGGATTGACGCCGGCGACCTGCAGGCAGGCAAACTCGCCGAGCTGGGCCAGCGGCTTTTGCGTCGTGGCCACCAACCGGTCCTCGGAGTCGCGATAGACAAAGACGTCCACCTTCCCGCCCACCACGGCCCCCGTCGGAATATAACGCCCCGGCAACAAAATTTCCCCGTGCGGACCACCTTCAAGATACAGGCCCGGCGTCGAGGAGCGGACAATGGTGAGGAGGTTGCGTTTGCCGAGTTGGGCCATGGCAAAAATGTGTCCACGCCGGCCGTCCATGGGGAGCCTATTCTCCAGAAAAAATGCCTGCTGCCTTGCCTTTTGGCCCGTGGTGACGCCGCGGGTCGCTCGTTGAGATCAGTATGGCAAATCTGAAATCGTCAGCCACACTTTACCGCAGTAACTCGCACTAAAGAAGGTTGCGGCGGCTCCTAACCCCCGCTGCAGGGTCAACCCTCTTTGAACAGCCCCCCTTTGCCGTGAAAAATGTTTTTGCAGTACTCCTGGCCGGAGGTGAAGGCACCCGGCTGCATCCGTTGACCAAGTATCGGGCCAAGCCCGCGGTGACGTTCGGCGGGATCTACCGCCTGATCGATTTCACCCTGTCGAACTGCATCAATTCCTCCATTCGCAAGGTAGGGGTGCTGATGCAGACCAAGTCCACCTCGCTCAACCGCCATCTCAACCTGGCCTGGAACATCTACCGGCCCGAGCTGGGCGAACACATCTTCCCGATCTACCCGACCCTCAGCCGGGACGGCGATCTCTTCCACGGCACCGCCGACGCCGTGGCTCAGAATCTGCGCATCATCGGCGACGACATCACCGAGGTGCTGATCGTGTCGGGCGACCACATCTACAAAATGGACTACTCCAAGATGATTCAGTTTCACCGGGACCGACACGCCGATACGACCGTGGCGGTGGTCGAGGTGGACCGGGACATCGCCCACCGTTTCGGCATTGTGGAGACCGACGGCGAGGGCCGCATTGTTGATTTTCAGGAAAAACCGAAAACGGGCTCGGCGTCGCCGCTTCGTCCCGACAAGTCGCTGGCCTCAATGGGAGTGTATGTGTTCAACCGCGACCGGTTGTTGGCGACACTGTCGCCCGAAGCCATGGCGGCGGGCGATGTCGATTTCGGCAAAAACATTCTGCCGAAACTGATTCACGAACATCGGGTGATGGCCTACCATTTCGTCGACGAAAACAAGAAGCTGTCCGCGTACTGGCGGGACGTCGGCACGATCGACTCCTTTTATGAGGCGAACATGGACTTGGTGGGAGTGGACCCGGTCTTCAACCTCTACGACCGCAGCTGGCCGTTACGCACCTATCAGCCCCCGGCCCCTCCGGCGAAATTCGTGTTTGGCGACGACCGGGCCGACGGCCGCTGCGGCAAGGCCGTGGATTCCATCGTGTCGTCCGGCTGCATCATCAGCGGCGGTCAGCTGAAACGCTGCGTGCTTTCACCGGGAGTCCATGTGCACAGCTGGGCGCAGGTGGAGGATTCCGTCCTGATGCAAGGGGTGGACGTCGGCCGTCACAGCCGGATCCGACGGGCCATCATCGACAAGGGGGTTGTCATCCCGCCGCGCTCGGTGATTGGTTTCGATCCGATCATCGACCGGCAGCGCTTCACGGTCACCGACTCCGGCATCGTGGTCATTCCCAAATATTCACCCGTCCCGAACCCCGAGGGCATTGTCTGCCTTTCTCCCACTGTGCCGGAGCCTCACAAGGCATAGAAGTCCGCTCTTTCATTGCCCACTTGGTGTCGTCTCCGCATCGCGTGAGTGGCCCCGCCACCACGTAACGTCACGCACCGCCCTGCTCCATTTCTGCGGCCGTTTCGGTTCACCGCTCGGAATGATGAACCGGCTGCGAGATTTCGTGGAGCGCTTCGCCCGAAAGCGCGGCGCCCGCTTCAACCGCGAGATCCCCCAGCGAAACGATGCCGACGAGACGCTTGTCGCGATTCAACACCGGCAATCTCCGAATCTGCTTCACTTCCATCAGGCGGGCCGCCTCCTCGACGTCCTGATCGTCGAAAATGTACACGATGCCGGGGGACATGATCGAACGCACCCGGACGGTTTTCGGATCCTGGGATTCGGCAATCCCGCGAAGGGCGATGTCGCGGTCGGTAATCATCCCGGCCAGCCGGTCATTCTCACAAATCGGCAACGCTCCGACATCGAGCTCGCGCATGCGACTGGCGGCCTCCACCAGCGTGCTTTCGGGCCCGATGCAGACCGCATGCGGGGTCATCACTTCGCGGATTTTCTTCATGCATGAAACATAGTCGCGCGGCGCCGGGCCGCCATCCGGTGAAACCCCGCCCATGACCTCCGAGGCATTACCGTGCCTCGCCCGGTGGTGCTGGTTAGCAGACGTCAGAAAAACCTCCCGTGGCGGACGACCGGGAAGGATGCTTTGGTACACGCATGTATGCGCGGCATCGCCTTGTTTCCGCCGGGACCCTCCTGGTCAGTGCATGGCTTTTTGCCCAGGAAGAAATATCCCTGGATCAACTCCCCAGCCCCGCCCGGCGCACGCTCGATCAGTCGGCGCCGAACGAGCCGGTGAAAAAAATCAGCCGTGAGGCGATGGCCGGACGCTCGATCTACTTGGTGGAGCTGGAACGCGAGCATGCGATCAACCCGCACTTGCGCATCGCCGAGACCGGCGAGTTGCTGCCGGAACCTCCCGTGCCGGCGGAAACATCGGTGCTGGTTTTCGATCCGGCAACATCCGCGCCAGACACCCGCGTGCTAGGGCTGGCCGATCTGCCGCCCGGCGTGCAGGACACGATCCAGCGCGAGGCGGCTGGGCGTCCGATCAGCAACATTGATATCAAACGGCAGGCCGGATCCGTGGTCTACGGAGCGGAAATCCGTGATCCACAGTCGGGCCGGGTGCAGCTGCAAATCGACGTGCATGGACAAATCCTGGAGAAAGCGCCCGCAAGCATGCCCTAGCCACACTCTTCAATGCCTCACCTACACACCCCGTCACCCGCCCTGAGCCTGTCGAATGGGCTTCGCGCCACCCCTCTTGATCCGGAACGATGCAGTCGGCGCGGGTGGTCGGGCACGTCCCTGTGCCCGTTTCGCAGGGCATCGAGCCACGCGCACAGGGACGTGCGCGGCCACCTTTCGGTATCGCAAATTTCAGAGCTAATTTGCGCGCCAATTGCATCGTTCCGGCTTCATAGAGGGGGCCCAAAACACCGAAGTCAAAAATCCCCTCTGCAGAGGGTGCCCGCAGGGCGGGGTGTGGCGTGAACGTCCGTCAACCCGTGAACTATTCGGGCTAGCTTCCCTTCCCTTCTGTCCCATTGCCAACCCAAACCCTTCCACCCTACCCGCGAAAAATATGAGCACCTCTTTTCAACTCGCCAGTCCCTCCTTCGGCAACGATCAACCCATCCCAGCACGTCACACCTGTGAAGGCGAAGGCACCTCGCCCGAACTCGCATGGAGCGAACCGCCCAAAGGGGCGAAGGGGTTCGCCTTGTCGATGCACGATCCCGACGCGCCCAAGGGTGATTTCACCCACTGGCTGCTATGGGACATTCCGGTTTCCGAGACGTCCCTGGCCGAAGGAAGCGGCCTGCAATCCTCCGGTGCAACCGGGAGTAACAGTCGCGGCGATGTGGCCTATTTTCCTCCGGCACCACCGCCCGGCGACCCGCCCCACCGCTACATCTTTGAACTCTATGCGCTGGATGTCGCGACGCTTGGGCTGCCACGGGGCAGCCCGCGCGATGAGTTCGAAGCCGCCCTCGCTTCGCATGTGCTGGCCGGGGCGCGTCTGACCGGCCGTTTTGGACGAACTTCGCGCCAATCGGCTGCGCGATGAAGGACGAGCCGGACAGGAATCCGCCGCGGCCGCCGATTGTGGCGCACCACCCGGCGGCCAGCCGGTCTCTAGCAGCAAACCAAAACCTCGTTCATGAACTCTTTCGTCCTTGAAAGCCCCGTCTCCGCCACGCGCGATTTTCTCGATCATCTGTTTTCAAATCGTCCGTTGGAGAACGTCGCGTTCCGGCTGCCGGACGGCACCACTTGGCCGGACGATCAGGCGCGTCGTGCGACTGTGGTATTAAAACATCCCGGCGCACTGCGCAGCATGCTGGCTCCCGGCACGGCAAAGGGACTGGCGGACGCCTACCTCCGCGATGATTTCGACGTCGAGGGCGACATGGAGCAGGCCATCGAACTGGCGGTGGCTCTGGAGCATCGTCCGACCGGCTGGCTGACGTCGCTCGCCAACTACTACCGGC
>DATCRM010000333.1:0-3864 GCA_036568985.1 Lacunisphaera sp. | reverse complement strand
CGTGGTCCGTCAGCCCGGCCAGGCCCCGCTTGGTCTGCCCGAAGATGTTATGCTCTGGCACGACTTTGTCCTCGAGGCCGGGCCGCTGGCCGGCCTGCACACGGCGCTGAGCCATGCCCGCACCAGCCTGATCGCCGTGCTGGCGGTCGACATGCCGCGAATCGATGCCTGGTGGTTTCAGTGGCTTGGAAGTTTTTGCGGCAGCAACGTCGGTGCCATGGCCTGCCGGCCTGACGGCATGCACGAACCCCTGGCCGCCATCTACCCGCGGATCGCACTCAAGGAGATCACCGCGCAACTGGTCGCGGATGATCGCTCGCTGCAGACGCTCGCCCGCATGCTCGCCGACCAGCATCTTCTGCGGCGCGTGCCGCTGCTCGAAAACGAATTCTGGCGCGTGTCGAACTGGAATTCGCCCGCGGAGACCACGTCCGCGTTCAGTGCGGGAGATTGATCCCTGGCATCGCAACGCGCAGGCCGGGCGCGGACGGCGCAGGCAGTTTCGACGGATCGACCGGCCGGTCTTCCAGCCGGGCCCGCGTAAGCTCGACCCCGTATCGAACCCAATCACTGGGGTTAAGTTTTTCCATTTTATCCAATAAGGCGGCCGCATCCGCCGTTTGTCCGAGGCGCATGCGAACGATCGCCAGAGCCAGCAGCGTGCGCGCCCGGTCGTTGAGCGTGCTAAAGCGCGCTTGAATCCGATTCAGGCTCGCGATGTCGGGCTTCCCCGACATTGCTTCGACCCAGGCGAGCATTTCGTAGCCCATGCTCTGCTCGGGCGCACATTCCAGGGATTTATTGAGCAGGTGGCGCAGATCCGCGGCGCGTTGATCCGGCATCCGGTAATCGAGATTGAACTGGCCGAAGATCGCATTGGCTTCCAGCCGTCCCAGCTCACGGAAGATGGCCGCATTGGACGTCCCAAGCTCGATGGCCTGACGCCAGTGCTCGCGCGCGACATCGTCTTCCTGGGCCTGCAAGGCCACGGAGCCCATCAATTCGTGCAACCGGGCATCCGGCTGCCGCCCCAGTTGCTCTCGCACCGCGAAGTTCGCATAAGGGCTGTCGGCCATCCGCAGCGCCAGCTCGGCAAGCCTGATCTGCATTTCCTCTTTCCCGGCCGGCCGCAGCGTGTACTCCCGCTGCGGGACGATGGTCGGGCGCTTCGCCTTTCGTCCCATAAATTTTCCGCGGGTGGTATAACGCTCCATTTCCCTCTGCAATCCGGCGTAGTCGAGCCCGAGCAGCTCCTGGCAGACCATCCGAAAATCTCCGGGGTGTTCCTGAATCTCGGGCGATCCCGCCACGCTCAGGAAAACGCTCATTTTTTCCGGCGGAATCTTGTTCAAGCCGAAATAGCAGTAATGCAGGAACGCCCAGGATTGCGCGTAGAACATTCCGGAATGCCCCGAATCCTTGAACAGCGGCGAATCGTAGCGCGCGGCGAACAGCGCATCAAACGGCATCATCCGGCCCCGTTGCAGTTCGATCACGCGCCCCACGGCGGGCTGCCCGAGCTTAAGCCATTCCCGGTCTGCCTGCATCGTCGAAAACAGTTCCGCCACCCCCTCGTTGAACCACGGCGCGGGATTCTGCTCCGTAATCCGGAAAAGATGGTGCACGTATTCGTGGTAAACCACCTCCATCGCCGACTCCTTGTCCTGGGCCGGCGCAAGCATGATGACGGTGCGGTCGGGAAAATTAGTGCAGAAGCCGAGGTAGGTTGCGTCGCCTCCGCGGACGTGGGGAGGACGGTAACCATCAAAATCCTCCTGCCGGTCGAAATAGTAAATCGTCACCGGTTGCGGCAGACGGGCTTTCAACTGAAGGGAATTCAGGAACATCGCGCGCAGGAGTTCCATCCCTTCGAGCACGTCGCGGGAGTCGCCATCTGTGGCGGCACTGTAGAGCTCGAAGTTGGGCGACTGGTAATAGCGCCACTTGCGGCCAAGGCCGGGAAAAGGTTCCCGCGACGCGGCATGGGCCAGCGCAGGCAGCAACAACAAACATAGGAGAAGGAGCAGCCGTCGATAATGCACGGAAGTTAAGAGGTAGGTGGCGGCCCGTGCTCGCGAAACTGTCGGCCCGACGTGAGCGGGCAACAAAAAACCCGGGGCTTCCAGCGTGTGTGTCCCAAAGAAAATCAGGAGTCGAAACCCAGTGCCCTGATCACCGCGTCGTACGTGATGCGGCCGCCGCGTGTGTTCACGCCCCGGGCCAAACCGGGATGTTCGCTGAGGGCGCGCTCGATGCCCTTCTGCACCATCAGGGCGACAAAGGGCTCGGTCGCCTGCGTCAGACCCATGGTGGAGGTGCGGCCGACCAGCGCGGGCATGTTGGGCACGGCGTAGTGGATCACGTCGTGCTCCTTGTACGTGGGCTTCTCGTGCGAGGTCGGATGAATTGTCGCAACGCAACCACCCTGATCGATGGCAATGTCCACGATCACGCTGCCGGGTTGCATGCGGGCGACCATTTTCTTCGTGACGACAATCGGCGCACGGGCGGCAGGAATGAGCACGGCGCCAATGAGCAGGTCGGCGTCAGCCACCTGCTGTTCGATGTTGGCGGGATTGGACACAAGCGTCACGACCTTGCCGCGATACTCCTGGTCGATGACCTCGAGCTTGCGCGTATCGAGGTCGAGCACGGTCACCCGCGCCCCCATGCCGGCGGCCATGCGCACGGCATGCGCGCCGGAGTTGCCGGCGCCGACCACCACGACGTGTCCGGGCATCGTGCCGGGAATGCCGCCAAGCAGCATGCCGGAACCGCCGAGCTGCGATTGGAGGAAATACGCGCCAATCTGGATCGATAGACGGCCCGCCACTTGTGACATGGGCTTGAGCAACGGGAACTGACCGTCGGGACCTTCCACCGTTTCGTAGGCGATACCAAGGATGTTTTTTCGGCACAATTCCTTGGCCAGCGCCGGTCCGGCAGCGAGGTGCAGGTAGGTGAAAAGAGTCTGACCCGGCTGCATCAGACCGTATTCGGACTCAAGCGGCTCCTTCACTTTGAGAATGAGGTCCGCTGCTTTCCATACCTTGGCGGCCGAGGCGATGAGCGTGGCGCCGGCGGATTTATATTCAGCGTCGGCAAAACCCGCACTGAGTCCCGCCCCTTTTTCAAGGAGCACTTTGCCGCCGAGCGAGGTCACGCGGCGGCAGAGGCTGGGCGTCATGGAGACGCGCGTTTCACCGATTTTGATTTCCTTGGGTACTCCGATAGTCATTTGCCATTTATGACACGGGGAAAGATAGGGGTATGGCAATCCTGTAGCGGCGGTCTATGACCGCCGGCAGATCCATCGGCGCTCGTAGAGCGGCACTACAGCTTCTGCGCCGCCACCCACTCCTTGATGTGCGTCTCCAGCACGCTGAGCGGGACGGCCCCATTGCGCAGCACCTCGTCGTGGAAGAGGCGCACGTCGAATCTGGCGCCGAGTTCCTTCGAGGCGTAGGCGCGGAGTTCCTTGATCTTCAGCTCGCCGAGTTTGTAGGCCAGCGCCTGTCCCGGCCAGACGATGTAGCGATCGATCTCGACCGTGATGTCGTGCTCGGACTTGGGCGTGTTGTCCTTGAAGAAATCAATGGCCTGCTGTCGCGACCAGCCGAGCGCATGCATGCCGGTGTCCACGACGAGCCGAACCGAGCGCCACATCTCGTAGGTTAACTGGCCAAATTTGGCGTATGGGTCGGTATAGAAGCCCATCTCTTCCCCGAGGCTTTCGGAGTAGAGTCCCCACCCTTCCACGAACGCCGTGTAGCCGTTGTGCCGCCGAAAGTCGGGCAGATCGCTCATTTCCTGCGCGAGCGAAATCTGCAGGTGATGGCCGGGCACGGCCTCGTGGAGCGTGAG
>DATCRM010000332.1:0-7254 GCA_036568985.1 Lacunisphaera sp. | reverse complement strand
ATCAACCATTAATCATAAATCGTAAATGACGCCTCCCCTCCTCTACGCCAGTACCCACCACAGCGCGGATATGGTTTATTTCGGCCGCGTCGAGGTTCACGACTCCTTCATCGCCTTCGGTCTGCCCGGCGGCAAGAAGGTCACGGTCCAAAGTGCTTTGGAATTCGGCCGCGTCAGGAAAACCGGCGACTTCGACACCGTGCTGCCGCTTGAGGACTGCCGGACGCGGGCTCGCGCCCGCTACGGCGCCAAGGCGGGGATAGCCGAAATCATCGCCACCCTGGCGAAGGAATACGGCGTCCGCCGGTTCCGCGTGCCGGACGATTTCCCCGCGCATCTCTACGTGAAGCTGACGAAACTCGGCCTGAAACTGGAACTGGCGGGCGGGTTGCTTTTTCCCGAGCGCGAAATCAAAACGGCTCGCGAAGCCGAATGCATTCGCGAGGGCAACCGGCTGTGCTCGGTCGGTTTCTCCGTCACCGAACAGATCCTGCGTGCCGCCCGTATCAAGGGCCGCACCTTGGTGCATCGCGGCAAGGTCCTGACCTCCGAAAGCCTGCGCTTCGCCCTGGAAACCGCGATCCGCGAACAGGGCGGCGATCCCCGCGATACCATCGTGGCGGGCGGCGACCAGGCCTGTGATCCGCACGAGCGGGGTTCCGGCCCGCTGCGACCTCACGAGCTCATCATCGTGGACATTTTTCCGAAGGTCCTGGCGACCGGTTATCACGGGGACATGACCCGCACCTACCTGAAAGGCCGACCACGCGAAGTGCAGCGCCGGATGGTGGAGACGGTCCGTAAAGCGCAAAAGCGCGCCACCCGCGCCATCCGGGCTGGTGTGGACGGGCGCGCGGTGCATGGACTCGTGAGTGAATGCTTCACCGAGGCCGGGTACGAAACCCGCCACGGCAAAAAGGGTTCGGTTGGGTTTTTCCATGGCACGGGTCATGGTCTGGGTCTCGAGGTGCATGATCCGGGCCGAATCTCACCCGCCGTATCCGCGCCGCTGAAACTTGGCTCCGTGCTTACCGTGGAACCCGGCCTCTATTATCCCGGTCTAGGCGGCTGCCGCTGGGAGGATGTTGTGCAGGTCACGAAGGGTCAGGCGAAGATGCTCTCGCGGCATCCCTACCAGTGGGAAATCCGGTAACTTCCCCCCGTAGGAGCCTGTTTACAGGCGACCCCTTGAGACATCGCTTGCAAGCAAGCTCCTACAAAAGACCAAGAACATGCCCGAGCTGGCCGAGGTTGAGTTCTTCCGCAAACGCTGGAGCGCCGGGCACGGCGCGAAGGTGTTGGCCGTGCGTCTGCACGAAGGGAAGAAGGTCTTCCGTGGCTGCGACACCGCGGCGCTGAAACGCCAGCTGACAGGCGCCACGCTGCTGGATTCAGTGACGACCGCCAAGCAGATGCTCTTCCGTTTCAGCGGCGACAACCCGTCCCGAGCGAAGTCGTGGGGCTGGCTGGGCATCCATCTGGGCATGACCGGCGAGCTGCGCGTTGAGCCGCCCGATTATGTCGCGTCCAAGCACGACCATTTCGTCCTCGTTCAAAAGGAGCGCCAACTCGTGTTCAACGACCCGCGCATGTTCGGAGCGGTGCTCTTCCATCACGGCAAAAACGCGCCGCTTTGGTGGACGCGTATCGCGCCGGCCATTCTTTCGCCGGCATTCACGGTCGATGCCGTCGCGGCGTTTTTGAAACGTCGGGCGCGAGCTCCCGTCAAGGCCGTGTTGCTGATGCAGGAAAGATTTCCGGGCATCGGCAACTGGATGGCCGATGAAGTGCTGTGGCGCGCGGCCATTCATCCCAAGCGGCCCGCGGGCTCGCTGACGGCCGCTGAGGTGCGTGCCTTGCATCGCGAATGTCGCAAGGTCTGCCGGCTCGCGCTCGACACCATTGCCGGGAAAGGCGCTTACCTGCCTCCCAACCTCAACGCGCACATCCCGAAAACATGGCTGTTCTGGCACCGCTGGGAAAACGGTGGCCTCTGCCCACGCACGAAACGCCCGCTCGTTCGCGAGGAGATCGGCGGCCGCACCACTTGCTGGTCGCCCGCGCGACAGAAGCTCCCCTGAGGTTTGTCATATAATGTATGACAAACTCGGCGTGATCGGACGAAGCAAGCGTTCGGGGAAAATCGCTCTGCCAGGACGTGCTGCGGGGATTTTATCGCATGGACGGAACTGGCCGACGGCGCTTGGCTGACGGGGTGTCCAAGGACAAACAACGACTCGATGAACTGCTGGTGGCGCGCGGGCTCTCCCCCACCCGGGCCCAAGCCAAGGCGCTCATCATGTCCGGTCGCGTGCGTCATGGAACCGACCGGCTCGACAAGCCGGGCAAGGAATATCCCGCCGATTTTGAGCTGAGCGTGGACCAGCCCCCGCGCTTTGTGAGCCGCGGCGGCGAGAAACTCACCGCCTACCTCGAACAATTTCCGATCGATCTCGCCGGCGCGCATGTCCTCGACGTCGGAGCGTCAACCGGGGGCTTCACCGACTGCGCGTTGCAATCCGGAGCCGCCAGTGCGACCTGCGTGGACGTTGGCCACGGCCAACTGCACGAGAAACTCCGGCGAGATCCGCGCGTGACCAACCTCGAGAAAACCAACGCCCGACACCTCGCTCCGGGCAGTCTGCCGCGTACAAGCTACGACTTGGTCGTCATGGATCTGTCGTTCATTTCCCTCAAAAGCGTGCTGCCCGCTGTGTGGCCGTTTCTGCGGCCGGGCGGCACGCTGATCGCGCTCGTGAAACCTCAGTTCGAGGCCGGCAAAGCAGAGGTGGACAAGGGCCAGGGCATCATCCGCGACGACGCCGTGCGCCTGCGCGTGCTGGCCGAGGTACGCCAGTTCGCGCTGCGTGAACTCCCTAGCGCAACCCTGCACGGCGAGCGCGAATGTCCCGTCCATGGGGCCGATGGCAACCGCGAGTTTTTGCTGGGACTGAGGAAGAACTCGTGACGGGTTGAACTGTAGCGGCGGCTGTGACCGCCGTCAGAAATCAACCGCTGGCGTCAGCGGTCGCAGATCGCCGCTACAGGAGCTCCCGGTCATATCCCAATCCGAATTCGACAGGGTGTCCGGACGCATGCATAAGGAACCCAAGCATGTCCCCCATCCGCAGACTCGCCTTTGTCGTCAATACCGGGAAGTCCGGCGCCGCCGATCTGGCGCGCGAGCTCATTGCCATCGCCCGCACGGTCGGCGTGCGGCGGATCAAGAGCCGCCCGGCCCGCAAACTTCCCCGAGGTTATTTCGACGGCTGCGATGCCGGTTGCATCATCGGCGGCGACGGCACCCTGCTCGGAGCCGTGAGCGAGGCCGCGGCGGCCGGCGTGCCTTTGATCGGAGTCAATCAGGGCAGTCTCGGGTACCTCACCAGCTTTTCCCCCGACGAAGCGCGCGCGTGTTTTGGCGACGTGCTGCTCGGCCACTACCGCATCGCCCAGCGTACGCTGCTCGAGTGCCGCACCGCCACGCACCGGCGCGACCTTGCGCTCAACGACGTGCTCATCAAGGCCGAGGTCAATTCTCAGCTGGTGCGACTGGAGGTCCGCGCGGACGGCCAACTCGTCACCGACTACCTCTGTGACGGTCTCGTGCTCTCCACGCCAACCGGCTCGACCGCCTACAACCTGTCCGCCGGCGGACCCATTCTTCACCCTGAGGCCGGCGTTATCGCGATGACCCCGATTTGTCCGCACACGCTCAGCAACCGCACGATCGTGTTCAACGACGGCGTGAAGCTCAGCATCCGCAACTGTACGCCCGGTTCACGGTTGCTTGTGGCCGTCGACGGCCAGCACAATCGCATCGTCATCAATGGCTCTTCCGTGGAGGTCACGATCGCCAAGCGCCGGCTCGGCCTGGTGCAGCGGCGGGATTACCGTCATTTCAGTGTGATGCGCGCCAAGCTCAAATGGAGCGGCGGGTTGACGGATAAGAAATGAGAACCGTTCTTCGTTCTTGGAGCTGCAGCGACCCCGCTGCAGGGATTGGGTGGCTGTCGTCGAACCGCGGGCGGGGTCGTCCGCGCTCCAGAAGGAATACGTCTGGTTGGAGCGACGGCAACCTCACCTTGAAATGATTATGGTTCCAGTCGGTGAATTTCTCCTTCAAAAGGCCAATCCCCGTCCCGGACGGCCAGTCCGGCACGCACAGGATTGAGGCGGACGTAGTCCCATTTCTCCGCGTAAGACTCCCTTGTTCGCAGGTATCGATCGAAGTAGTCTCGCTGCCAGACCGGAGGTCTCACGCCTGATGACGACACAGTCTGCCGGGCAGATAGCGCCTCCAAGTTGCGACCCAACGGCCTAGCGGCTCCGGATTTTCATCCGGCATCGCAAACAGGCGGACGTGATCGGGCATGATCACGTACCGGCACACACCAACCGTTGTGCAACCGGGAATCGCGCCAGAGTTTCAGCAGGATCTCATGAACGACAGAGTTGCTCAGGATGGGCGCACGGCGGGCAGTGCATACCGTGAGAAAGACCAACGGCTGGCGGACAAACGGCTCAAGATGCGGGAGTGGCATGGGGCTCGAATCGAACGAAGTTCAAGATTGGCTGGAGCCGCGGCAACCTCGCCGCGGCGAACCGCGGGCGGGGTCGCCCACGCTCCAAAGAGTGCCAAAAAAACTAAGGCCCCGGTGGTCCCCCGGGGCTGGCCCGATATCATCGCGGTGCGTGGCGCACCTGCGGCGATTCCTTATTTTTTCTCCGCCTCGCTGGCGGTTTTTCTGGCCTCACGTTCGGCCTTGCGGGCTTCCTTGCCGGCATCCTCTTCGGCTTTTTTCTTGGCCCTCTCCTCCGCATCGAGCTTACCATCCTTGTTGGCGTCGTACTTCTCGAGGTTCTCCTCGCGGGTCGCCTTCGCCTTGGCTTTGGCCCCCTCCTTGGCGGCGGCTTTTTCCTCGTCGCTCAACTTGCCGTCCTTGTCGGCATCATACTTTTCCTTCGTCTTGGACAACTTCTGACTGGCTTCGCCCTCGGCCCGGAGAGCAAGCGGTGTAACCAACAGAGCCAGTGCCAGCAAAGCCGGCATGGCTCTCACTAACGGGCTTAGTTTAGACATAGCGCGCCCAAGATGGGCGACGACTCTCGTGCGACAAGATCCGGGCGCCGCCTAAAATCAGGCGGCGGACTCAGGGCTTGACCACCATCTGCACCCGTTGACCGGCTTCGAAATAGCGCCGGGCGAAAGCCTGGATGTCCGCGAGAGTGACCGCGTCCACGCGGGCGTCGTACGTGCGCCAATCGTTCACAGGCAGTCCGTAGATCGCGTTGAGCGCGGCTTGCATCGCGCGGGCGGAATTGGTCTGCATGCCCATGCGTTTGCCGGCCTTCAGCCGCACCTGGCAGCGCTTCAGTTCTTCAGCCGCCACCGCACCCTCGCGTACGCGTTTGATCTCGAGGTTGAGCTCATCGATGACCTCGCCGTAACGCTGCGGACTGGTACCGGCATAGAAGTAGAACATCGCCTGTTTCAGGCCCACAATCCGGCTGGAGCGGACGAAGTACGCCAGGCTCTTCTCCTCTCGCACGCGTTCGAAGAGATGCGAAGACATGCCGCTGAAAAGTTCATCGGCGACTTCGCTCACGGTATAGTCGGCGGCCAGCATGCCGGGACCCGGGAACGCTTGGAAAACAATCGCCTGCTGTCGCGGCTGGATCTCGGTGAAATCGCCGGGGACCACACTCAGGTCGGCGCTGGCCGCCGGGGCGCCACCATGGGGGAGCCGGGCGAGAAAAGCCTTTAGCTTCGGCACGAGCTTCTTCGGATCAAAATCACCCGCGACCGCGAGCACGGCGTTGCCGGAAACGACGAGACGACGGTGCAACGCGCGGAGATCGGCGACCTGGATGGCCTTTAACCCGGCTTCGTCTCCCCCGCTCTCGATGGCGAAGGGATGCGTCCCGAAGAATTTTTCCCGGAGCTTCTTGCGGCCAACGGTGACGACGTCATCCAGACTCTCCTTGAGCGCGGCGAGCGCGGATTCGCGCTCGATGCCCAACCGCTCGGTCTTGAACGCGGGACGCAACGCCCCGTCCGCGATCAGCTGCAACGCCAGATCGGCGTCGCCTGGCAGCACCTCAGCCGTGAGGCCGAAGCTGTTGTTGCCGGAAAATTCGTGGAAAGATCCGCCGACAGCCTCGATGGCCCCGGCCACTGCTTCCGCCGAGCGCCGCGTGGTGTCCTTGGCGAGGAGCGAGGCAAGCAGGGTGTTGATACCGCGACGACCCGCCGGTTCGAACATCGGCCCGCCGGCAAAGGCCAGGCGAAAGTGCAAGCTCGGCAGCTGATGGTTGGGCTGCAGCAAGAGGCGCGCGCCGTTGGGCAGGGCAATTTCCTCAAAATCGAGCGAGGCGGTCTTGCGAACCGGGGCCGTGCCGGAAGCGGCCGCCGCATCGACGGGATTGGACGACACGACCGTGAGACGGGCGGGCACGAGATAGGCGCCCATGACCTCCTTGAGCCTGGCCGGCGTGAGCGCGAAGAGCCGCGAGAAATACTGACGCGTGTAGTTGATGTCTCCCACGACGACTTCGCCGGCGCCGAGCCGCGAGGCCTGGCCCGACATCGTCTTGCGCATGTTGATCTCGGAAGTCACGGCCTGGCGCACGGCCTTTGCCAGTGCGGCAGCACTGATGCCTTTGCTCATGACGCCGTCGAGCTCGCGGAGGATCGCCTGCTCGGCGGCGACGCGTTTGCCGGGATCAGCCAGGTAGGAAACATAGAACAAGCCACTCGTACCCGGACTCCACGACATGGCGTCGATGGAGTGCACCAGGCGGGCCTTCTCGCGGATGGCCTGCCAGAGAATTGAACTGTCGCCGTGACCGAGCACCATCGCGAGCATGTCGAGCGCGGGCGCATCGGGGTGGGCCAAGCCCGGGATCTGCCATCCCAAACCGGCGCGTGCGACCTGCACATCCTCGCGCAGGTGCTGGTCGCGGCGCGAAAGTTGCGCGGGCTCGTCAGGCACCAGCACGGGAGCAAGCCGCACCCGCGCGGCCTTGCCGAAGTGTTCCGCAATGGCCGCACGCGTGGCCGCCGGATCGAAATCGCCGACAATCACGAGTACAAGATTGTTGGGCACGTATCGGGCGCGGTAGTAGGCCAGCAGGTCGTCGCGCGTGCTGGCGGCGAAAACCTCACGGTGTCCGATGATGGGCTCACGATAGGGATGCGCGCGGAAAGCGGTCTCGAACAGCGCCTGCGAGAGCCGTTGGTCGGGATCGTCG
>DATCRM010000331.1:0-4058 GCA_036568985.1 Lacunisphaera sp. | reverse complement strand
GTTCGACGCTCTGCGCCGCAGCTTGCTCATCGTCACCGGCGGCCTCCAAATCGAGCGTCGTGCCCATGGTGGCGCATAACGCCAGCACGCTCACGATGCTCCGGAGATCCGCGATCTGATCGCCACATTTCAGGCGAAGGCGGGAACGACATCTTTGCGCGATCCTGACCAATTGCGCTGCGCGCCGGAGATGCAGCCCTTCGCTCCATGGAACCGTGACTTTGGCGTGTTTCATTTGGGGCTCCGACCCGCCCGCTGCAATTTAGTTCAATCATCCAAGCCCGGCGAGACAGGCCTGCGTGCAGCGGCAATGGGAGGCGTGGCGCCCCCAAACCAAGGTCAATCCCGCGGCGACAGCGCCTCAATCGCCGCCTCGTTCTTGAATTGGCGGGCGATATCGAGCGCAGTGACACCGCCTTTGGAAACGACCTGCGGGTCCACTCCGGCCTCCAGGAGCAGCCGGATCATTTCCCCGCCGCCGCTGGCGGCCGCCTCGTGCAAGGGAGTACCGCCCCTTTCGCTCAGGATTTTGGGATCGGCACCTCCGGCCAGGAGCGCGCGCGCAACCGCTATCTTGTTACCAGCCGCGGCATGGTGCAGCGGCGTCCAGCCGGTGGCATCGCGTTCGTTGGGCCGGGCATGTCGCTCGAGCAACGTGGTGACCAAAGCAACGTTGGCTCGTTCGACGGCGAGGTGCAGAGGCGTACGTTGCGTTCGGTCTGCAACATCGACGCTCGCACCGCACTCGAGCAGAAAGAGCGCAATCTCCGTTTTGTTGCGCAATATCGCCTGGTGTAGCGGCCAACCGCCCTTGCTCGAATGGGTAACAACCGTGGGATCGGCGGCGATATGAGTCCGTACGTCCGGCAGATCTCCCCGGGCGATAGCCTCGTCGATCGTCGCGTAGCGAGGCACCGGCGCGGCGGAAACATAAGTGACGGCCCAAAGGAGCAATGGAAGAGCTCGCACTAGACGAGGCAGCTGGGGCGGAACAGGCATGATCCCGAGCAAAGTCTTCCTCACCTCGCCTGTCGAGATACCCATCATTCCCAGCCATAAGCTGCGATAATTCTGCGTATAGTCAGGAGGAACGGTCAAAAAACATGAAGTTTTAGGGAGACCAGGTTCCATTTTATGGGTCAATGACATGTAACTTTGTCCAATTCATTGGATTTAAGTTACTTAACTCATCACATCATCAAGACGATAATCGCATGAAAGCACAAAACATCCTCCTCCTCGGCGTGCTCACGATCACGGCGAGTGTTCTCAATGCTACAATGATCGACTACGTAGCGTCGGTCGATGGCCTCGCAGCCTCGCCGGACTACAGTTTCTCCGCCACTGGCGGATCGGTCGTGATTGGCAACAAAAACGGCGTGAAGTTCCTCGGCGTAAGCGGTGGTCAAACGGGCACCGAGATCGATGGCAACCAGTCCCTCAAGATCGCCTTCTCGTCGGCTGAACAGTTGGCTTCGCTGTCCTTCGTCCTCCTCTTCAACGGTGGCGAGTATGGCGACTACAACGAAATCGCCGCCGCTGAAACCAACAACGGCGACAAGTATCAACTCCGGGTCGTTGGCGAAAACTCCGCGAAATGGTATAAGAACAACGTCTTCCTGAACGACGTAGCGGGTTTCGGCACTGAAGTCGGCGGTCAGGGAAAGTTTGTCATTAACAATCCGTTCGGCGTGTCTGCAGTGACCAGCTTCAACCTCACGGCAGTGGACAGCATCAAACCGGGCAAGGATGGATCTGACTTCGGTCTGTCCGCCTTCAGCACCTTTGATCTCACCAGTGTTCCGGACGGTGGCTCTGTCTTGGCTTTGATCGGTCTCGCCATGATCGGTCTGGCCGCCATTCCCCGCCGTTTCCGTACCGCGCAGGGCTAAATTTTAGCAACGGGCATCAGAACATGTGCCGCGCAGTCTTCGGGCTGCGCGGCATTGCTTTATTCGCCTTGGATCCGCGTCACTTGGAGCGACTCACAGAAGCGCAGCCCGGTGGAAACCATGTTGCCGGCAACTGTTGAGTCACTGGCAGCGCATGCCGTGCTCCGCCGCGGGGTTCAGGGCGCCGACCGGACCGCTTCGACGGAATACACACGGAAGACGACGTTAACCATGCCGGGGGAGGCGCGGTCGGCCGAAACCGTACACTGATCGATTCCGAGGTAGGGCGCGCGCGCGGCCACACCCTCGTAGAAGCGGATCAGCCCGGCCATGTCGACCCGCCGGAAAGTAATCTGCAGACTGTGCAGGGCAAAATTGTCCGTGCGGTCCGAGCGCTGGCCACCCATTTCGTGGGGCAGGCCCTGCGCCAGGCGGTCGACCTCGGCGAAAGCCTGGCTGGCGTTCATCGTGCGGCCGGCATCGAGCTGGCTGGCGACCGAGGCGGTGCGCGCACCTACGTCGGACTCCTGCGCCAGCCACAAACGCTGCACCTCGGCATCGCGCGAAGCGGATTGCCACGCCGCGACATTGATCCGCGCGCGTCCGGCGAGGGCCGAGCCCCACCAGAGGACGCCAATCAAAAGGAAACCCAGCATGAGCAGGCGCTCGCGCAGCGATTTGGTGTTGTAGAAATTTTTCATCGGACACCTCCCTGACCCGCGAAACCGGGTTTGAATGTCACCGCCACCAGGAAGGTGGTCCGACCCCCGCTGGCCCGGATGTCGCGCAGTTCGGCCTTCTCGACCTCCGGCACCTTGCCGAGCGCCTGCTCATAGGCCTGCGGATCGGATGCGTTGCCCGACTGCGCCTCGATTTCCATCTGCCGCGGCCCGGAGGTGGAGGCGCGGACAAATTCCAACGAGGCAGGACGGGCGGCATTCAGCAACGCGAGCATCTCAAACGGGCGCAAACTTTGGCCGGCGAGCTGTTCCATGCGCACGACCAGCTGATTGGCCTGCTCGACGCGGCGGACCGCCGGGGCCGCGGCCTCGAGGTCCGCGCGTTTGCGGGCAAGCAGCGCGTTGGAAACCAGCAGGGCAAGTTCCCCTGCGACGCAGAGCGCGAGCGTGGCGGCAACCGCAGCGAAGCCGAGCCAGAGCCGGTGGTCGCGCTGCCGGCGTCCGATCTGACCGGCCAGCTCCGTCTTGTCGCGCACATCCATGGCCCGCAGGAGCGCCGGGGCCAGGATGGTCGAGCGATCACCCAAGGTGATTACCAGCCCTTCCTTGCCGAGCGCGCCGATGGCCGGGGCGCCATGAAAGTACTTCGCTTCCGCCGCCGCGACGCCCAGACGGCTGCGGGCTTCCTGCAGCAACTCCGCGCGCACAGACTCAACCGCGTTGTCCGCGGTCTCCCGGGCGATCACACCGGCCGGGAGCGAACTGCGCCCATCCCAGAAAATGGCCGTGATGTTTCCGTCCTGTTCATGCAACCACACGCTGGCAGTGGTTGGCGCGGTCTGCCCAAGCCAGAAGGCGAAA
This sequence comes from Lacunisphaera sp., assembly GCA_036568985.1. Lineage (GTDB taxonomy): Bacteria > Verrucomicrobiota > Verrucomicrobiia > Opitutales > Opitutaceae > Lacunisphaera. The sequence goes on along the minus strand of DATCRM010000331.1, from coordinate 625 downwards.
CCAGGCAACACGGCGTCGGCCTCCGCCCAAGCCGTGTTGTCGGCGGCGGGCAAATTCCTGCGATAGGCGGCGAACACCAAAGCCTGGGTGCCATCGGCTGACGGACAATGCCCGTAAAACAGCTGCCCCGGCGTAAACGGCCCGACCGTCTCCAGCGCCAGCGCGACCTGGGCCTCAGGGTCCTGTCCGGCCACGAGCGGAATCCGCCTGACAAAAAATTTCGTCGCAGGAAGCAAAACCGCCCTTGCGCCGGGGGCGGCGGGGCGGAGAGGGGATGATTCGGGGGCGGTCATGGGGCGGGATCAGGAGCCGTCGTTCTCACGAAGCTCCAGAATCTGGAACGGGTAGTCCAACCTTTTGCGCGGATTGTTCCGCACAGAAGCGACAACGGGAGCCGCCGGGGCGGCATTGGGTTCGCGCGCGGTATGCGGCGAGACCGGCCCCGGGGCGCCGGCGCCATCGCGCGCCACCCAGGCATTCAACCGGTATTCCCGGCCACCGAATCGCACCCGCACGTCCACCCGCAGGCAGAGCGCCTCGGTCCCCAAGCCGGGCGGCGTCGCATCACGCCCCCAAGCCCCCGCCAGTTCGGCCGGACTGCGGTAGACGGAAAGTCCCTTAGCGC
>DATCRM010000330.1:0-4178 GCA_036568985.1 Lacunisphaera sp. | reverse complement strand
AACCCCGCCGTCACACGCCGCAACACCGGCTATGCTCTCGACCGGCTGATGGACTGCGGCGCTTTCGATCCGGGCTCGGCGCAACCGTTCAACCTCTGCCGTCTGCTGGCCGGCTCCGAAGGAACCCTGTTCCTCGGCGTCGAATTTGAACTCAACCTGGAACCCCTGCCCCCGCCCGGCGCGCTCATGTGCGCCCACTTCGCCACCATCGCCGATTCGCTCAAGGCCACGCTGATCGCGATGAAGCACCGGCCGCACGGCTGCGAGCTCATCGACCGCCACATCCTCGAATGCACCAAGGCCAACCTTGAGCAGGCAAAGAACCGCTTTTTCGTGCAAGGCGATCCCGGCGCCGTGCTCGTCATCGAGATCCGCCGCGACACCCGCGCCGAGATCGAGTCGACCATGCGCATCCTGGAAGCCGACCTGCGCAATGTTCGTAATACGAACATTGGCGCCGGGCCCGACGCAGTGAATCCGGGCTACGCCTTTCCCGTGCTCTGGGGCGACGACTGCAACCGCGTCTGGGATCTGCGCCGTGCCGGTCAGGGCCTGATGAACAATGTCGTCGGCGATGCCAAGCCGCGTGAAATCGTCGAGGACACGGCCGTGGCTGTTGAGGATCTGCCGGCCTACATTGGCGAGTTCGACGCCCTCATGCGCTACAAGTACGGACTCAACTGCGTCTACTACGCCCACGCCGGTGCCGGCGAACTGCACACGCGCCCGCTTTTCAACCTCAAGACGCCGGAGGGGGTGAAACTGTTCCGCGCCATCGCGACCGACATCGCGGCGTTGGTGAAGAAATACCGCGGCTCCCTCTCCGGCGAACATGGCGACGGCCGCCTGCGCGGCGAGTTCATCCGGTTCATGGTCGGCGACGCGTGCTACGCCATGATGCGGCGGGTGAAGGATACCTTCGATCCGCACGGCATTTTTAATCCCGGCAAGATCATCGACACGCCGCCGATGGATACCTCGCTGCGTCATGGTCCCGGCCAGCCGACACCGGAGTACCGCACGATCTTCGACTTCGGCGCCACGCAGGGGGTGCTCCGCGCGGCCGAGGCCTGCACCGGCGTCGGCGAATGCCGCAAGTCCGCCCTCATGGGCGGCACGATGTGCCCGAGCTACATGGCCACGCGCAATGAGGCCGACACCACCCGCGCCCGCGCCAACCTCCTTCGCCAAGTTCTCACCCATCCACGCAACGTAACCAACCCGTGGAACAGCGACGAGGTCGCCAGCGTGATGGATCTCTGCCTCTCCTGTAAGGGCTGCAAGTCCGAGTGCCCGTCCAATGTGGACGTCACCCGCCTGAAGGCCGAATGGCAGCAGCACTATCACGACGCCCATGGCGTTCCGCTCCGCTCACGGCTCGTCGCGGGCTTCAGCCGTTCCATGCGCGTGGCCACGCTCGCTCCCTGGCTCTACAACTGGATCGTCACCGCGCCCGATGTCTCGCGGTGGATCAAGGATTTCGCCGGATTTTCCCGCCAACGCAGCCTGCCGACCCTGCACCGCACAACGCTCGCCAAGTGGCATGCCAATGGAGGGTCGGTCTCCCGACCGACCGCGGTTGGCCGGGAGGCCAACCCTCCCAAAACTCCTTTCCCTCACGGTCGCGTCCACCTCTTCTGCGACGAATTCACCAACACCACCGACGCCGCCATCGGCATCAAGGCCGTCCAACTGCTTAACCGGCTGGGCTACGAAGTCGTCATTCCGGAACACGTCGAGAGCGGCCGGGCCCACCTTTCCAAGGGACTCGTCCGCGAGGCGCAGGCACTGGCCATCCGCAACGTCGAACTCCTCAAGGAGGTGGTCACGGCCGACGCCCCGCTCATCGGCATCGAACCGTCAGCCATCCTCGGTTTCCGCGATGAATATCCCGACCTGATGCCGGCGCATCTGAAGACCGCGGCTCGCACCTTGGCGCGACATGCGCTGCTCGTCGACGAATTCATCGCTCGGGAGGCCGATGCCGGCCGCATCACGGCCGCATCATTCCGGCCGGCCCCGCGCACAATCAAACTTCACGGCCACTGTCACCAAAAGGCCCTGGCCTCGCAGACTCCGACCGTGCGGATGCTCGAACTCCCCGCCGGCCACCGGGTATCGCTGATCCCCAGCGGTTGCTGCGGCATGGCCGGCTCCTTTGGCTATGAGGCCGAACACTTCACCATCTCCCGCCAAATCGGCGAACTCGTACTTTTTCCCGCCGTGCGCTCCGCCCCGGCCGAAACCATCGTCGCCGCCCCGGGCACGAGCTGCCGCCATCAGATTCTCGACGGTACCGGCCGGATGGCCCTCCACCCGGTCGAGATCCTGCACGCTGCTTTGGCCTGATCGGGAGGCTCCGGCACCTTTCTCCGGGCTGATCGCGGCGCACCCTGCGTCCACCGGGAGCCTCTGGGTCCTTGCGAACCTTGCTTAAGGATAACAGCAATCCGGGTCTTTTCGTGGCATGCCACGCTCCTACGTTCAGGCAGCTCCTAGTACCTTGGCGATTCCCCTCGCCCTTGTCCGTCACCTAAACACCCCTATGAAAACCGCCAATCCCACCATTGGTGCGCTTCGCTTTTCCGGTTTGGTCCGGCAGGCGGCGGCACCTCGATTTGTCCTCCAGCTGCTCGCGCTAATCGCCGCGTTCCTTCCTCTGTGCCCCTCGCCGCTCGCCGCCCAAGGCGTTGCAACCGGCACCATCACGGGGCGGGTGTTCAATCCCGCCACCAGCGAATACATCCGCAACGTCGAGGTCCGCGTCGCGGGCACCAGCCTGGCCGTCGAAACGGAAGGCAATGGCTTCTACCAACTGTTCAATGTGCCGGCGGGCGAGGTCACCCTCAGCGTCACCTACCCGGGCTATAACACCATCACCGAGAAGCTGAACGTCTCCGCCGGCGCCACCGCCGTGCGCGACTTCGAACTCACCGCCCTTGGCTCCGCCGACAAGGCGGGGGAGAAAGTCTACACCCTGGAGAAATTCGTCGTCTCCACCGAGCGCGAGGGCCAGTCGAAGATGATCGCCGAACAGAAGCAGGCCATGAACGTCAAGCAGGTGGTGTCCGCCGACAATTTCGGCAACATGACCGAGCAGAACATCGGCGAATTCCTGAAGTACCTTCCCGGCGTCGCCATCGACTACGTTGAGACCGACACCCGCACCGCGGGCATGGGCGGTATGGATCCGAAATACGGCTACGTTACCCTCGACGGCAACCCGCAGGCCAGCGGCGACTCCGGCGCTTTCGGCGGCAACAGCCGCCAGTTTGAATTCGAGTCCGTCTCCATGAACAACATCGAGTCCATCGAGGTGAACAAGACGCTCACGCCCGACATGTGGGCGGACGCACCGGCCGGCACCGTCAATCTCCGCACCCGCAGCGCGCTCGACCGCAAGGGTTCGCGCCTCGGTTTCACCACGGGCTTCGTTTTCAACTCGCTGGAACACGGCTTCAAGAAAACGCCGCGCCACGATGACGACAAACACGCCAAGACCCGCCCCATGTTTGCCTTCGACTACTCCTCCGGGGCGATTCTCGGCGGCAAGCTCGGTTTCACCGTCAACGCCAGCTTCACCAACATCTACAAGGAACAGTTCCGCCACAGCCTCAGTTACGACTACACCTCCGCCCAGGCCGTCGCGGCCGGCACCCCGCTGGTCACCGCCGTCAACTACAAGGACGGCCCGAAACTCGTCGACAAGTCCGGCGGCGGTTTCAAGGTCGACTACCAGCCGTTCCCCACCCTCCGCATGACGCTCGCGGCCAGCTTCACGGACTTCGACGACTTCTTCGCCAACCGGAACCTGAACTTCAATACCACCTCCGCCAATCTCGGCGCCGGTTCCTCCATGACCAAGGTCGTGGCGAACAACTCCAACAACGCCAGCACGGCCCTCAACCAGTCCGGCGAGTCCACCGGCAAGCAGAAGGACAACACCAACGTCAGCTACCTGGTGAACTACAAGCTCGGCCCATGGACTGCCGATCTCTCTCTGCTCTATTCGCGCGCCCGTGAACAGCGCGGCGGCCTGGAATACGGCACGATCGGCAACACGCCGGTCCGCCTCAGTCGCGTCGGCTTCACCGCCCAGCGTCCCAGCATCGATTCCTCCGAATGGACCATTACCCAGACCAGCGGCGCAGACTGGTACAACTGGGCCAGCTGGGGCG
>DATCRM010000329.1:0-15322 GCA_036568985.1 Lacunisphaera sp. | reverse complement strand
AACCGCCGGTTACGCCGGCGAACCTACCGGTCAGGACGCAGCGAAGCGGTTCCAAGCCATTCTGGCCGAATATGGCCTGCCCAGTACCGTGCGCCAGCGCCGGGGCATCGATATCGCCGCAGGCTGCGGCCAGCTGGCGGCGGCCAAGAGAGACCAAGGACCAGAGACTAGGGACTAGGAACCTCAAAACTCCCGGTCCAAAGGTTTGCTCGGCAGTCTTTGGTCTTTGGTCCCTGGTCCTCAGTCCCTGCTTGCCAAAGGCCCGGGGACATCTTGCTCTCAACCTCTCATCATGAAACTTCCCCGCCTGCTCCTTTCCATTCTGAGTCTTACCGTGGGTTGCGCCCTGTTGCCCGCCCAGACCACCACGGCCGCCCCCGCGGCTGCTCCCGCCGCGAAGGCCATCCCGCTTTCCCGCGTGGCCTGGGTCAACAGCAACGCTTTCGCGGCCGAGGAGGGCGGCATCAAGCAGCTCGTCCGCAACATCAAGGAACTCGAGCTCGAGTTCAGCGGCACCGAAAGCGAGTTGAACCTGTTGCAGGAAAAGCTCCGCACGCTCGTCGGCGAGCTGCAGAAGCTCCAAGCCGGCGGCGAGGCCAATGCCGCGGCCGTGCAGGAGAAACAGACCGAGGGCATGAAACTGCAGCGCGAGTTGCAGACCAAGCAGCAGCAGGCCCAGCAGGCTTTCGGCAAGGCCCAGCAGGAAAAGCAGGGTCCCGTCTTCGCCGAGATCGGCAAGGCCCTGACCGCCTTCGCCAAGGAGCGCGAGCTCGGTTTCGTGCTCGATGTCGCCAAGCTCGGCGACGCCCTGCTGGTCGCCCAGCCCGAGCTCGAAGTCACCCAGGATTTCATCGCCTACTTCAACGCCTCACACCCGTAACATAATCGCGCTGCGCGCGATGGTTATCGGTTTGGCGTTATTGGTTAATTCCAGGCCCGGCTCATGCCGGGCCTTTTTTGTTCCCTTTGAGTCCAACACGGAGCTTCGGCCGTCGCCATGCCTATGGCCAACAGGTGCTCCGGCTGGGCCGAAATGGAGGCAGGACTATCAGTCCTGCGAGGCGTGCGCCGCGCTCTTCCCCAAACGCGGGACTGATGGTCCCGCCTCCAACCAAGCCGAAACGAGCTTCGGGGCATGGCACCCACCGGGAGTCAATCCCAAGAACCAATAACCCTGAACTGATAACTGAGCGGCGGGCCGCCGGTCACGCCAGCTTGATCTGCAGCGCGGCCACGTCGGCTTGGGCCGCAGCATCGCTGGCGAGCCAGGCCCGGGCGTGTTCCAGCGCAGCGGCGTCCAAGGCCTTCCCTTGCGATTTGAGTCGAAGCAACGCGCTGACGAGCGCCAGCTGCGCACGGGCGTCACCGACGTTGGCTTGGGCGTCGCGCAACTGCACGGTCGCATCGGCGGGCGCCTGCTCGGCCGCCAGCACGCCCTTCTCCGCGAGAAACTGCGAAAGCCCCGCGCCGAGCGCCTGAATGTGCATCCCTGGCATGGCGGGAGCGGCGTAGGCCAGACCGTTGCCCGCGGGCAGCGCGGTCCATTCCATGTAGAGGCGGATCTGCTCGTGGAATTGTTTCAGCACCGTGTCGGCGCTCGCCGGCGTCCAACGCGTCGTGAACTGTTTCAGTTCGCGGAATTTCTTTACCTCCCAGATTTTCAGCACGAGTTCGAAGTCGTCGTTGCGGTTGCGGAGGCCACTCGTGACGACGTAGTCGAGCCCGCCCGTGCTGGTCTCGTTCAATTCGCGGATGTTCTGCGCCGTCCATTCGACTGGGAAAAGCACATGGTGCCGGCGACTGGACACCCCGACCGCCGCGGTGGCTTCATAGCCGGCGGAGACGGCAAACGTCTCTGCAAACCAGAGCGGCAGGCCGCGACAGAAACGTCCGAGATCATCCTCGGGCCGCGCGGCCCGCTCCATGGCGTCGGCGAGACCGGGCAGGGTGCATTGGGCGAACGCGACTTTCCGGAGCTTGCCGTCCTTGCGGGCGATCAGATGGGGCGCAATTTCTTCGAGGCCGTAGAACCAGATCGGTTTGCTGATGCTCGCGAGGCTGATCTTGTGGCTCTCCTCGGGCGCCGCGCCGGCGACCTGTTCCGCCGTGGGCAACACTCCGTCGTGACCGGCCATCAATTCGCCGATGGCGTTGGAAAAACCGAACAACCGCTCCTCGAGCTCCGGCCGGTTGAGGGCGAAAAGAATGTCGAGCAGATGCTGCGCGGGCTCGATCTGTCGCGTGGCGAGGTAGGCCTGCAGCAGGTTGATGCCGGTGGCCGGACCGTGCTTCTGCGCGTCGTATCGCGGAGCAATGAACTCGATCAGCTCGTTCAGGTGACCGTGCACACCCAGATCGCCGGAGATGGTCACCAGCACGTCCGGCCGGTGACCGGCCACGGCCAACACCTCCTCGTGGATGGCGAGCGCGCCGGGCAGATCGCGCGAGGCGAGTTTGGCGCGCGCCTCGGCGAGGCGGGGGATCACGCCGCCGGTCGGAGCGGCAGCGGGCTTTTCCCCGGCCGGCTGGCTAGGCTCGTTGGACTGCGGGTTGCCGGAAGCGAAACGATCGAAAAATCCCATGACCCGAGGCAAAGCCCCCGCCGGGCTGCTGGCGAATCTGTTTTGCGCACTGATGGGAAATCTTCCCGGCCGATCTGGCTCCCTTCCCGGACAAACCCCAGAGCATCCTGATAGGATGCACGAAATCCAATCCCTTGATTCATGGAACCCGTCTTGGACCCGCCCACCACCCGGAATACCCCTTTTCGCTGGCGCCCAATTGGGCCGGTTGGAACGCGGCTGGCCGCGCCTAGTGATTTTTTTCGGACCCGTCCGGCACAGTTCGCGCTTCCAAGGCAAAAACGGGCCCTGTGATATCATAACACCTTTCCATTTCCGTCCGTGGCCCGCACCCCTCCGCTTCCGGTTGGACTGTGTTTTAATCACCCGTGCATTTGCTTGCTCCGCGGAGCCCTGCAATCTCCCGGAACCACGACTGCCCTGTTCATTGAGCTAGCCGATGATCGGCCCGGGACTCTGATCAGGAACTGCGACCGGCAGCACCCTCAGTATTTGTCACCGGGGGCATTAGCTCGGGATTTCTGATGAACGCATTCCGGTCCGTTCTCGACAGCGTTGCAGCGCAGCAGGATTTCCTGTGGTTTTGTGCGTTGCTGGGTTGGATCGCGGCCGGGGCCATGCTTCACCTGCACCGGAAAAGCCCGGCCCTCGCCGACCGCCGACGCTGGCTGCAGGTGGTCACGGCCTGCGGCGCATTGCTGGCGGCCGGGGAGATCGGGCTGCATTCCCTGCCGCCGCAAATCGACTGGGTAGAGCAGCTGCATTGGGACGCGATCATGAATGCACTGCAGACCGTCCAGGCCGTCGCGCTGGTATTGGTCATGCGCGGGGAGGCTCCGCGGGCGCGTTGGTCGCGTTGGGGGCTGGCCGCCGCCGCCGCGCTCCTGTGCGCCGGACGGCTCTACTACTTCGCGCCCTGCGGCGCCGCGCTCCTCGGGCTGGGGATTGCCGCCGTCTTTTTCACCCGGCGGGATCCAGGCTGGGATCGGCTCGCCTGGCTTTGCGCCCTCGCCCCTTTCGTGGGTACCACCGGACTGTTAGCCGAGTGGATGGGGGTATCGCGGCGCTGGGTGGAATTGTCCCCCTTCGCGTTTCCCTCCGCCTGCTGGCAGTTCGCCACCGCGGCCGTGGCCGTCGGCTTGCTGGGGAAAAAGCATGGCTGGGTGCCGCGTGCCGCTCCGGCCGCACCGATGCCGGACGAACTCAAGCTGTTCCTCAAGGTCACCGCGGTGTGGCTGGCCTTCGGCCTGATGCTGGCCATTTGGACCGGCCGCCAGGCGCGGCACGCCTTCGAGGAAAGCATGCTCAGCCGGGTCCGGGCCGCCGCGCTCGTGATCAACCCGGCACATGTCGTGCGCGTCCTGACGGACCTTTCCCTAGACCGGGCCGACTTTGTCCCCCAGTCCGGCGGGCGCCGGGGACGCATTTTTCGCGTGCCGGCCCTCATCCTGTCCGGCTTACCGCTGCGCCTCGACCTGACGAAGGTGCACCGGGTCAATCCCGACCTTTACTGGACCTTGTTCCTGACCATCCGGGACGGTCGCCTCGTGGCCGCCGCGCTACCGCAGCACCTGCCGGCGCGCAAGGACGTGGTCGTCATGTACGGCGAGGTTTCGCCCGCCGAACAGACGGCATGGGACAGCCGTGCCAGCTATTTTGAAACACCCTTCACCACCGACTACGGGTCGATTGTCCGCGCCCGCGCGCCGATCGTCGACGACCAGGGCCACATGCTGGGCTGGGTGGCATTTGAAAACGGCGCAGTCCACTGGGCCGTGGCCCAGGCCGCGGCCCGGCTTCAAACCCTGTCCGTAGTCGGCATCGGCGTGGTGCTGGCGTTGTTCATCAACCTCCTGCGCCTCGACCAGCAGGAGCGCCGGCGCGTCGAGCTCGCCGCCATCGCGGCCTTCGAGGGCGATCGCGCCAAGACGGCGTTCCTAGCCAAGGTCAGTCACGAGCTTCGCTCCCCAATTCAGGGCATCCTTGGTTTTAGCGAACTGCTGACCGGGCAGGTCCTGTCAGCGGAGGGCAAGCGCTGGCTGCGGGCGGTGCGCTTCCAAGGCCAGCTGCTCATCCGGCTGGTCAACGACCTGATCGATCTCTCAGCGCTGCAATCGGGCGCCTTCAGCACCATGCCCCAATCCGCCAACCTAGCGGAACTCGTGCGCGGCACGGCCGACTCCCTCACCCCGCGCGCCGAAAGCAAGGGCCTGGTCCTGTTGGTGGAAATCCAGGCGGGTATGCCGGGGTGGTTGTATTTCGACGCGGAGCGGGTGCGCCAGGTACTCCACAATCTGCTGAGCAACGCGCTCAAGTTCACTGAGCGGGGTGAAGTCCGCGTGCGCCTGACGGCAATCAGCCCACCCGGTGCCAGCGCCTGCCTGGTGGAACTGCGCGTTATCGATACCGGTCCGGGCATCGCCCCGGAGGACCAGCCCCGTTTGTTCCGACCTTTCACCCGCCTCGAACAACACAAAGGGGTGGAGGGAGCCGGCCTAGGCCTGGCGCTTTCCGCAGCCATCTGCCAGAGGATGGGCGGCTCCCTCCGGGTGGAAAGCGACGGGGTGCGCGGCAGCGCCTTCATCGCCTCGCTGCCACTCCGCATTACCGAGGCCCCTCCGGCCGCGACGGTTTGGGCGCCCCCGTCCAACCTGGTCGGCCTGCGGGTGCTGGTGGCGGATGACAATCCGATGGTTCGGGAGTTGTTTGCCACCAGCCTGCGTCAGGCCGGCGCGTGGGTTGACGAGGCGTCGGACGGCCTGGAAGCGGTCGAGATTTGTGCCAAACAGGATTTTCGGGTGGTGGTGCTCGACGTTTCCATGCCGTGGTTGAACGGCTTCGAGGCCGCGCGCCGGATCAAGGCCGTGTCCCGCGAAACCGTGCGCGTGATCGGCGTCAGCGCTCATGCCGGCGCTGCCGAGAAGGGCCTCGCCACCGCTGCCGGCATGGCCGCCCTGCTGACCAAACCGCTACCCATACCGGATCTGCTCAATGTCGTGGCCGGAATCGCCACCGACCCCACCGCCCATCCCCGGGCGACCCCGAGCGACCTCGCCCTGCTGCGGAAGCTGCGCCAGCAGTTCGAGGCGGAGGCACCCCGGATTGCAACGGAACTTCAGGAGGCGCTCGCGTCCGCCGACCGGCGCTGGCTGCGGGCGCGCGCCCATTACCTGCGGAACAGCGCCGATGTAACCGGTTTTCCCGAAATCAGCCTGCTGTGCGCACAGCTGGAGGCCGCCGCCCTGGAAGCCACGGCCGATCCCGCCCCCCTCGTCGCGGAACTGGTCCGCGCCCTCCGCTCCCGTCCCCCTTTATCGTCCGACAATCCGCCGGACATAAATCCAAACTCATAACCATCCATCGCCATGTCGTTTCCCAGTCGCAGTATCGTCTACCTCAGGCCCCCCATCGAAGCCACCCTCACCGCCCCGGCCAAACCGGCCGCGATCGCCGTCAAAAACTACCCGGCCTCCAACACGGCCACCACGGAGAGCGATATTGCCCCTCCAGGTTCGCCGCTGTATGTAGTGGGGGCGGAGCCTATCAAGTTCAAAGCCATCGCGCTCAACAACACGCGGGCCTACCTGTGGAGTCCCCCCGTTGACTGGCCGGGCGGTTGTCGCTCCTACCTTTCCGCCTTCATCGGTGAATCGGGCGGCGGTCAGTCCTCCCGGCATGGCGTGACTTACGACCCGGTCAAAGTCGCCGCAGCCGTGCCCTCCCGCGAACTCAGCTGTACTTTCGACAGCGACGGCATCCTGACCTGCGAAGATGACTTCGGGGTCAAAATCACCATGGACCTGAAACGCCCGGCCGGGCCGGCGGGGGAACGGGCTGCCCTGTGCCTGAGCTTGACCCCGGCCGAACCCGGGGCGAGCGCGGAATTCAGGTTCGAAATCGCCGCGCTCAATCGCGGGGTTTGCAACTTTTAACCCACTCCTTCGGCGGCCGCGCGGCCGCGCTCCGGCGGCCCCTGACGCCCGCCCGGCCCCGCGCTCGTGCCCCTTCGATTTTCATCCCCATGAAAAACCGCTTTGTTTGCTGCTTGCTGAGCGGCCACCTCAGTGCGGCTGCACTGGCCGCGACCGACGCTCCCGCTGCGTCGTACTCGGTGGCGCAGATCAAACCTGACAAGGAATTGTTGATTACGGCCTGCGAAGTCGTGGACCACCCCGATCACGCCAATCCGGCCAAACCCACGGGTCGCTTCACCCTGGAGTATCTGCTCACCGGCATCGCCCGCGATGGGAAGCCCAAGACCGCCCTGCTGGAGTGGTTGCACGCCTGGAAACTTACGGTGAACGGCCAGGTCTATCCCCTCGGTCAGTCGGTCATCGATCAATGGAAGTGTGCCGATGGGCAGGCCGGGCTGTCCGACGAATTCTGGCAGCCCAAATTTGTGCACGCGCCCTTCCGGCTTCTGGCCATCGTGAATCGCATGGATCTTATCCGGGTCACGGAGGATTCCGGGAAAGAGCGCTATGCGCCCGAAGGGCGGTTCGTCTTCGGCGTGCTGGACAAGGATGGCGCGCCCCTCAGCGCCACCGTGATCTTCGAATACCGCCTGCCCGCCAAGACCATGGAGGAAATGCAGCTTTGGGCCGAGTCCTGGCATGAACTGGCGTCGCTGGAATTCTCCGACCCAAAGTACTGCCAGCTGCTCGCAAACCTGACCGAGCGATTCACCTCTCGTGCGTCCCTGGCCTCGCCGAGCCTGTTGGCCCAGATCAGGACCAACGAGCAGGACCTCTCTTTGCGGTTTGTGACCGACGACGAATGGTCGCTGCATGAATTCCGACTCGATCCGGCCGGCGCGATCGTCGCCGCCCCCACCCGGCAGACCCCTGCCACCCACCTGGCGCTGACGTCCCGCCTGGGTCACTACATCAACGAATACGCCAAGCGGATCGAGAAGGGCCTGTATGAAGTGCCGGAAACCTATTGTGACAAGCCGTTCCTGGGCGACCAGGCCATCACGAATCCCATCGGGGCGCGGAATTGGGTCCCCGCCGGCGTACTGGAGGAAAACAAACCGGCGGAGAAAAAGTTCGTCGAGAACACCTGCAACGGTTGCCACGGCCAGGAGACCCAAACCCCCTTCCTCCATATTCGTCCGCGCATTACCGGGGAACCCGCGAAACTGTCCGCTTTTCTCCGCAAAAAAGACAATAGTTGGTCGGAGGAAATGAATTTCCGCGCCGGCAAATTGGTCGACTTCCTCAATTGGAAATCGTCAGCGCCGCCAACCCATACCGCGAAGGGCAGCCCTCAGGTCCTGGCACTGCCCCTCCCTGTCGCCGACGGTCCCATTGTTCCGATGGAACTGCGCGCGCGCGGCGGACGCGTTCACTGATCCTCACGCCGATGACAGCATCGCGCCGGCCCAGACGGGTTTGTGCATGCGCAGGCGAACCGGGAGAATTTCCCGGTTCCCTTTCCCGTGCACCCGCGCACACTGCCGGGCGTTTGCGGTAGGCTGCCTTCATGTCCCCCGATAAAAAATCCGCCCGCGTCATCTTCGTCGAGGACCATACCATGATCCGCGAGCTCTTTGCGCATCTGGTCCGCGAGGAGTTGGGTCTGACACTGGCTGCCAACTGCACGACAGTCGCCGAGTGCACTGCGGCCTTGCTGGAGGAGAAGCCCCGACCTCGCCTTCGTGGACTGGCGGGGTGAAGGGCCCGGATGCAGGTTGAACCCGATTCCCGTCACTTCCCGCTGAAAGCATTGAGGCCGCCAAGCAGCGGCCTTGTTGCAAGATATCGTTGGAACGGGCCCAGCGATTATTTTTTCCCGCGGATCCGGTCAAAGAGCTTGCCGAGCAATTCCGCATCGGCCGAAAAGCCCACGTAGAGCTTGTTCGACTTGAGCCCCTGTTTTGGTGAAATCGTCGTTCCCACGTCGACGTAGAAAAGCGAGGCCGCTTCCGTCGAGAATCCGAACCCGAAGCTGAGTCCGAGCAGGTAGGGGCGCTCCTCGCCGGCCCCGCTGTCTATCTTGTCTCCGTTGACCGTTCCACCGATGAACGGCCCCCAAGCCGTGAGCCAGCTCTGCCGCTCACTCGCTGCATGCCCGCGAGCTTTCTCGTACCACCCCATGAACTCGTCGCGATTCATGCCGAAGTAGGGGACCTGCTCGTAGCCATCCTTGGAGGCCTTGGCAACTTGGTTGTTGTACCATAAGGTCGCTTCGGCCTGCCGGACGTTCCACCGGGCAATGATCGCGCCCACCGACTGGTCCTTGATCAGCCCGTAGCCCCCGGAGAAGGAAATGCCCGCATTGCGAAAGAAAATATCCTCGTCGATGCCCCGAAACACCTTCTCCGGCGAATCGCCCTGTTCGCCAACCTTGGGGTCGACTCCTTTTCCGGCTGCGGCTGCTTCGTCCTCTGGAGTGGCGGTGTTTTCGGCTTTTTTCTGGGCCAGGCCCAGTTCGACGTAGAACGGGTCCAACGCTCCGTTCAACCCGGCTGGATTGTTCACCGCTTGTTGCTTCGCCGCGGCATCGAGCAGCACATGGCTGCGATCGGCAAGGAATTGGCGCTGCGCGAGACCGCGAGCCGCCCACACGGCCCGGCCGCGGGTTTTGAGATTCACCTCGCTTTTTTCCACGATCGTTTTCACTGCCTTGGCCTCGTCGGCCTGCTTCAAGACGGCGGTCAGGTCCTCGTTCTGCAGCGAGGCGAGGTGGACCAGACCCGGGGCCTGCATCGTCACCCGGGTGAGCTCGGCCTCCTTGCCGGCTAGTGCGAGTTTGGTTTCGGCCAGTTCGAGCTGGGCCTTGGTGCGGGCGAGTTCCTGGTTGATTTCCGGGAGGGTGGGTTCGGCGGCAAGGGCCGAAATCGCAGCTCCGATGATAAACGAAACAATAAGTGTGCGTTTCATAGTGCCACCATCATGCCTGAAACCGTGGCCTGCCCGCCCGGGCCGGCCCGAATTTCCGCCGGGAACATTTCCCAGTTCCTTTTCCCGGACTCCCATGCAGACTGCCCGGGTTTTGCGCTAGGCTGCCGCCATGTCCCCTGAAAAAAAATCTGCCCGCGTCATCCTCGTCGAGGACCATACCATGGTCCGCCAGCTCTTTGCCCATCTGCTCCGCGAGGACCTCGGCCTGACGCTGGCCGCCGACTGCACGACCGTGGCGGAAGGCACCTCGGCTCTGCTGAAAGAAAAACCGGACCTAGCTATTGTGGACTGGATGCTGCCCGATGGCCGCGGTTTCGATCTCGTGCGTAACGTGGGACCGAAACTCCCGCGCACCCGCTGGCTTTTCATGTCCTCCAACGAGCAGGGTCACTTGGTGCGCGAAGCCGTCAGCCTCGGGGTCCAGGGCTTCGTGATGAAGCGCTCCGATCTCGGCATTCTGCGCGAGGCCGTCCGCCGCGTGCTCGCCGGCGAAACCTATTACTGCCCGGCCAGCGCCCGCCTGCTCGTGGACCGGATGGTGGGGGAGGGCCAGGCCGTGGGCGTGAGCCTCACCCCACGCGAACGCGAGGTGCTGCGCGGCTTCGCCCGCGGGGAAAACCCCAAGGCGCTCGCCGACCGCCTGGGCGTCAGCGCCAAGACCGTGCAAAACCATCTCTCCATCCTCAAGGACAAGCTCGGTCTGCAAGAACCCGCGGCGCTCGTACACTACGCGATCAAGCACGGCTACATCGAGGCGCCCTGAGCCGTAACGATGCGATTGAAGGTGGAGCGCACTGACCTCAGTGCGCGCTTGTTCCAGTGGCTCGAAATGGTAGGAGCGGCTTTATGCCGCGATATCGGACTTACGTAGGCAGAGCATCATTCGGATCGGGGCATAACGCCCCTCCTACAGCTTGTTTTTTCCCGTCCGGAGCAAAAACGCGCTTTGCGAATTGGGGCTGAGGCGGCGCGGCATCGGCGCCGTGCGATTGCAGGCGGCGCGGCCTTCTTTCGGGAAATTTGCCCGATGGTTTTCTCTCCGTCCCGGGCAACGCCTGGCCCGGTTGTGGCAGAATGGAATTAGCCAAGTTCGGTGTTGTCAGAGGTGGCAGGGGCGGCGGACGTACGCCGCCCCTTCAACCGCAACTGCACACCGCGCGTGTGCCCGGCACCACATTCACGCTTTCACCATGAAAAGTCTTTTCTCCTCTCTCGGCTGCCGTTCGGAGCGCTGCGAGTGAAGCTAAGCCTTTCCTCCGCCATCCGGCCACACCTCCACTCTCCTTATGAAAATGCACATCACCCATCGCCCCTTGCGGGCGCTCCTCCCGCTTGCAGCCTCCCTGCTGCTCGCGTTTGTCCCTGTCGCCCAAGCAACCCCACTTCTCACCTCTGCTTACGAAACCCAGCTCGAAGCCTGGCTCGGACAGGGCGACTTGGTTTTCACCAACGTCTTCACCAAGCAGGCGGGTGACGATGCCTACGATTTTCACGCCGCCGCTGATGGCAAAGGCGCGACGTTCACGCTGATGAGTATTTCCGGTCCAGGCTGGTGGGGGACTTTCGATCTGCCCAATCAGATCATTGGCGGCTACAACCCACAGAGTTGGAGTTCTGTCGGAAACTGGAACCTCTCTCCCAGTGACGGTGAAAGAACGGCATTCCTCTATAATCTCACCAGCGGTATAATCCAGAAGCAGAATTTGACCGGTCAGGGTTTCATTGACTCTGGCCTATACCAAACCTACGGCGTCGGATTTTACGGCCCTACTTTTGGCGGCGGACACGATTTATATACCTCCGACTCGCTGAATAATGGCTACGCTTATAATTGGTCCTTCGGCGGTACATCCTCTGGCGACGAAATCATCTCTGGTGGGCCAAACTATTCCACTTACTCGCTCTTCAATATCGGCGCCCTCGAAGTTTGGACCTTCGCTCCGGCACAGACTCAGGGCGGCGGCAATACCGTGCCCGACACCACAGCCACGCTCGGCCTATTGGGCGCAGCTCTGCTCGGCATGGCCACGCTCCGCCGCGTCATGGTCTGAGTCCCAAAAATAAGCGCCTCATCCCTCGGCCCGCCCGTCCGGCGGGCCTTTTTTGGCCTTCAATGCCCACGGACAGAAACAACCCGGGTTGTTTTCACCACAAAGGCACGAAGGCACAGAGAAAGGCGGCCGATGAGTCCGGGGTCTCCCTTTGTGTCTCAGTGTCTTTGTGGTTCACCCCTCTGACAGGTGTCGGCTGGTCTCGGCCCGACGGCTAGCGGGGCCCTACCTGCGGTTGCCTCGCCGGGCTTCAGAGCGGGAGGGGATTTCCCTCTGCGTAGGTTTTGGTCTCCTCAGACCGGAGGGCGACATGCTCGTGGCGCGGACCGGCTAGCGCGTCGGGCGGAACGCCGGCGCGGACCTCGATCGTCGCCAGCACCTTGGGTACGTACATGCGGGTCTCCGCCGGAAGCGCGTCGGCGACCTCCGCGAAGGTCCGGGCGCCGGTCTTCTTCAGCGTGCGGCCCACCTGGCCTTCGCCGGCGTTGTAGGCGGCAAGCGCCAGCGGCCAGTCTCCGAAACGCCCATGCAGATACCGCAGGTAACGGGCGGCGGCCCGCGCCGACTTTTCGGGATTCGTGCGCTCATCGGGCAGGAACGTCTGCAAGCCGAGGCTCTTGGCTGTGTCGGGCATGAGTTGGAAAAGGCCGCGGGCGCCGACCGGACTGCGGGCGGCGGGATTGAAGGTGGACTCGGACTCGGCCAGCCACGCGAGTTCCGCGGGCATTCCCTCCTCGACGAATACTTTTTGCACCTGTGGCAGCAGGGCGGGCGCCCGCGCGGGGATGGCGCGGGTCTTCATCCGGCTGAGCCAAAGGGCATAGCTGGGAATGTCCAATTTCTCCGGTGCCGGGGCCGGAGGCGACGGCGTAGCGCCGGGTGGAGCCGGCGGCGGCGCGGAAGGCGGAGGAAGGGGCTTCGCCGCAGGCGTGGTGACGGCCTGCCGGGCGGCCGCGATGTAGTCGAGCCGCTCGGCCAGCCAGTCGGCGTAGTCTTGGTATTCTGGCAGGACGCGCAAGGCGGCCAACGCGGCCCGGGCCTCGGGCTCGTAAGCGGCCAGACGGCGCAGGTCGTTGCTTTCGAGCGCCGCCTGCAGGCGCGTGGCGAATTCATCCCACTCCTGCTTCGAAGGGAATTCGAAGTTCTCCTTGATCTCATCCGGCGCATACGCCTCGAAAACCTGCCGCCCCCATTCGAGCAGGGCTTCGCTGTCGAGGGATATGCCGTCGGCTTCGCCGGCCACGGCCGTTTCCGGAAACGGCACCACGCGGTCCCGGATGAGTCGGGCCCGTACGAGCGCCTTGAGCCGGACCTCAGGCCGCTCCGTCCACGTGATGGCGGGTTCGCCGAAATAACGCGCCGTGTTTTTCGCGCCCCAATCCGTCGTGGCGATGCGATAACGCTTGGCCGGCTCCAAGGCGGCCGGGCCGCTGGCGAAATTGAATTCGCCGCCGCGCTGCGCGAAAGGCGTTTCCGGTCCCTGGTTGGCCGCGGCCAGCAGCGCTTGCAAGCGTGCGCCGTCCACCGTGGCCGTGTAAATCGGACCGTCGAAACGCACACACGCGTCAAACTCGAGCTGCGTCACGTCCCCGCCCGGCAGACCGGCGCCAAAGGTGGTATTTCCGATGAAGGCCGCATCCGTGTTGGCGCCTTCGCGCAGAATCTGCGCGACAAACTGCGCGGCCTCGGTCGTGTCCATGGCCCGCTTGGCCTGACCGACGATGGCGCGTTCCTCGTCGGTCAGGTAACGGGCGCGCACCTCGCGGATGAGGCCAGCGAGTTCGGGATCCGCCGGACCGTCGGACGGAACCGGCACCTGTTCGATCTGCCATTGGAGTTCGCCATCCTCGGCGCGGCAAAGCCACGCCAGCGAGGCATGCTGCGTCCACGAACCGGAATGGAAATACCGGGTGCGCCCGAAGGACTCGACGAAACGCAGGTGGCTGTGCGCGCCGGAGAAAAGCGTGCCATCGGGCACGAGCGGGATCAGCTCCTTGTCCGTCTCGAGTCCGCAGTGGCTGAGGATGATGGGCAGGGAATGAAGCTCGTTAACCTCCACGCGCTTGGTTTCAGCGCCGGCTTCCTTTTCCACCGCGTTGGGGTCAACACGTTCCGCCGCTGGGGCCAGCAGTTTCGGAAAGTTTTCGCGCGCCCAAGTCACCGGATCGGTAAGATCGAGCGATGGGCGGACAGCCACCCGGTACGTGGCGAGCGCATCGGTCGCGAGCCCGATGACAGTCGCGTGATGGGCGCCAAGCTCGAGCGTCGCGACCGCCGGGGCGAAAGGCCGGCCGGTGCTGCGATTGACAATGTTGCTGACCACCCGAACGCCCACCACTTCCGCCCGGGTCACGGTCTCCTCGAGCGCAAAGTAATCCGCATCGTGATTGCCGAGGTTCAGGATCGTCGGCGCGCGGCGCGCCAGCGACGCATAGAGCGCGAGATCGATCGCACCCTCGCTGCGGCGGGCCAGGCTGTTGCCGTATTCCTGCGTGTCCCCGTTGAGCAATATCGCCAGTGGCAGGCCCGGATGATCAGCCTTGAGTCGGTCCACCAGCGCAACGAACTGCGCCGTCCGATCATAGGCGGAATGCATGTCGCCGGTGACGACCAGCACGGCCTCGGCTCCGGCCGGCGCAGCGAAGAGACGGCCAAGCCCTTGCAGGGCAATCAGCAGAAGAAAAAGAAGCGGACGCCGCATGAGAGGGGAGGCTGGGGGAGTTACGACCGCAAGCAAGGCTGGTAGTTTCCCTCGTTGACCGGCGGAGTGAGACGGCTAGTTAGACCCTTCCTGTCCTTGTGAATCGGGTCTACATCAAAACGTATGGCTGTCAGATGAACGAGCGCGACAGCGAGGCCGTGGCCGCGCTGCTCCGCGCCCGGGGCTACCGCATCGTCCAAGACGAGGAGTCGTGCGACGTCATGCTGCTCAATACCTGCAGCGTGCGCGACATGGCCGAGCAGAAGGCCATCGGCAAAGCCGGCTACGTGGCCCAGAAGAAGAAACGCAACCCGCGCTTCATCCTCGGCATCCTCGGCTGCATGGCGCAGAACCGCGGCGCCGCCTTGCTGGACGCCCTGCCGGACGTGGACCTGATTGTAGGCACGCAGAAATTTCACCAGGTGCCGGACTACCTCGACAACCTCCGCGCCGCCCAGGAGGCCGGTGCGCCGCTCGGTTCCACCATCGTGGACATCGCCGAGGAGGCCGGTTCACAGAACAAAATCAAGGATCACATCCTGCCGCAGGATGACTTCGGTAGGGCGGGGACTCCGCTCCCCGCCGCGGCGGCCAGCGGAGTGGCCGCCCTACCCATGGTCACCGCGTTCGTCTCGATTCAGCAGGGCTGCAACATGGATTGCGCCTTCTGCATCGTGCCGAAAACCCGCGGCGACGAACGCTCGCGGCCGATGGACGAGATCGTGCGCGAGTGTGAGGAGCTGGCCGACCGTGGCGTGCGCGAGATTACTTTGCTCGGTCAGATCGTGACCAGTTACGGCCGCCGTGACTATGCGCACACCGACGGCGTCACGCCCTTCGTCCAGCTGCTCGAACGCGTGAACGCCATTCCCGGCATCAAGCGCATCCGCTTCACGTCGCCGCATCCGCGCGGGTTCAAGGACGATCTGATCCAAGCCTACGGCCGCCTCGAGAAGCTCTGTGAATACGTCCATCTCCCCCTGCAGTCGGGCAGCGACCGCATTCTCAAGGCGATGAACCGGCCCTACTCGCGCGATCGCTACAAGCAGATCGTGGATGACCTGCGGCGGGTGCGTCCCGACA
>DATCRM010000328.1:0-2816 GCA_036568985.1 Lacunisphaera sp. | reverse complement strand
GCCGGACGATCGATGCGACGGTGGAAGCGCCGGCCCGCGCCGCGCCGGCGAGCGGTCCGGTCGGAGCGCTGCTGGGGTTGCACGAATCGCGCGGGACGGTGCTGAGGCTGGCAGGGCTGTTCTCGCTCGATGCGTTTGCGGGCGGTTTCATCGTACAGAGTTTCCTCGTCTATTGGTTTCATCAGAAGTTTGGCGTCGGCGAGGCGGCTCTCGGCACGGTGTTTTTCGGCACGAATCTCCTC
Source organism: Lacunisphaera sp. (assembly GCA_036568985.1). Taxonomy (GTDB): domain Bacteria; phylum Verrucomicrobiota; class Verrucomicrobiia; order Opitutales; family Opitutaceae; genus Lacunisphaera. The sequence continues at coordinate 2,574 of DATCRM010000328.1, read as the reverse complement.
TCGGGGCTCTCGGCGCTGGCGGCGGTGCCGCTGGCGCGACGGATCGGGCTCGTGAATACCATGGTGTGGACGCATCTGCCGTCGAACGTGCTGCTGATGCTGGTGCCGCTCATGCCGACCTATGGCTGGGCGGTGGCGGTGCTGTGGCTGCGGCACATGATCTCGCAGATGGACGTGCCGACGCGCCAATCCTACGTGAACGCCGTGGTGACGGCCGGGGAGCGCTCGGCCGCCAATGGCGTCACCGGCACCGCGCGACAGCTGGGGGCCGCACTGGCGCCCGTGCTGGCGGGGCCGACGCTGGCGACGGCGGCGCTGGCGGGCGCGCCGTTCTTGGTGAGCGGCGGACTGAAGATCGTCTACGATCTGTTGCTCTGGCGGAGCTTCCGACGCGTCAAGCCGCCGGAGGAGGCTTAACGTTACCCTTGTCTGTTCCGGACGAAAAAATGGCCACTTTAAGAGGGAATGTCACCTAATAGGTGACATTTGGATTTGGTTGTTTTCGCCAAGAACAGGGTAGGGTGATGTTGGCGGGAAATTCCGGCCTTGAGCCCGCGGGGCGGTTTTCCGGCTTTTCTTGCTCGCGGCTTTTTGCTCCAAGCTCCCTGCTCTCCACCCATGGCCCAGCCCGAAGCTCCCAAGATCATTTTCTCGATGCTCGGCGTCTCGAAGAAAATCGAGCGCAAGGAAATCCTCCGCGACATCTCGCTGTCGTTTTATTACGGCGCGAAGATCGGCGTGCTCGGCCTCAACGGTTCCGGCAAATCCTCCCTCATGCGCATCCTGGCAGGCATCGATACCGAGATCGACGGCCGGGTGCATTTCGAGCCGGGCTATCCCGTCGGCTTCCTCCCGCAGGAACCCCATCTCACCCCCGGTGCCACCGTGCGCGCCTGCGTCGAGGAAGGCGTGAAGCATCTGACCGACCTCACCGCTGCCTATGATGCGAGCTGGGACGAACTTTCCGAAGCGGCCGATGACGCCGCCCGCGACGCCATTGCCGACAAGCAGGCGAAGCTGCAGGAAAAAATCGAACACCTCGGGGCGTGGGACGTGGCCCCGATGGTGGAGCAGGCGATGGACGCGCTGCGTTGTCCGCCCGGCGAGGCCGTCGTGGACACCCTTTCCGGCGGCGAGCGCAGGCGCGTCGCGCTGGCGAGGCTGTTGTTGCAGAAGCCGTCGATCCTCCTCCTCGACGAGCCGACCAACCACCTCGACGCGGATTCGGTCAACTGGCTGGAGCAGCACCTCTCGCGGTATGAAGGCACAGTCATCGCTGTGACGCACGACCGCTACTTCCTCGACAACGTGGCCGGCTGGATCCTCGAGCTCGACCACGGACACGGCCTGCCGTTCAAGGGCAACTATTCCTCCTGGCTGGAGCAGAAACAGGCGATGGCCAGTGTCGCCGAGCGCACTGAGAGCAAGCGGCAGAAGGCCATGGCCCGCGAGTTGGAGTGGATCCGCTCGTCCGCCAAAGCCCGGCAATCGAAGGGCCAGGCGCGCATCAATGCCTACGAGGCGATGCTCAATCAGGACGTCGTGGAGCAGGAGAAGAAGTTCGAAATCATCATTCCCCCCGGCCCCCGCCTCGGCAACCTGGTCGTGCAGGCGCAGAAGGTGGCCAAGGCCTACGGCGACAAGCTGCTCTACGACAACCTCGAGTTCTCGCTGCCGCCTGGTGGCATCGTGGGCATCATCGGACCCAACGGCGCCGGCAAGACGACGCTCTTCAAGCTCATCACGGGCCTCGAAAAGCCCGACGCCGGCAGTTTCAAGATCGGCGAGACGGTTAAGACCGCCTACGTCGAGCAATCGCGCGATTCGCTCGAGGGGGACAAGACGATCTGGGAGGTGGTAAGCGGCGGACAGGAAATCATGCAGCTGGGCAAACGTTCGGTAAACAGCCGGGCCTACTGCGCGCAGTTCGGCTTCACCGGCGCCGACCAGCAGAAGAAAGTCGGGGTGCTTTCGGGCGGTGAACGCAACCGCGTGCTGCTGGCGCGGGTGCTGAAGAGCGAGGCCAACCTGCTGTTGCTCGACGAGCCGACCAACGACCTCGACGTAAACTCCATCCGGGCGTTGGAGGAGGCGCTCGAGAGTTTCGCGGGTTGCGCTGTGATCATCTCGCACGACCGCTGGTTCCTCGATCGCACGGCAACCCATATCATGGCCTTCGAAGGCGACAGCTACGTTCATTGGTTCGCCGGCAACTACTCGTCCTACCTCGAGGATTTCAAGAAGCGGAAGGGGAAGGACGCCGAGCAGCCGCACCGGATCAAATATCGGAAGCTGACGCGGTAGGTGGTGGCGCGGCAACGGCCCTAACCCGAATTATTGCGCACCCTCGTTGCCTTCCCGCACACCCCGGCGCTGCGCGCCACCCCTCTTCATAGAGGGGATTTTAAAACCACGCAGTCGAAGTCCCCTCTATCAAGAGGGGTGCCCAACGGGACGGGGTGTGTCGGTTCGGTTTCGCGGGTGAAACAGATACCCGCTACCCCGTGCGCGGGAGGGTACCGCGACGGGCGTCGCGGCAGAGGCGGGTGGCGCTGCTGCGGAGCAGGTTCAACA
>DATCRM010000327.1:0-7277 GCA_036568985.1 Lacunisphaera sp. | reverse complement strand
AATCCCGACTACAACATGGTCGTGCCTGCTCTGCTTTCGAAATACTTTCCCAATGGCATGCTCGGTATCGGCCTCACCGCGCTCATGGCGTCGTTCATGTCCGGCATGGCTGGCAACGTCACCGCGTTTAACACGGTCTGGACCTACGACCTTTATCAGCGCTGGTTCAAACCGGACGCCACGGATGCGCACCTCATCAAGGTCGGCCGGATCACCACGGTGGTGGGCTTGCTGATCAGCGCGGTCTGCGCCTACGCGGCGACGAAATTCAATAACATCATGGACATGCTTCAGCTGGTGTTCGGCTTCGTCAATGCCCCGCTCTTCGCCATCTTTTTGCTCGGCATGTTCTGGCGCCGCGCGACCGGACACGGTGCGTTCTTCGGCCTGCTGATCGGGACGCTCTCGGCCGTGCTCTTTCAGGCGAACACGCTGCCGCTTGGCGAGACCGCCTCCATCCTCAAGGGCGGCTGGATTTCCGTGCAACACACCTTCGTCAGCTCGATGGCGCAGAACTTCTGGATGGCGATCTTCGCCTTTGTGGGCTGCTTCGCCGGCACTCTGGTGATCTCCGTTGCCACCACGCCCAACCGCACCGACACGGAGCTACGCGGACTGGTCTATTCGCTGACCGAGAAAGTGACCGACCATCACGAAACGCCGTGGTATGCCCGGCCCGCCACGCTCGGTATCATTGTCATCGTGCTGACGGTCGGCTTGAACCTGCTCTTCTGGTAACCATCAACCCCCATCCCGCCATGCAACAGCTCGACGTCCGCCTGCCCATGGGGCTGCTCTTCCTTGTCCTCGGCCTCATTTTGGCCGGTTACGGTCTCGCCGCGGATCCGGCCATCTACGCCCGGCATTCCCTCGGCCAGAACGTCAATCTCCTCTGGGGCGTGATCTTCGCCCTCTTCGGCACCGCCATGCTCGCCCTCGCGGCCAAAGCGAAGAAAGACTCGAAATAAACTACGGACTGAGCGCGTAGCCTTCTTTCTGTTTGGCTGAGGCGGACGCTGTGGAGCGGCTCTATTGGAGCGGCGCTCCGAGGGTGGTGGTCGTTGCGTTGGGTCTCCGGCTGGGTTTCCGCTGTGGGCTTTGCTTGTCGGTTGTGGTCTGGGCGCTCGATGAGCGTTTTTCGGATTCCAGCTTCCGTGAAATTGAAGTGGATTGACGCGAAATCACTCAACATTGAGTGGAACCGGATTTGCCGAGAGCCGCCTGGTCGGTGGAACTGCGCGCGTGCCGGGCGCCCTGAGCCCGGCCCTTAGTTCGCACCCAAAATCCACCCCAATGAATCACCTCAAGTTATTCCACGCCGCCTGCGCGCGCCTTCCCTGGCTGATAGCCGGTCTCGTTCTGCTCACCTCGGTTTGCTCCGCCCAAACTCCCGGGACCGGCGCGATTCAGGGGCGGGTGCTGAATCTATCGAACGGCAGCTACCTCAACAACGCCCGTGTTACGCTCGAAGGCACGACGCGTGAGGCCTTCACCGATTCCTTCGGTGAGTTCCGGCTGGACGGCGTGCCCGCCGGCACCGCCCGGCTGCATGTTTTCTACACCGGCCTGACGGGGCAGGATGCCTCGGTTGAGGTGACCGCCGGCGGCACGGTCCGGCAGGATTTCAGCCTGAGTCCCGGCCAGCTCGAGGAAAAGGTCGTTCAGCTTGAAACGTTCACCGTCACCGCCGAACGGGAACTCAACGGCAGCGCCATCGCCATCAACGAGCAGCGGTTTGCGCCCAATATCAAGAATGTGGTCGCGTCCGATGAATTCGGGGCGGTGACCGAGGGTAATGTCGGCGAATTTGTGAAATTCCTGCCCGGTGTTTCCATCGAATATTTCGCGGCGGATGCCCGAAGCATCACGGTGCGCGGCCTGCCGTCGAATTACACCCCAATCACGATGGACGGAAACCGGATGTCCAGTGCCGGTTCGTCCCAGGCCACCCGTACGGTCGAGTTGGAGCAACTCTCGATCAACAATGTGGCGCGAGTGGAGGTGAACAAGTCGAACACGCCCGACATGCCGGCGGACGCCTTGGGCGGTTCGATCAATCTCGTGCCGAAGCGGGCGTTCGAGCGGGTCCGCCCGGAATTCAATTACCGCGCCTACCTCAGCCTCAACAGTGACGAATTCAGTCTGGGTAAATCCGTCGGACCGACGAACGGGGAATCACGCAAGACCAGACCCAACGGGGATTTCAGTTTCGTCGTGCCGGTCAGCAACACATTCGGGTTCACTCTCACCGGCCTGTATTCCGATCAGTTTAATCCGCAGCACTGGATAACGACGCAATGGCTCCCGATTGGGGCGGCGGGCAGCAATACCGCGGTGGGCGTCGGCTATGGCACGGTGGCCAACCCGATGCTTCGAAGCTACACGTTGCTGGAGGGGCCCAAAATCACCAAGCGCAGCTCCGTCGGCACCACGGTGGACTGGAAGTTCACCGATCGCGACGTCCTGTCGATTGGGGCGGATTACAACTCCTATGATGCGTTTTTCGGCAACCGCAACGGGTTTTGGTCCATCGCCAACACCGGGTTTGTGGCTTCGCCGCTGCCGACCTATGGCCCGACTTTCTCGCAGGGTGGAGCGACCGCCACCGGCACGGGTACCGGTGAAATCAACATCAACACCAGCTTCCGTCACAAGACGGGATCCACGTACAACGTCAACCTAGGCTGGCGCCACACCGGCCCCGTATGGGGCTTCGAGGGCAGCGCTTATCTTTCGCATTCCACGAATCATTATCGCGACGTCGATGAAGGCCACTTCGACGGCGCCTTCCTCTCGCTCTCCGGCCTGGTCATGCGCTTTGACAGCGCCGGCAGCAATCCCGGGGCCATCACGGCCACCAAGAATGGCGTGCCGGTGGACATTAACGATCTCCGCAACTATACGATCACCGGCGCCTCGACCAATCCCTTCGATTCCAAGGATGTTATCCGGGGCCTGCGCTTGAGTGCGAAACGCCAGTTTGACCTCAACGTACCGGTCACTCTCAAGACGGGCTTCGAGGGACGCGAACAATTGCGCGATATCACCCGGCCGATCTCCAATTGGACCTTTCCGGGTAACGGCGTGGACAAGACGGTCGCCAGTTACGGCAACCTGCTCGATGGTTACACGACCGTGCCCTTCGGTCTGCCGAAGGCTCAGTTCATCGATCCCTACAAAGTCTACGACCTGTACAAACAGCATCCGGAATACTTCACCTTCGACCAAGTCGCGCTGGCGCGGAACACGGCGACCAATTCCAATCGGATCAAGGAGACGACCAGCGCGGGTTACGCGCGTTTGGACACCCGCCTGTTCAAAAACCGGCTGATCCTGGTGGGTGGCGTGCGTTACGAGCAGACCGAGGACGACTCTTACGGGGTGAAGAATGACATCAGCGCCACCTACGTCCGCGACGCCAACGGGAAACTTACCAACGTGAAGAAGTCGACCGATCCACTGGTCCTCACCCGGCTGCAGTACCAGGAGCGGGGATCCCGTGTGCAGGCCACCTACGACGATTATTACCCCAGCGCGAACGCTTCGTTCCTGATCCGGGACAACCTGATTTTCCGCCTCGCCTATGCCCGTACGATGGGTCGGCCAAATCTGAACGAGATCCTGCCGTCCGTCACCCAACCGGACCCCAATACCACCGCGACCAATTTCACGGTCAACAACTCGGGGTTGAAGCCGTGGACCGCGGAGAACTACGACGCCTCGCTGGAATATTACTTCGGCGCCCGCGGCAACAATCTCCTCTCGGCGGGCGTGTTCCGCAAAACGATCAGCGACTTCTTTCTCGCGACCCCGGCATTGCCCGCGGACCAGGAATTCTACGACACCTACGGCATCGACTCGGCGCCTTACATCGCTTCGGGTCGCTCTTATACCTACACGACCAAGAGCAACGGCGGCGACGCTCAGATCGACGGCCTCGAATTCAACTACCGCCAAGCGCTCACCTTTCTGCCCGAATGGGCTCGCGGCGTGCAGGTCTTCGGCAACCTGACCTACCTGCATCTGCAGGGTTCGACCACGGCGGATTTCAGCCAGTTCATCCGTCAGAGCATCAACTGGGGCGTCAGCCTCAGCCGCCCGCGTTATTCGGTGAAGCTCAACTGGAACTTCCGCGGCACCCAGCGGCTCGGCGCCATTGCCACCACCGCGACGAATGGCGTGGAGCCGGGCACCTACAACTATTTCAAGGAGCGGCTCACCCTCGACGCCACGGTTGATGTGACGATCAGCAAGAAGCTGGGCCTGTTTCTCAGCGCCCGGAACATCACGAACGAGCCCATCATCCGCCAGGCCTACGGCCCCAGTGCGCCGGAATACGCCCGCAACGTCCGCATCGAGGACTACGGCGTGCAATTCAACGTCGGGGTCAGAGGCACGTTCTGACCGAACCGATCCTGTCTCCCGGGCGCGGCGTGATCGCCGCGCCCGGCGTTTATCCGCCACTCCGCCCTCCCGTTCATGAAACCCAAGGCCATTTACATCGGCGAACCCGTCCGGATCGAACTGGCCTACGGCAAGGCGGAACACGTGCAGTTGGCCGCGCACCTTCAGGTGGCGTATCCGGCCCTGACGGTGGCCTCCCTGCCGGCAAGGGGATCCGAACTCCGTGAGATCGAGGTCGTGCTTACCACCTGGGGCATGCCCGTGATGGACGAGACGTTCCTGCGCCTGCTGCCCCGGCTGAAGGTCGTGTTCTATGCCGCGGGCAGCGTTCGTGGCTTTGTGACCGACGCATCCTGGAAAAAAGGGGTAAGGGTGGTGAGCGCCAGCGCCGCCAACGCGATCCCGGCGGCTGAGTTTTCCTTCGCCCAGATCATCCTGGCGCTCAAGCACGCATGGCCTCTGGCCGGCCGGGTCCGGCGCGAGCGTACCTTTACGCGGAATTTCGACCTGGTGCCTGGCGGCTACGGTAGCACGGTCGGCCTGCTCGCGCTTGGTCGCATCGGCCGGCTCGTGGCGGAGCGACTGCGGTCTCTCGAGGTGACCGTGATCGCCTACGATCCGATGGCCGACCCTGCGATGGCGCAGTCGCTCGGCGTGCGGCTCTGCGGGATGGACGAGGTTTTCGCCAGCGCCGATGTGGTGAGTTGCCACCTGCCGCTGCTGCCCGAAACGCAGCACCTCGTGCGTCGCGGGCATTTTCTCTCCCTCCGCCGGGGCGCGACGTTTCTCAACACCGCCCGCGGTTCTGTGGTCGCGGAGGACGAGATGATCGCCGTGCTCCGCGACCGGCCCGACCTGACCGCGGTGCTGGATGTTGCGGAAAGCGAGCCACCCGCGCCAGGTTCCGCCCTGTATGACCTGCCCAATGTCGTGCTGACGCCCCACATTGCTGGCTGTATCGGCCGTGAATGTGCGCGACTCGGAGCCTCGGTCGCGGCCGATGTCGCGCGCTACGTGCGCGGTGAAACGATCGCCAACGAGGTGACCCAGGCACTGGCGGACACACTGGCGTAGGCTCCGTGGGAACCGACTGGAGGCGAGGAGGGCTCAACATTGAGCGGCCGGCTGCTCGTGCGGGCGGCGGCTCGGGCGCATGGTCAAGTCACCGCCGCCAACCCTGCGGCGCGAATCCATTCCGGATTCCCACGTCAACCCCACACCCCATGAAAGCTCGTTTCACCGCCGGGCGCGGCCTCCTGGCCGCCGCCTTGTTTTCGTCCGCCGTGCTTGGCACGCAAGCCAAGGTTCTTACCCTCACCAAAGACATCATCGACTTCAACTCCAGCCGGATCGATTTTGGCGTGCCGACCATACCCACCCGGCCCCCGGTTCCGACCGACCCGCCCATCCCGTGGACACACAACCTTGCCGCCGGCGACACGATCGAGATCGAGGGCCATGCGCGGGAGCAGCTTGTGCTGTTGCGCATCAATCCACCGGGTGCAGCCTCCAATCGCGTTACGATCACGAACAAGTCCAACGGACAATTTGTCATCAACACCGGCGACACAGCCTTCAAGAAGGGCTTCACTTTTTCGGGCTGCAGCAATTTTGTCCTGAAGGGCACCGAGGTATCGGACCAGCCTGGCATTGTGATTGCGCAAACCCCCGCGGACATCTCTGGCATCACCATCACCCAATACAGCAGTGGGGCGTCGGTGATCGGTGCTACGAACTTCGAGGTCAGGGACCTGGAGATCAGTAACACGGGCTTCGCGGGCCTCTTCATCAAGTGCGATGGCGTCACCGGCAGCAGCGGTGTTTCCATGGATAACGTCCTGATTCACGGGCTGAACATTCACGACACCGGCGGCGAGGGCATGTATATTGGTGCCTCGGATTTCGCCGTCGCGGACCGGCAGGAAATCCATGGGATCGAGATCCGAGACAACACGATCACCAACACGGGCTGGGACGGTATCCAGCTCGGCTGTGCGACGCAAAACGCCTCGATTCACCACAACATCATCAACGGGTATGGGGTCCTCGCCGCCGGTGAGGACTGGCAGGACGAAGGCATTCGCAGCAATCCCGGCACCCGGGCGGACATCTACAGCAACGTGATCATCGGCTCCCCGACGAACTCTGGCACCGGCATTTTTGCCGATCCCTATAACAGCGTGAAGATATACAATAACGTCATCGTCACGCCGCAGGAGCGGGGCATCTACATTCTCGATTCCGAGTATCCGAAGGCCTACACCGTGGGCTACCAGGTCACCCTCGCGAACAACACGATCATTCAGCCCGGAACCTACGGCATCGAGTTCGCCAATCCCGCGCATTCAGCCGCCAACCGCCTGATCAACAATCTCATCATAGTGTCACCGGTCACGCGGGCGGAATCGATCCTGGAAAGTCTGGTGGGGTTGCGCTCGGGCAATCTTTACCGCACGACCGTGGAGGAGATCGGCTTCGTCGCCCCGGCGACCCGGAATTACGAGCTGACCGCCGGTTCGCCCGCCATCGACATTGGTTACAACGCGGCGGGCGACGGCATAACCACCGATATCGACGGCATCGTCCGTCCGCAGGGCGGCGCCTACGATGCCGGCGCCTACGAGTATGTCGCCTCGGTCTCTACGCCACCAGCCATCACCACCCAGCCCACGAGCCGGACCGTGAGCGTTGGCGCCAGCACCACATTCACGGTGGCGGCCACCGGCACGGCCCCGCTCTCGTACCAGTGGCGCAGGAACGGCACCGCGATTTCCGGCGCCACGAGCGCGTCGTACACGATCTCGTCCGTGCAGACTTCGCACGCCGGCGGCTACAGCGTCGTCGCGACCAATTCGGCGGGTTCGGCCACGAGC
>DATCRM010000326.1:0-17283 GCA_036568985.1 Lacunisphaera sp. | reverse complement strand
TCGAAGCGCACGAGCACTTCAAATTCGGCGGCTTCCTTGGGTTGAAGTTTGAGCCGGATGGCGCGTTCGAGACCGGCGGCCAGCAGCACGTCCCACTGGGATTGCACCCAGCCGGATTCCTGGGAGACGACTTCGAACGAAAAAAGATTGGGGAAGAAGTCACCATTGAGCTCGGCGGCCTTCGCCTGCCAGATGGAGCAGGCGGCCGCGCTGGCGAGCTGGATCCGCCCGTCCTGGGCGAGAACGAGCACGGCTCCGCCGGTGGCGGCTGTAGGAGCGACTGACTTTGGGGTGACGTGCAAAGCTGAGCGGTAACTTGGGGAGACGTCGTGCAAGTCGCGAGCCAAGACCGGGGCACGCGGTTTGAAAGCCACGGATTTTAATCGGTTTTAACCGGGACACACGGATCGCTTATGGGCTGTTTGGCCCTGCTCCGCGTATTTCCCTGCTTCAATCCCGGTGGGCCTGATTCCGTGAAACTTGCTTCGCCTTGGATGGAGGCGGGGCTATCAGCCCCGCGTTGCGAGAGAAGGGCGACACATGCCCCGCAGGACTGATAGTCCTGCCTCCAGTTTTGCAATACCCCCAAAGCTCCGAGGGGCTTTATTTGCTCTTATTCGCGGGTAACCGGACAGATGCTTTCTCCGCTTCAGGCCGAAAGGGCGCCCGTCTCCTGCCAGTTGAAGACGCGCTTTTCGAGAAAATCGATCCAGACAGGCTGGTCGTTGAGGCAGGGGATGTGCGTGAATTCGGTGCCGCCCGCGGCCTTGAAGTCCTCGGCGCCTTCAACCCGAATCTCTTCGAGCGTTTCCAGGCAATCGGTGACAAAGGCCGGCGTGATGACGAGCAGGCGCTTTTTCCCCTGCTTGGGCAGTTCCTCGAACACATGGTCGGTGTAGGGGGAAATCCACGGCTCGCCTGCGATACGCGACTGGAAGGAGATGGACCACTTGGCCGGATCGAGGCCGGCGGCCTGGGCAAACTCGTGGGTGGTGCGGGTCACCTGTGCCTTGTAGCAGGTCGCATGGGCGGGTGCGCAGGTGGTGCAGCAGTCGGCGACGACCTGGCAGTGCGCGTGAGAGCTGTCCGCCTTTGTGAGATGGCGAACCGGGATGCCATGGTAGCTGAACAGCAGATGGTCGTGCGGTTGCGCGAGGTACGGACGGGCACTGGCCACGAGGGCGCTGATGTAGTCGGCGTCGCGGTAGTAAGGTTGCACGCACTCGATCGCCATGGAGGGGGCAATCTTCGCGGCATCACGCCGGACCTTCGCCACCACGGTCTCCCAGCTCGACATGGCATAGTGCGGATACTGCGGAAAGAGGAGCAAGCGGTCGACGCCTTCCTGCGCGAGGCGTTGCAGCGCCTCCGGAATGGAGGGCGTGCCGTAGTTCATCGCCAGCTCCACGGTCAGGGTGGTGCGGGCCTGAAGCTTGGCCTGGGCGCTGCGGCTGGTGACCACGAGCGGCGAGCCCTCCGCGGTCCAGATGCTGGCGTAGGCATGCGCGGAGTTTTTGGCGCGGAAAGGAATGATGATGCCGTTGACGAGCAGAGAACGGAGGAAGCCGTTGTCGGGTTTGTCGATGACCCGCTCGTCCCCGAGGAATTCGCGCAGGTAGCGTTTGACGTCCGGTACGGACGGAGAATCGGGTGAACCGAGATTCAGCAGCAGGACAGCGGACTTGGACATGGTGGGTGCACGAGGAGAGGTGGCGGAACGCCGGCCAAAGTCAACCGGGCGGCGGCCTGGATGGTTGGTGACCCCTCGCGTGTTTACGAAAGGCCGCGAACGGTGAACCACCAAGGCACAGAGACACAAAGAGCGGAAATGTTGGGTCCTTTGCGTCTTCGTGCCTTGGTGGCGAACTTCGAAAGGGAAGTTTCCGAACGGACATGTGGAAAATCGTCGGGATTCTTCTTTGCCAAGCTCCTGGTCTGGTTGGTGAATCGGCGCTGGTTGTGACTGAAGGGATACTCAGCCGCGGGCGGGCCAGCCGGAATTGGCGAGGCTGATGGCGTGGAAGTAGATTGCCGCGACGACTTCCGGGGCCGGGCGGTTGCTCGAAGTGCGGAGGTATTCGGGCATGCTGCCGGCCGCAGGCAGGGTGCTGAGGAGACCGCTCGCGAGCCGCCACGCCAGCGCCTGGCCTTCTGCGGGAGTAGCGGTATGGAGCGAAGCCGGCATCACACCCAAGGGCGCAGGCACGGCTTGGGGTTCAGCGGGCGTTCGCATGGTCGCGGGTGACGCCGGCCTTGGCGAGAAAAGCCCGGATATCGAGGTTCAGCGCCTCGGCCACCCCCAATCCGTAGGCCGGATCGGCGCGGAAGAAATGGCATACCTGACGCAACTGGATTTCCTGCGGCACGCCGTTCATGTGACGCGCAATATTGCCGCAGAGCCGGGCCTTTTGTCCGGCGTCGAAGAGCCGGAACAGATTTCCGGCCTGGGTGAAATCATCGTTGCCGGCGCGATGGTTGTAGCGGTCGGCGTCGCCGGAAATCTTGAGCGGAGGCTCGGCGAAGGCCGGACATTCCTGCGGGCCACCGCGGGAGTTGGGCTCGTAGTTGGGCGCGCCTCCGAAATTTCCGTCGAAACGCATGGCTCCGTCGCGCTGATAGTGCATGACGGGGCAGCGCGGGGCGTTGACGGGCAGGCTTTGGTAGTTGGCGCCGATGCGATAGCGGTGGGCGTCGGGGTAGGAGAAGATGCGCGCCTGAAGCATCTTGTCGGGCGAGTGGCCGATACCGGGCACGACGTTGGACGGCGAGAAGGCCGCTTGCTCGACCTCGGCAAAATAGTTCCGCGGATTGCGGTTCAGTTCGAGGATGCCGACCTCGATGAGCGGGTAGTCGCGATGCGGCCAGACCTTGGTCAGGTCGAAGGGATTTATCTTGCAGGTGTCGGCATCCCGCTCGGGCATGACCTGCACGAGGAATTTCCAGCGCGGAAATTCGCCCCGGGCGATGTGATGAAAGAGATCGGCCTGGGCGGACTCGCGATCGCCGCCGACGATGTTGGCGGCTTCGGCGTCGGTGTAATGCGCGTGCCCTTGGAGGGATTTGAAGTGGAACTTCACCCAAAAGCGCTCGCCGATGGCGTTGACGAATGAATAGGTGTGCGAACCGTAGCCGTTGATCTGCCGGTAGTTTTTCGACAGGCCGCGGTCGCTGAAAAGGATCGTAACCTGATGCAGCGATTCGGGAGACAGCGACCAGAAATCCCACGCGGCGGTGTTTGACCGAAGGTTGGTCTGCGGGTCGCGCTTTTGCGTGTGGATGAAGTCGGGGAACTTGAGCGGATCACGGATGAAAAACACCGGCGTGTTGTTGCCGACGATGTCCCAGTTGCCTTCCTCGGTATAGACCTTCAGGGCAAAGCCGCGCACATCGCGTTCCGCGTCGGCCGCGCCGCGCTCACCGGCGACCGTGGAGAAGCGGAGGAAGGTTTCGGCCTGGTTGCCGACCTTGGAAAAAATCTTCGCTTTCGAGTAGCGGGAGATGTCGTGGGTGATCGTGAGGGTGCCGTAGGCGGCGGAGCCCTTAGCATGGACGATGCGCTCGGGGATGCGCTCGCGGTTGAACTGGGCGAGCTTCTCCAGCAGGTGCCAGTCCTGCAGCAGCAGCGGCCCGCGCGGGCCGGCGGAGAGCGAGTTCTGGTTGTCCACGACGGGGGCGCCAGTGGAAGTGGTGAGGCGGGAGGAGGCGGAGGATTGGGTCATGAAGGAAGGTGGAAGGGACCGGTCGAAGGCGGAGAGCCCGGGCGCACGCGGAGAATATCAGCTCGCGCCATAGCCGGGAAATACTACTTAGGCCTGACAGTAATAGGCCCTGACTATGGAGCTCCACCAGCTGCGCTATTTCCTCGCCGTTGCCCGCACCCGCAATTTCAGCCGGGCGGCGGAGCAATGCCATGTGGCCCAGCCTTCGCTGAGCCAGCAGATCATGAAGCTGGAGGACGAGCTCGGCGAACGGCTCTTCGAGCGGAACAAGCGCGAGGTGGCGCTGACGCCGGCGGGCGAGTTGTTCCGCGGTCATGCCGAGCGTGTCTTGGAGGAACTGGAGCTGGCCCGGGACAAGGTCCACGAAGTGCGCGGCTTGGTGCGCGGACGCGTGGTGCTCGGGGCGCTGCCGACCGTGGCGCCCTATTATCTGCCGGTGCGGCTGCGGGCCTTCGCCCGGATGTTTCCGGGGATCGAGGTCGTGGTGCACGAAGACACTACCGCGCAACTGGCGGCGGCGGTGCTGGCGCGGGAAATCGACGTGGCCCTGGTGAGTCTGCCGGTGGAGCGGGCGGGACTGGAGGCGGAGGAATTCTTTGACGAGGACCTGCTGGTCGTGCTGCCGGCGGGGCATGCCCTGGCAAGGAAGCCGCGCCTGAACCTGGACGACCTGGAGGAGGAGGCCTTCATCCTGATGAAGGAAGGGCACTGCCTCGCCGGCCAGGCGCTGCAGTTCTGCCGGTTGAAGGGTTTTGCCCCGCGCGTGAGTTTCCGGAGTGCCCAGATTGAAACCGTGCAGGCTTTTGTCGCGGCGGGCTGGGGAGTGTCCATTGTGCCCGCCATGGCCCGGAAACCGGGGGCCGCCGGGGTGCGTTACCGCAAGCTGATGGGTATGACACGCTCCATCGGCGTGATCACCCGTTCCGGGCGCACGCCCAACGGGGCGGTCCGGGCCTTGTTGAACCATCTGCGTCCATCGCGGGTCTGAGGGTTGCCCGTCATTCTGAGCGAAGCGAAGAATCCACTCCGGCGTGTGAAGCGCACGATGATCCAGTGGATCCTTTGCTGGGCTCAGGATGACGAATCGGTTTTGAAAACACGTCCTGGTCTGCTTAGGTTGCCCATGAAATTGGCCGTTTATACCCCAAATTCCACGTCACCCAGCGCTGCCGGCGGGGTTGAAGCCGGCGCCCTGATGAAAATATCTTTTGCCCGTGACAACCCCCTCGCGCGTGTCGTCCCGGTCGCACCAGCCTTTGGGTTGACGTTGGCGCCACATCCTTTGCTGGCCGCGACAGCGAGCGGGCCGGAGACACACGGGCTGGATCTGCCGCTGGTGTTTGTCGCGGGACTATTCGTCGGGCTCGCGGTTTGGTTGGTGAGCGCCGTGTACCAACGGCGCGCCGTGCGCGCCATCGAGAGGCGGATCAGCCAGATGACGGCGCTGATCGAGCATGCCGATTGTTTGTTGTGGGAGGCAGATGTCGAACTGAAGCCGGATGACTGGCTGTGGCGCATGACGCTGCACAACTCGGCTTTTTGCCGGAAGTTGTTTCGGGGACAGGCTCAGACACCGGGAGTCGACTTGTGGAAGCAGTTTCAAATTGACGATCGCGAAACGATGAACCGGCGCGCGCGCACGGCGGTGGAAGGCGGCCAGCCCGGTTACGAGCAGGAATTTCGCGCGGTGCGGGACGGGCAGGTCTACTGGCTGCATGAAAGCGTTTCGATCACGCCGGTAAGCCGCAACCGCTTCTGGCTGGTCGGGCTCGTGACCGATCTCACGGCGCGGCGGGAGGCCGAGGAAGCCCGCCGGCAGAGCGAACTGGCGGTCGACCGTATCCTTGCGCATGCCCAGTGTCTATTGTGGCGCGCCACGGTGGTACTGCAGGACGGCGTGCTGCAATGGCCGCACTTCGACGTCATCCGCTCGCAATTGTCGGAGGCGTTGTTCGGGGACCGCGCATTTTCTTCCAAGGGTGGGTTGTGGGAAACCCTGACGGTGCCGGAACAGGCCGAGATGAACGAACGCAGCGCGCGTGCCATCCTGGATGGAGAGTCCGGGTATGTGCAGCAGTTCCGGGCCATCAACCGGACGGGCCGTCGTTTTTGGCTGAGCGAACGGGTTTCGATCAGCCGCCTTTCCGACACCACGTGGAGTCTGGTGGGCGTGGCCACCGACATCACTGTGCAACGGGAAACGGAAGAGGCCCGGCGGCGCAGCGAAACGCAGCTGGCTCATCTGCTGGAACGGGCCGACTCGATGCTATGGCAGGCCAAGGTGGAGCGGCAGGAGGGCGGACGGCTGAATTGGACCATGTTCATTCCCCAATCGCAGGTCCATCGGCGGATTTTCTCCGCGGGGCCCGAAACCCTCACCGGCTTCGTCTGGGACGAAAAAGGAATGCCGGAAGAATCGGCCATGCGCCTCCGGGCCTTGAAGGCCATCACTGAGGGCGCTTCGGGCTACGATCAGGTTTTTCGTGTGCCCTCGCCGACGGGCGACCTCTGGCTGAATGAAACGGTGACAATCGTTCCGGCGGGGTCCGACGCGTGGGATCTCGTCGGAATTATCACGGATATCACGGCGCGGCACCAGGCGGAGGAAGCCACGCGGGAGAGTCAGGAGCGTCTGCGCAAACTGCTCGCGCTGGCCGACTGCCTGTTGTGGGAAGCCAAAGTCACCTTGACCGGCGGGGAAGTGCGCTGGGACATCTCCTGTTACCGAACCGGACTCACGAAACGGATTTTCGGCGAAGCTTTGCCGCCGACCGAGGTGGGATTGTGGTATCGCTTCGAAGTGCCGGAACGCGCGGATATGGACCGGCGCGCCCGCGAAGCGTTGGAGAATGGCCGGCCGGGATACGAGCAGCAGTTCCGTCTGGTTCGGCCAGACGGGACGATGTGGATCAATGAAAGCGTGACCATCACGCCGACGGGTCCGAACGAGTTCTGGCTGGTGGGACTCGCGACCGATATCACCATCCAGCGCCAAGCCGAGGCTGCCCAGCAGGCCAGCGAACTGCGACTGGCCGCGCTTTTGGACCGGGCGGATTGCATGATTTGGCAAGGCGAGGTTCGGCGGCTCGGTTCCGACGATTTCCATTGGAAGGTGTTCACGCCGAATTCCCAGCTCTACCGGCGGCTCTTTGGCGGCGAGCCCTCCGGCGAGTGTCATTTCCCCTGGAACAACGGCCTGGTGCCCGAACATCTCGAGATGAAACAGCGGGCGCGTCAGGCGCTGACCGGCGGGCTGGCGGGCTATGAGCAGAATTTTCACTATCAATTGCCCACCGGCGAAGTCTGGCTGAACGAGCAGGTCACGATCAAGCCGCTCACGACGGATCATTGGGAACTCGTCGGCGTGATCACGGACGTCACGGCGCAGCGCAAATCCGAGGCGGCGCGGCAGGCCAGCGAACAGCGTCTGCAGGACATTTTGACCCGGGCGGACTGTCTGCTCTGGGAGGCGACCGTCGAGCTGACGGACAATGACTGGAAATGGCAGTTCCGCGTCCAGCCCTCCGTGTTGTGTCAGAAACTCTACGGCGTGCCGCGCCCGCTTCCGGAGGATGGTTTATGGGGCAAGTTCAACATTCCCGAGTGGCAGGTCATGAATGAACGTTGCCGGACCGCATTGTTGGAGCGGCGCGCGGGCTATGAGCAGGTCTTCCATATCGTGCATGCCGACGGCACCAAGACCTGGATCAGTGAGAATGTCACGATCTCCGCGCTGGATGACCGTCGCTTTTCCCTCGTGGGCGTCGCCCTTGATATCACGGTATTGCGCGGCACCGAGGAGGCGCTCGCGGCGGAGAAGGAACGCCTTTCCGTCACTCTCCGCGCGATGAGTGAATCCGTGATCACGACCGATGTGGACGGGTGCATCCGCTTCATGAATCCGGCCGCCGCGGCCCTCACGGAGTGGAATATCGAGGAGTGCATCGGGCGCTCGGTGCAGGAAGTTTGCCGCCTGCAAAGCGGCCGCAACGAGCAAGTCGCCGAGGTGCCGGTCGGGTCCGTGGCGAAGAGGGATCACATGGCTTATTTGCCACCCCAAACCCGGCTGACGACCCGGCGGGGCAGCCGTCGCCTGATCGAAGGATGCTGTGCGCCGGTCCATGCGACGAACAGCGAGGTCATTGGCACGGTATTGGTGTTCCGCGACGTGACCGAGCAGGACCGCCTGGAGCAGGAGCTGGTCCGCGCCACCCGCTTGGAATCCGTCGGTGTTCTGGCCGGCGGCATTGCTCACGATTTCAACAACATCCTGACCGCGGTGATGGGCAACCTGTCGCTGGCCCAGCTCGACGTTCCGCCCGACAGTCCGGTCGGAGCGAGTCTTCGGTCGGCGGAAAAGGCGGCGTTGCGGGCCCGCGATCTGACGCAACAGCTGCTGACCTTTGCCAAAGGGGGCGAGCCCGTGCGCGCTGCGGTGCAACTGGACGCGATCATCCGTGAAATGACCTCGTTTGCGCTGCACGGGTCAAAGGTGCGGGCTCACTACGACATGGCGCCCGATCTCTGGCCGGCCGACGCCGACAAGGGCCAGATCGGGCGCGTGGTGCAGAATCTGGTGATCAATGCCGTCCAAGCCATGCCACACGGCGGCAGCCTGGAGATCGTGGTGCGGAACGATCCGCAAGACGGCATGAGCCAGCCCGGGCTGACGCCGGGCGATTACATCCAGATTGCCATCAGCGACACCGGCGAAGGCATCAAACCGGAAAATCTCGCGCGAATTTTCGATCCTTATTTCACCACCAAGCAGAGTGGCACGGGGCTTGGACTCGCGGCGGTTTATTCGATCGTCAAGAAGCACCGCGGACACATCGAGGTAGACTCGCAGCCCGGTAAGGGCACTACTTTCCGCATCTGGTTGCCCGCCCTGCGCGACCGCACGGCCCGATCGGACAGCCGCAAGCCTTGGGAGGAAGGGAAGGTCGATCGGATGAAGGGTCACGTGCTCTTTATGGACGATGAACAAAGCATCCGCGAGATGGCCATGTCGCTGCTCCAGCGCTTCGGTCTCGCGGTGGATTGTGCCGCCGATGGGGCGGAGGCGGTCGACAAATATCGAGCGGCGCTTTCGGCGGGACGACGCTACGACCTTGTCATCATGGATCTCACCGTGCCCGGCGGGATGGGTGGTCTGGCGGCGCTCGGCCAGTTGCGGGAAATCGATCCGACGGTGAAGGCCGTGGTGTCGAGCGGTTACTCGAGCGATCCGGTGCTGGCCAATTTCCGAGCGCACGGCTTCGCCGCCATGGTGGCGAAACCCTACGAGGTGCAGGAGTTCGCTCGCATGCTGCGAGAGGTGCTTCCGGGCACTTAACCTGTAGCGGCGGTCTATGTCTATGACCGACCGCGGTTGACAGCGATTGGGTGACGCCCGGCGGTCATAGGTATGCCGCTACAGATCGGCCCAGCTGTGCTTTGAGCTCACGCCGCCGAGCGGATGGCCGCGATCAGGCGGTGGACGTTTTCGGGGGCGATCCGGTCGGTGACGATGGTGCCGGGGTAGCGTCGCGCGAAATCCAGGTGCACGCCCCTTTCCGTGCCGGGGGCGATGATGTCCTCGACGAAATCCATGCCTCCGCGCGGCTTGATCCAGCGGTAGTAGGTGTCGGGGGTTTCCGATTCCAACACGATGTCGAGCTTCAGAAACACGGCGCAGTACAGGGTCAGGTCCCGGTAGGAGGCGAACCACGTGGGCGGGCAGGTGAGCTGGTCGCGGATGAGGAGCGTCATGGCAGATCCTTTTCTGCAGAAAATGTGCCGTCTTTTGCGGGACTGTGGTTTTCTCTGGATTAGTGGTTCTCCGATGGGTTCACTCACCCGCAGTAATCGTCACAATTTCCCATGAATTCAGCCCGTCCTCCCGTCCTCCTGGTCATCCGTGATGGCTGGGGCAAGAATCCCGATCCTTCCCAGGACATCACCAATGCCGTTGCCCTCGCCAAGAAGGCCTGCGACGACGCCCTCCATGCGAAGTACCCGCACGCGTTGGTTTCGGCCAGCGGCCTTGATGTCGGCCTGCCTGACGGCCAGATGGGCAACTCGGAGGTCGGTCATGAAAACATCGGCGCGGGCCGGATCGTTGACCAGGAATTGGTGCGGTTGAACAAGCTCTTTTCCGAGAAGCAGCTCGCGCGCAACCCGGTGTGGCAGGCGATTCGGGCGCGCCTGCAGGCCAACCCGGCGGCGAAGCTGCACGTCATGGGCATCGTGTCGGACGGCGGCGTGCACGGCATGCTGGATCACCTTTATGGCATCCTGCAGCAGGCGAAAGACGACGGCCTCGCGTCCTCCCGGGTGTTCATCCACGGCTTCACCGACGGGCGCGACACGCCGCCGCAGAGCGGGCTGGGTTACATCAAGCAGATCGAGGCGAAGTGCCGCGAGATCGGCTTGGGCACGATCGCCACCGTGTGCGGACGCTTCTGGGCCATGGATCGCGACAACCGCTGGGAGCGCGTACAGAAGGCCTACGACATGCTGACGGGCCGGAAGGCTGCGGCCACGGCGAAGAGCGCGACCGAGGCGGTGCAGGGTTACTATGACCATCCCCTGAGCCCCACGCAGAACGGCGATGAATTTGTGCCTCCCACCTGGATTGTCGGGGCCGACGGCAAGCCGCTGGCAACCTTTGCGAACGGGGATGCCGTCCTCTTCTACAACTATCGCGGCGACCGCCCGCGCGAGATCACGAAGGCCTTCGTGATCGATGGTTTCAAGGAGTTCGACCGCGGGGAGAAGCTCGACCTCTATTACGCCACGATGACGGAGTACGAGAAGGGCCTGCCGGTCCAGGTGATCTCGGGCAAGCCGCCGAAGCTGAAGAATATTCTCGGCGAGGTGGTGAGCAACGCGGGGCTCGCGCAGTTCCGCTGCGCGGAGACGGAGAAGAACCCGCACGTGACTTTCTTCTTCAACAATTATCGCAACGATCCGTTCCCGGGCGAAGATCGGGCCTGTCCGGCGAGCCCGAAGGTGCCGACCTATGATATGCAGCCGGAGATGTCGGCCGCCGAAGTGACCGCGGTTTCGAAGGCGGCCATCCTGTCGGGCAAATATGGTTTCGTGGCGGTGAACTATGCCAACCCGGACATGGTGGGCCATACCGGCTCGCTTCCCGCGACCATCAAGGCGGTTGAGGCGACCGATGCGGGTGTGGGTGAACTGCTCGCGGCGATCAAACAGGTGGGGGGCAAGGCGGTCGTCTGCGCCGATCACGGCAACGCCGAACAGATGTGGGATCCTCTGACCAATGGCCCGCACACGGCGCACACGTTGAATCTCGTGGAGGTCTTTGTCGTGGGCGAGGGACTCGTGGCCGGCAAGACGAAGATGCGCAGCGGCGGCCGCCTGGCCGACATCGCGCCGACGGTCCTGCACCTGATGGGCCTGCCCAAACCGGCGGAGATGACCGGCGAGAGTTTGGTGGTGGGGTGAGGAAGCGCGCGCACGGGGCGCTCCCCTACGGCTCAATGGGGTGGACGTGGTGAAATCCTGTAGGGGTGCGGCTTGACCGCGCCCTGACTTTATCGAACGTTCGTGCCATGTCCGCATCGCCCCGGCGTTCGACCGAACGTCTGCACCTTGGCAGAGTATCGTCTGCCGGCGCCGTCTATTTCGTTACTTTCGTTACGGCCTGTCGCACTCCATGGCTAGGCAAGCCGGTGGCGACTGCCGCCATGCTCAATGTCTTGCGTGCCTGGCACGCCGAGCGCGACGGAACAGTGTTGGCGGCGGTCGTGATGCCCGACCACGTTCATGTGCTCTTTGAACTGGGCCAGCGGCTTGATGTCGGGCGGTGTGTGTCGCGCTGGAAGACGGAGGGTCGGAAGGGCTCGGGATATGCTGGGGCATGGCAGCGAGATTTTTGGGAACACAGGGTGCGCAACGAGGAATCATTGGAGGACTACGGGCTCTACATTTTCCTTAACCCCTATCGGGCAGGTTTGCTGGCACGGAACGAAACGTGGCCGGGATGCTGGGTGCCGGAGCCCAAGAGATTTATATTCATGGAACTGCTTGGAGCGACGGGCGAACCGGCCGAGGGGTGGATTGAGTGGTCCGAAGACTGGTTTGTGGGGCTGGTAACTGGGGAGTGAAAGGGCGCGCACGAGGCGCGCCCCTACAGAGAGTCGAGATCTGCTGTTGGGGCCTCGCTTGTCCACGGCCGCACCCGCGTGTCATACACGCCTAAATTCTGATTGCCCCGGGGTGGGGCGGGTCGTTTGGTTGGGCGTTACGCCCTATGCTTCGTACCCATCACTGCGCCCAACTCACCAAGTCCAACCTCGGCGCGACCGTGTCGCTCGTCGGTTGGGTTGATTCCGTCCGCGATCACGGCGGCATTATCTTTGTCGATCTTCGCGATCGCGAAGGCGTCACCCAGGTGAAGTTTGACTCGGCCCTGCGCGCCGAGGCGGCCCAGCTCAAGGCCGAGTCCGTCATCGGTATTACGGGCAAGGTGGAGTCCCGCCCCGAGGCGATGATGAACAAGGGCATCCCGACCGGCGAGATCGAGATCGATGCCACGCAGCTTACCGTTCACAACATTTCCGACACGCCTCCGTTCCCGCTGACCGACGCGGGTGGCGACAAGGTCAACGAGGACCTCCGCCTGACCTACCGCTATCTCGACCTGCGCCGGCCGAAGATGCGCAAAAATCTCGCCGTGCGCCACCGCGCCGCGAAATCCGTCCGCGATTACTTCGACACCCAGGGCTTCTACGAGGTCGAGACGCCCGCGCTGTTCAAGAGCACGCCCGAGGGCGCGCGCGAATACCTCGTGCCTTCACGCATCCACGCCGGCCAGTTCTACGCGCTCTCCCAATCGCCCCAGCAGTTCAAACAGATCCTCATGGTCGCGGGCGTGGAAAAGTATTTCCAGATCGCCCGCTGCTTCCGTGACGAGGACCTGCGCGCCGATCGCCAGATGGAGTTCACGCAGATCGACGTCGAGGTGTCGTTCATCGATCGCGAGGGCATCTACTCCCTGTTCGAAGGCATGTTGAAGAAGGTCTGGAAGGACGTGCTCAACCACGACCTGCCCACACCGTTCCCGCGGCTGGCCTACAAGGACGCGATGAATCGCTACGGCGTGGACAAGCCCGACACCCGCTTTGCCATGGAGCTGGTGGACTTCAGCGAGACGTTCAAGAGCTCCGGCTTCAAGGTGTTCGCGTCGACCGTCGCTGCGCACGGTTCCGTGAAGGCATTCAACGCGAAGGGTCTCGCCGATATCACCCAGGGAGAGATCGGCGCGCTCGAGGAAATCGCGAAAACTCTCGGGGCGAAGGGACTCGCTTTCATCAAGGTCGAAAATGGCGAATGGAAGTCGCCCATCGTGAAATTCTTCAACGACGCCGAGAAGGCCGAGCTGACGAAGCGCTTGAACATCGAGAACGGCGACATCGTGTTTTTCGCCGCCGCTCCGTGGGAGCGCGCCTGCGCCATCCTCGGCCGCATTCGCCTCGAAGCCGCGCAACTGCTCGTGAAGCGCGGGAAGATGACATTGCGCGCCGACCAGTGGAATTTCCTCTGGGTCGTCGATTTCCCGCTCATGTCCTACGACGAGGAGAAGGGCAGCTACGCCGCCACGCACCATCCGTTCACGGCGCCCGTGCCGGAGGACACCGGCCTGCTCGACAGCGACCCGAAGGCGGTCCGCGGCCAGCATTACGACGTGGTCCTGAATGGCATGGAACTCGGCGGCGGCTCGATCCGCATCCACCAGCCCGCGCTGCAGAAGAAGGTGTTCGAGGACGTGCTCAAGATTCCGGCTGACGTGGTCGAAAGCCGCTTCGGCTACATGCTCAAGGCCTTCACCTACGGCGCGCCCCCGCACGGCGGCATCGCGTTCGGTCTCGATCGCATGTGCGCGCTGCTCTGCGGCACGACCAGCATTCGCGATGTGATTGCTTTCCCGAAGACCCAGAAGGCGCAGGACCTCATGGCTCAGAGCCCGACGCCGGTCACGGCGAAACAGCTCAAGGAGCTGCACATTCAGACGGTCATCCCGCAGCAATAAGGAGGAAGGGCTCGTAGGGTCGGTCTTCAGCCGTCGCCAAAGCCATGGCTGACGGGCCGGCCGGCCCTGCCGTCAGGGGCGGCAGCAATCGACGCGCTGACTAACCTATAGAATGCGAAACATGTAAGCTTGCGCTGAGGACTGATTTCCAGACACTTTCCGCAATCTCTTTACCCCCTATGAAACTCATCACCGCGATCATCAAGCCCTTCAAACTGGAAGCCGTTAAAGAAGCCCTCACGCAGGTTGGAGTCGAAGGCATGACCGTAACTGAGGTCAAGGGCTTCGGTCGTCAGAAAGGGCACACTGAAGTTTATCGGGGCAGCGAGTACACCGTGGACTTTCTCCCGAAGATCAAGATCGAGGTCGTCGTGTCCGACGACATCAAGGCCAAGGTCGTTGCCGCCATCGTGAACGGCGCCAAAACCGGCAAGATCGGCGACGGCAAGGTGTTCGTTTCGCCCGTCGAAGACGTCATTCGGATCCGGACGGACGAGCACGGCGACACGGCGATCTAAGCGGGGGCGATTACTGCCGTCAGAGAAACAGCCACGCCGTCAGGGCGAGAATGGGCAGCAACACGGGCAGGCTGTAGCGGAGGATATACCCGAAGAAACTCGGGGTGTGGACGCCCGCGTCATGGGCGATCGATTTCACCATGAAGTTCGGCCCGTTGCCGATGTAGGTCATCGCGCCAAAGAAAACCGCTCCGAGGCTGACCGCCGCGAGCGTCAAGGGAGCGTCGGTCATGAGCGTGCGCACATCCGCCGCTCCGCCGACCCGGACTTGCGCCAATTGCAGGAAGTTCACGTAGGTCGGGGCGTTGTCGAGGACGGAGGAGAGGGCCCCTGTGGCGAAATAGTAGTGGGAGGGAAGGGTAAAGGCCAGGCTTTGGCCGTGGGCAGCCAGGTAGTCGAGCGCCGGGAGCATGGTCGCAAAGATGCCGAGGAAGAGCCACGCCACTTCCTTGATCGGTCCGAAGGAGAAATGGTTCTCTTCATGCACCTGCCGCGGCGTGAGCCGGTAGGACGCTACGGCGGCGCCCAGCATGACCAGTTCGCGGACGAACCAGCGGTCGGGCAGGAACACCGCGCCGATGACGACGGCGAGAAACAGCACGTTGACGGCGCCGTCGAAGCGCCAGGTCTCGGGCGTCTCCTCGATCAGATGCTGGATTTTCGCGGGTGCCCGGCGGAACGATCGCCGGTCGAAGAGATAGAACGCAGCGAGGACAGCCCCGACCGTGAACAACCAAGGCAGCATCACATGCTCGGGCAGCCAGAAAAACGGCACGCCGCGGAGGTACCCGAGGAACAGCGGGGGATCGCCGATCGGCGTGAGCGAGCCGCCGACATTGGAGACAAGGAAAATGAAGAAGACCACGTGGTGTGCGCCGACACGCACCTTGTTCATGCGGATGAAAGGCCGGATCAGGACCATCGATGCGCCGGTCGTTCCAATCAGGTTCGCGAGAACCGCACCGAGGAACAGGAAGACGACGTTCGCGATCGGCGTGGCCTCTCCCTTGACCTTGAGGTGAATGCCCCCGGCGATGACGAAGAGGGAGCCGATCAGCGTGATGAACGATACGTATTCCGTGACGGTGTGCCCCAATTTGACGGCTCCGTCCGGGACCTGTACGAGATAGTAGGTGGCGACGGCCAGGGCGAGCCCGACCGCCACCTTGGCGTAGGCATGCTCCCACCATGCTTTGATGCGGGCGGGCGTGAGCGGCATCACGGCGATAAGCAGCAGCAGCGCGCCGAAGGGCAGCAGCAACCACACGGGAACATCAAAGGCGGAGGCAGGCGGGTGGGTCATGGTCGCCGCCGTGATGCAAGGGCCGTGCCGCAAAGAGCGGAGACGGTGGGCAAGGAACGCCTGCGTTTATCTTTCGTTTATATTTCGAGGTCGGCGATGAAACGACGCTTGGCATCTGCTCTGCTTTTTGGCGGTGCGCTCCGTGACAGATCGCAATTCACACAAACACCCAACCCAAATTCGTTCACTATGAAGCTCAGGATCATGTCCCTCGGCGGACTGTTCAAACTCGCGGGTCTGCTCGCAATGCTTGCCGTTGCCGCGCCCGCTTTTGCTGCGGATGCCGCCGCGCCCGCGGCCCCGGCCATCGACCCGGCTGCGCTTAGCAGCATGCGCATCGGCATCGATACGGTTTGGGTGCTCGTGACGGCGATGCTCGTCTTCTGGATGAATGCCGGCTTCGCGTTGGTGGAATCCGGCCTGTGCCGGGCGAAGAACTGCGTGAACATCCTCACCAAGAACTTCATCGTCTTCGCCGCCTCGACGATCTCCTTCTGGGTGCTGGGTTGGGGCCTGATGTTCGGCGACGGCACGCCTTGGATCGGCACGAACGGACTCTGGTTCGTCAGCGGCGCCGACAACTCGCCCGCGCTGGGCGAGGCCTATGCCGCCATGAATCCCTTCTCCACCGCCAAGTACGAGGGCGTTTACAGCGCGATCAATTGGACGCCGACCCCGCTCTGGGCGAAGTTCTTCTTCCAACTCGTGTTCGCGGGCACCGCGGCGACGATCGTCTCGGGCGCGGTCGCCGAGCGCATCAAGTTCGGTGCATTCCTCATCTTCAGCTTCCTGCTGGTCGCCTTTGTTTATCCTGTCTCGGGTCACTGGATCTGGGGTGGCGGCATCCTCGGCATGACGCCTACGGAAACCGGCATCACGTCCTTCTTTGGTAATTTCCGCGACTTCGCCGGCTCGACGGTGGTTCACTCCGTGGGTGGTTGGGCGGCCCTGGCCGGTGTCATCGTGCTCGGACCCCGCATCGGCAAGTTCAAGGACGGCAAGGTTCATCCGATCCCGGGTCACAACATGACCTCGGCCGCCCTCGGCGTGCTCATCCTCTGGCTGGGCTGGTTCGGTTTCAACCCCGGCTCGACCATGGCCGCCATGGACGGTGCGGCGATTTCCCACATCCTCGTCGCCACCAACACCGCGGCCGCCACCGCTTCCCTCAGCGCGCTGGTCACCGCCTGGGTCCTCCTGAAGAAGCCCGATGCTTCCATGGTTCTCAACGGCTGTCTCGCCGGCCTGGTCGCCATCACGGCTCCTTGCGCCTTTGTGACGATCGGCTCCAGCGCCATCATCGGCATTATCGCCGGTATACTCGTGGTGTTCGCCGTGATCTTCTTCGACAAGATGAAGCTCGATGACCCGGTCGGCGCGCTCGCGGTGCACCTTTGCAACGGCGTCTTCGGCACCCTGGCCTTGGGACTCTTCTACAACACCGAGATCGCCAAGAGCGTCGCTGCGCTCGACACGGGCCTGACGCCGATGGCCCAGACCATCCAGCAGCTCAAGGGCATCGTCCTGGTCGGCGCCGTCGTCTTCCCCCTCTCGTTGATCTTCTGGTATATCCTCAAGGCCGTCATGGGCATCCGGGTGAGCGCTGAGGAAGAGACCGAGGGTCTGGATATCGGCGAGCACGGTAACGAGGCCTATCCGGACTTCAGCACCGCCCACAAGTAAAGCTCGACTCCCTAAATC
>DATCRM010000325.1:0-9668 GCA_036568985.1 Lacunisphaera sp. | reverse complement strand
CCGGGGATGGCGGGGTCGGGGCTGGTGCTGACGCCGGCGCTGCAGCCGGAGGCGGCGACCGGAAGAGGATGCAGCCAGGGGCGAGGAGCAGGGCGGCAAGGAGAAGCGCGTGCTGGCCGGCTCGGACGGAAGGAGGAAAGGAAGACATGGCTGAAAGGGGGATCAGATCAGGACGTACGGGGCACGGCGGGGGCGGTCGAGCAGACGTGAGGCAACGGGATCGCCCACGATTTCTTCGCGGGCCGGATCCCAGCGTAGCGGCCGGCGCAACTGGCGCGCGATGCCGCAGAGATGGCCCACGGTGGCAGAACGATGGCCGATCTCCACGTCCGCAATGGGCCGCTGACGAGTACGCACGGATTGGAAAAAATTAGTGTGGTGATCGTTGCTTTCGATGAGGTGCGTTTCCATCGCGCGCAGGGGGCGCGTGGCGAGCGCGACCGGATCGCACACGAGGTAGTTGTCGCGTCCCACGCCAACCGTACCCTGTGAACCGATGAACTCGATCATGGCGGGCTGGCTGCCGTCCACGCGCTGCACGGTGACACCGTTGGCGTAACGGTGCGTCTGGTAGGGCGAACCTTCGAAGCCGGCGGGAATGAATTCGACCGGCCCGGAATTATCCATGCCGAGCGCCCACTGGATGATATCGAAATGGTGCGCGCCCCAGTCGCCGTTCTTGCGCGAGCCGTATTCGAGGAAAACGCGCCAGCCTCCGCCGTAGTCGCCCTTGATGCGTTGCTGGTTGAACGGGCGCCAGGGCGTCGGCCCGAGCCAGCGGTCGTAGTTGAGGTCGGCGGGAATCGGTTCCTCAGGCAGATTCTGCGGCGCAGGGGGAAAATTGCCGAGCTTGGTGCGGATGAGCTTGATGTCGCCGATCCAGCCATTGCGGACGATCGTGGCGGCGCGGCGGAAGGCCGACTCCGAGCGTTGCTGGGTGCCGGTCTGCAGGACCCGACCGGTCCGGCGCGCGACCTCCACCATGGTGCGGCCTTCGCGCACGGTCAGCGTCATGGGCTTTTCGCAATAGACGTCCTTGCCAGCCTGCATCGCGGCGATCGAGACCGCCGCATGCCAGTGGTCCGGGGTCGTAACGAACACGACATCGATGTCCGGCCGGGCGACGAGCTCCTCGTGGGTGCCGTAGAGGTCTAGGCCTTTGAAACTGGTCGTGCCGGCCGCGTCGGCGTAACCCTGCTCGATCCGCTTTTGCATCCTTTCCGCCTTGGTGCGCCACACGTCGCACAAGGCAACGATCCGGCAGTCATCGCGCCCGAGCAGGCCGCCGACGTGGCTGTGGGCGATCAGGCCGTTGCCGACAATGCCGACGTTGAGCCGGTTGCTCGGGGCGGAAGCGCCCAGGAGCCGGGAGGGCAGTACGAGCGGCGCGACACCGAAGGCCAGGATGCCGGACAGGCCGTGCTTGATCGCCGTGCGGCGGGTGAACACCACAGAAGGTTCCGAAGAGGGGGTGGTCATGGGTAAAGAAGGGAAGCCAAAAGTTCAGGGAAGACGTGCCCGTCCGGTGTGGCCAGAGCATATTTTCGCTACAGGAATTACCCCAAGATAGCTCCCACGCAAATAGCGCGACGGAGTTTGTGGTCGAACTATCGCGCACGAAGCGCACCAGCGGATGCCACTGCGACCTTGCACGTTCACTCCTTCACCTCGGCTTCGACAGGCTTCTCCTCGCCATCGGGCTCTTCGTCCTCGTCTTCAAGCAGGCTGGGTTCGCCGGCGCGTTTGGCCAGCCATTCCATGACTCCGGCAAACAGCCCGGTGAACATCAGGTCGCCGAAGAGGGTGTTGCGGAAGAAGTAGATGGTCGGGGGATACTCCGGGTGGCCGACGGTCATCGCCTGCCACCAGCCCGCGAGGGTCTTGGCGTAGAAGGCATCGCTCCACCACGAGAGGGAGTTGGTGATGAAATAAAATACCAAGGCGCCGAGCAGCGAACCGTTGAGAAGCCAAAGCCAGGACTTGCGCGAGGACACCCACCAGCCGAAACCGAGACCGGCGGCGAAACTGGCCACGCGGCCGACGTAGCCCGTCCATTCGAGATGGTAGCCGTATTCACGCGCGTAGAACCAGTTGATGTAGAGGTCGGTCAGGCACAGCCCGGCGAAGGGCAAGAGCCACATCCGCTTGTCGCGAAAATACACCGCGCCGCAAAACGCGATCGCCGCAAAAGGCGGGAAGTTCGCCCACGCCATGTCCAGCGTCGGCAACAACCGGTAGCCGAGGGCGAGGACGATCAGGATGATGGCGGCTTTGGGCACGGAAATGATTTAATCGCGGGCTGGTCCTGGCGACAAAAGGAAAAAACGGGCATTAATTGTCATTCCGTCATCAAGTGTTCTCCGCCTCGCGAGCCATGAGCCAGAGCAGATCCGATGCGCGGTTGACGTACTGCAGCAGGAGCGGACGCAGGGTGCGGCCGTGGGCGGCGAGCCCGACGAGCCGGCGCTCGGCGCGGCGTCCGGTGGCGCGTGCGACATCGAGCGCCGCAGCATATGGGTTCGCTCCCGGCGTGGCCCAGCCGTCGAATTTGAAGCCGCGCGCCTCCAAGGCGGTCACCGCAGCGTCGAGGCGAGCGAGTTCGCTTTCGCCGATGCGCGCGAACTTCGAGGCGGCATGCCGCGGGACGTCGGTTTCGGCGCAGGAGACCTCGCCCATGAGAGCCACCAGGTCGCGCTGAATATGTTCGAGTCCGCTGATGTCCTGGCCGGCGGGCCGCGACGCCTTGGCGAGTCCGATCGCCGCGTTGAACTCGTCGAGGGCACCGACCGCCTCAATCTGCGGGTGATCCTTTGCGACCCGTTGACCGTAAAGCAGACTGGTAGTGCCGTCGTCGCCGGTGCGGGTGGCGATGGAGCGGGGCGTCATGAAGGGGAGCGGAAGTGAAAGTGAGAGTGAGAAGACGGCGGAAGAAGACGGAATAGGGGATGTTGCTTCACGGTCACACTCCCTCTCGCTTTATCACTTCTTTGCCGCCTCACGGGTTTGTTTCTTGAGGGCTTTCAACTCGGGATCGATCGCCGCCAGCACATCCTTCGCCATGCGTTCGATGAACAAGATGCCTTGGAGATGATCGTATTCGTGCAATACGCAGCGGGCGAGCAGGCCGTTGCAGTGCAGGGTATGCGAGACGCCCGTGACGTCCTGAAACTTGACGGTGATCTCATCGGGTCGCACGACGTCGCCGCGAATGCCGGGAAAGGAAAGACAGCCTTCTTCGTAGGAAGTCGTTGGTTCGGGTACGATGGTCACTTCGGGATTGGCCACGACGAGCGGCATGAAGAGATCCAGCGGAGGTCGGATGCCATCATATTCCCAGTCGAATTCGCTTTGGGTCTCCCGCAAGTCGAGCACGCAAAGCTGGACCGCCTGGCCGATTTGCTGGGCCGCGAGACCAATGCCCTCGGCCTTGTGCATGGTATCAATCATGTCCGCCGCAAGCTTGGCCAGCGCCGCATCGAAGGCGGAAACCTTCACGCCTTTTTTGCGTAGAATGGGGCTGTTGAAGTGAACAATCGGGAGGACCATGGGTCAATGGGTTCAGGCTAGGGTATTTGTCCGTGCCGATGCGCGGCAAATAAAATTGTTTCAGCCTGCCCGGCCAACCGCTATCATCTCCTCATGTCCTTGCCCGAATCAGCCTCCGGCCAACGCTCGGCGCTCTGGCAACTGTGGTTGGTCTTGGGAATCGGGCTGCTCGCGCTGGCGTGGTTGCTGCCGGCGAACGTGAAATCGCTCAATCCTGCGCTCTTGCGCGAGGCTGGGCGCGACACGTCTTCGGTGGCGCGCTTCGGGGGCGAATTGTTGCAGCTCGACAAGCCTGGTCCCGCGGCCCTCGTGCTGGAGACGGCCCGCCAGATCAACGACCCCGGTGCCGGCGGGTTGGGCGCGGATTACGAAGCTTACGCCCGGCAGCATCGGGAAATGATGCCGTGGGGTGGCTGGGATGTCGCGTTGGAACCGTTGCTGGCCTCACGCAACGCCGCCGCTTCCGCGGATTCGCAACCGGTACTCAATTTCATGGTGACGACGGAGGCGCGTGAAAATCTGCGTCGTTACCTTTCCGTTTCCCGGCTGCCGGGGGTGCAAACGCTGCTCAAAACCGCGGGGGTTGGCTCCACGCAACGATTTGTCCCGGCCACCCTTCCCGGCGGACAGCCGCTCGATGCCGTCATCCTGCTCACGGCTTATCTTTGGCAGACGGAGCATCTGTCCGCCGGCGTGCAGCGCGACGTGCGCGCGATGGCCGAGTCGGCGGTGGCCAGCGGGCACATGGGTGACTTGGAGGATTTTTACCTCGATATTCTGACGCTCGGCAAACGCCTCAATTGGGTGCAGCTCTCGGAATTGCTCCGCACCACCGGCGGCCTCGGTACCGTCGGACAGTTTGCCCATCTGGCGCGCATCGCACCCGAACACCTGCCAATCATTTACACGGCCGCGCTGCTCACCAAGTCGGCCGACGGGGTCGCCAACTACCTCATCGCCTTCGGGCAGCCCGGTGCCGACCAGTTGCGGCTGGCGCTGGCCAATGGTGAAGGTGCGGTGAGGCAGCTGGTGCAGCGGCAGGCGCCGGTCACGCCGGGCTCGGTGACGGACCTGGAACTCGGAGCGGCCTTCGTCCTGCGGCATCCCGAGCTGGCGTTGCTCGCCAAATACGCGGCGTTCCTCGCCGGCATCTTCTTTCTGCTGCGGGCGGTGGATCTCCGGTTGTTCCTGTCGGTCGAAAAGAGCCTGCGCAGCGCCTTCCCCCGCATGGGCAGCGGGATCATCGCGGCGATCCTCACCTTCATCTTCTTTGTGTTCTCCGAGCCGTTCCTGCTGAAGGCAGCTCCCGTCTCCGACTACAAAATCAAATTCGTCATCCCCGTCATCGCGGCCTCGAACGCGCCGGCGGTCGCACCTTCAACCCCACCCACCACCATGGACATCTCCACCATCCTTTCTATCACCGCCTTCGCCGCCCTCCAGCTCGGCATGTACGTGATCTGCCTGCTCAAGATTTCCGATGTCGCCCGGCAGGACATCCCGGCGGTGACCAAGCTCAAGCTCATGGACAACGAGGAAAACCTCTTCGACGGCGGCCTCTACATCGGCATCGCCGGCACGGCCACGGCGCTGGTGCTCCAGGTGCTCGGCGTGATCAACGCCAACCTGCTCGCCGCCTACTCGTCCAACCTCTTCGGCATTGTCTGCGTGGCGCTCGTGAAGATCCGCCACGTCCGCCCGTTCAAGCGTCAGCTCATCGTCGAGATCCAGCAGGCCGAGATGCTTGCCTGAGGAATCCGTCCCACCATGAACAAGACCCTGCTCCTGATCATGTGCGACTTCATGTTGCTCAATCTCCTCGCGCTCACGCGCTGGGAGAAGGCCGAGCCGACGCACACGCAGTTGGAGACGGCCGCGCCCCGCGCGGCGGCCAACGCGCCCGCGGTCAACGCTGACATGGTCGAGCTGATGCGCGTTTCCCTTGAGGACGAGAAGAAGGCGCGCGAGCAGCTGGCCGCGTCGCTTTCCACCACCCAAGGCTCGCTCGAGGAGCGCGAGAAGAACCTCGCGGCCCTCCAGCAGCAGAAAGGCCAGATCGAAGGCGCCCTCGCCGCCACGCAGAACAGCGCGCGCGAGCTGGAGAAACGCTACAGCGAGGCCTCGCAGGAGGCTTTCCTTTCCAAGGAACAGCTCGCCAAGCTCCAGCGCGAGCTGGAGGAGAAGCGGGCCGAGGCCGAGCGTCAGCAGGCGGAGATTGCGCGCATGGAACGCCAGAACACCGAAGCGCGCCAGCGCATCGAGAATCTCAATCGCAAGGTGGGCGAAGTGGAGCGGGAAAACCTGCTCATCGCGCAGAACCTGACCGAGACCAAGCAGCAGGTTGAACTCGAACGCAGCGAGCGGGCGAAAATCCAGGAACAGACCACCCAGCTGGCACAAGGCGTCGGCCAGCTCGCGGAGAAATCCGGCGCGCTCACACAGGAGATCCGCGACAATCGTCCGATCAATCCCAACCAGATTTTCACCGAGTTTCTCGCCAACCGCGTGCAGACCAGCATCACCGCGCGCCGTCCCGGGGTTTTCAGTCCGACGGTCCGGGACAAGCAAACCCAGACCGTGCTGGTGAGCGACGGCAACCGCGTTTACGCCCTCATGCACCTGAGCGACACACCGTTCACGCTGACCGAGGCGCCCAGCGATTACGACCAGGTCACCGGCCGGATCACGCGTGGCTCATTTAACGCCCCGATCACGGAACTGCAGTTCCTGAAACTCGACCCGCGTGTCCTCGTGGCGCCGGTGGACTCCGCGCTGGCCGCACAGGCGGGCACCAAGATCTACCAGTTGGCAAAGGAGCCCTTCAAGTTTCCGGATGCCGTGCTGGTGCGGGCCGATGACGGGCGTTACGGCGACACGCCGTTCCGCATCGACCAGTCGAACGCCAACTACGTGAAGCTCGACAACCGGATCACGACCCGCCTCTTCGGCGAGATCGCGCCGAAGCGCGGCGACCTGGTGTTCAGCAAGACCGGCGACCTGATCGGCATCATGGTCAACAGCGATTATTGCGCCGTGCTCGGGAATTTCACCACGGCCTACACCCTGAAGGCTGGCGACAACCCCGAGCCGAAGACGAGCCTCATTCTCGGCGACGTTTACACCCGCTGGACGCGTCTGCCGCTCAAGCTGCAGTGAGGGCATTGGCGGATGGACTCCTTAACTCGGCCTTGAGGACTCAGGTTCTGCTAAGCAGTGGCCAATCAGAAGCCGCCTTTCGCTTTCGATACGTCGCTATTTACAGCCTCCGGGCATCTCGCCTGACTGCCCGCCGTGCATCTGTTGCCCGACCTGCTCGACCGTTTCGCGCTGAATGATCCGCTAACTTATCTCGCGGTCTTTCTCGGCCTGTCGTTGCTCATGCTCTGGCGGCTGGAGTCCATGCTCGACTCGGGGTTGGAGGGCACGGCGCTTGGCACGCTGCTGCTGCCTTACTGCTCGGGTTTGGGCAATCTGATCTTCGTCTGGCTCATGATCAGCCGCAAAGGGGACCCGGCGGAGGTGCTGACCAACTGTCTCGTGAACAATGTCACGAATCTCACGCTGTTGCTCGGGCTGCCGGCGCTGTTGTGGGGGCTGGCGGTACTGCCGGCCGGGAAGGGGGCTGCGAACAGCGGGAAGGCCAAGGCCCGGAAACCGGCGCGTCCGGCAAAAGGTGGAGGCGGCGACACGGGAGCGCAGATCAATCGTCTGTCGCTGATGCTGACGCTGGCCGCGGTGCTTTTCTTCACCGGCGCGGTATGGCTGCTGGGGCGCGATGGAAAGCTCAACCAGACGGACGGATTCGTGCTCATCGGCCTGTTTCTTTTTTGGCAGTGCGTGCAGGTGTTCGACGTGCTCAAACACAACGTGCGGCAACGCGTCTCGTTTGGGCTGAAGTTCTATGCGGATGCGCTCGTGGTGCTGGCCTGCGCCTACCTGCTCTACGAGTCGATCGACTGGCTGGTCACGTGGCTGTTGGCGCAGAGACACGGATTGATCAGCCGCGACCATCTCGGCTGGTTGACCGGCTGGTTGATGGTGCTGCCCAACGCCGTGCTGGCACTCTACTGGGGCTGGCGGCGGCGGGCCGACGTGGTTTACAGCTCGCAGGTGGGTGACGGACACATCTGCATTCCGCTTTGTCTGGGACTCTTTGCGCTGGTGAAACCGCTGCCGATGTCAGGATTCAGCAACCAGGCGTTGCTGCTGCTACTAGGATCCGCGGCGGTGCAGGGCGTTTTCCTGCTCGTGAGTGGCGGTCTGCCACGCTGGGCCGGCGCGGTGTTGTGCGCGGCGTACGGGTGGTTTGTGTACGCGGGTTTGGTCGGATGAGTTGTAGTCTTAGAACCCTGACTTCTTCGGGGACCTGCTGATCGCAGGCTGGTTTACGGTCTGCGATCAGCAGACCCCGAAGCCTATTCCGAAGGCGATTAGCCGGAGGGGATCAACAAAGTTTCGCCTTTGGCGAAACTTCATTAGTGGTCAAAACCTCTGAGGTCTTTTCTCTTGCCGGCTATTCCAGCGGATCGCTGCGGAATTTTGTGGCAAGGTCGAGGAAAGGCTTCTGCGCGGCGAGCCAGAGCGGGTCTTGGCGGATATCGACCATGGATTTTTGCGTATGATTGCAGAAGAGGTAGGCGGCCAGGCCGAGGCGGATGCAGGCATCGAAATGGAGGCCATGGGCGGTCTGGACGAACTCGAAGTCGCCGATGGTGAGCTGGTGTTTCGCCATTTCGGCCTGCAGCGGAGCGACGTCGGCCTTGAACCGGGCTTGATACGAGTCGGCGCGCGGGCCCTCGTAAGCCAGGATGGCACCCCCTTCGCTGGCGAGTTTGACCAACACCCACTCGTCAAAGAGAGGCTGCTGATAGAGCGCATTCATGCGCCCCATGGCGGTGACGATGGCGGTGCGGGCGTCGGCGAGCTTCATGCGTGGGATTTTCACGCGTTGGCCGGACGTGGCCAGCAGAATATTGTGAGGGTGACCTTGTAGCTGATTTTCGCGGCAAGACGGCAGGGGTTTCCGTTGGACAGCCGGCGCCGACCGGATCAACCTGTCCGCTTCCCCCATGAAAACTTCACTCCTCCCCGTGCTGGGAATGTTCACCGTCTTCTCCGCTGCCGTGCTCTCCGCCGCGCCCGATCCGAATTGGCTCGGACACGATCGCGAGCGCCCGTTGCCTCCGGTCGTCACTCCCGGCACGGCCAGCTCGCAGGAGCAGCCCGGCACGCCGCCGTCGGATGCGGTGGTGTTATTCGACGGCAAGGACACCGCGCAATGGGTGGCGATGGACGGCAGCCCGACCAAATGGATCGTGAAGGATGGCGCGCTGGAGTGCGTTCCTGGAAGTGGTTTCGTCCGTACGCTCCAATCATTCGGCGACTGCCAGCTGCACGTCGAATGGGCGGCGCCCACGCCCGTGAAGGGCGACAGTCAGGGGCGGGGCAACAGCGGGGTGTTCTTCGGCTACGACCGTTACGAGATCCAGGTGCTGGACTCCTATGAGAACAAAACTTACGCCGACGGATCAGCGGCCTCGATTTACGGCCAGTATCCGCCGCTGGTGAACGCCACCCGGCCCCCGGGGCAGTGGCAGACCTACGACATCATTTGGACGGCTCCGCGTTTCGACGCCGAAGGCAAACTCCTGTCTCCGGCCCGCATGACCACCCTGCACAACGGCGTGCTTGTGCAGAACAACGTCGAGCTCACGGGTCGCGATCCGTGGATCGGCCGGCCCGCCTACGTGGCGCATCCCGAGCGCCTGCCGATCGCGTTTCAGGACCACGGCAATCCCGTCCGCTTCCGCAACATCTGGGTGCGCGAATTGGGCAAGCACCGCCAGTCCGAGTTCATGCTGGCTGACGCGTTGCTTGAGAGCTACGTCGGTGACTACGGCAAGCCGGGTCAGTGGAACAGCGTGAAGATTCGCCGGCTGCCCGACGGGTTGCTGGGATTTTCGCTCGGAGGCGCCGATGTGGTGCTCCACGCGGCCTCGCCCACGCACTTCTACGCCCTGACGACCGACGTGCAGGTCAAGTTCGACTTCACGGGCGAGAAGAAGAAAGCGCTGGTCACTGTCGGCGAGGGCTTCGATCGCGCCATGGTGATGGAGCGCGCG
>DATCRM010000324.1:0-4258 GCA_036568985.1 Lacunisphaera sp. | reverse complement strand
CTTCATTCGCCGGATCTCCTACGCCCACGTCCAGCAGGACGAGATCTTCGACCTTCCCGGCGTCGTCAGCCGCAAGAAACAGCTCATCCCTTATCTCACGGACCTGCTCAAGGAAATGACCAGCGATGGCATGAGCCCGAGCACCCGCAGCAAGAGCAACGCGCCGTTCACGCGGTAAGAGACGGTCCGAAGACGTCCCTCATTTGTTTGCCATCACTCGGGGGGTCGAGCTCCCGCGAGACCGTTAGCCGATGCCGGACATGGCCGCGTTGAACTTTTAGCTCTCCGAAATCCGACGGTCTTTCGCTTATCAGTATCACCGGAGGGTCGCTTGCCGGCTCAACCCGTCCGAGCAGGATCGGTGCAGGCTGCCCCAACCCCACCGCCCCATGAACGAAACCCCATCGTTTCCGTCCGTCTCGGTGACGCGCGCCACGATCGCACTGTTCGCTCTCGGCTGCGCCACCCTGAATCTGACCTCGGCCGAAACACCGGAAGTCGTCAAGCTGCCCGACCTCACCATTTATGGCGCGAAGGATCTGCCTCCGCCCGAAGACTGGCTCTACGGGCGGATGGATGACGGTACCGAGGTGCTCACCAACGCCTCCGAACGGGCCAGCAAGCGCCTGCTCCGGGATTTTCAACTTTTCCAACAGGCCCTCGAAGTCGTCTGGCCGCTACCCCAGACGGCTGCCAGCCCCGGGCGGTCCATCATCCTTTGCGGCCGCCGGGAAAAATTCAACGACTTCATCGCTTCCGACCACAATTCTACCGACATCGGCTCGACCAGCCTCTTCGTCCGCGACCGCGAGCAGGCCGCGATCGTGATCGATCTGCAAAGCACCACGATCAACCTGAGCGGACTGGAAGACGACGAAGGCGCCACGACGAACAATTTCGAGGTCGATCCGTACAAACAGCTTTACCGCGAGTATGTCCGCTACCAGCTCAGCCAGGGCGGCCACCCGCCGGCCTGGCTGCAGGAGGGTATCGCCCAGATCGTGATGGCTATGGAGTTCGCCCCGGAGTGGATCATCTTCGGCAAGATCGACTCGAGCGCCTATCAGCCGGCGCCCGCCGCAGCAGCCACTGAATCGGCAGACGAAGACGAGGCGGCGGAAGCTTCGCTGACCCAGACCTCGGTCGGCGACCGGCCATTCAATGTCGCCCTGCGGCGCCGCGCGCTCATTCCGCTCGATAAATTTTTCGCCGTGACCGCCGACGCCCCCGAAGCCAAAAACCCGCTCGGGAACAATCGCTGGGCGAAACAGGCCTACGCCTTCGTGCACCTCTGCCTGTATGGAGAAAACGGTCGTTTCCAGCAGGCTTTCGGCCAGTTCACCCAGCGGCTCGGCAAAGAGCCGGTCAGCGAAGCCCTCTTCAAGGAATGCTTCAAAATGAGTTACAAGGATATGTTGATCGAACTGCGCGGCTACATCAGCTACACGAACCACACCTACAAGCAGTTCAAGCTCAAGCCCGGCGGCCGTCCGCTCAGCGGCGCACCGGTCGCTTTGCGTGACGCCACCCAAGCCGAGGTCGGTCGGATCAAGGGCGACGCCCAGCGTCTTGCGGGTCAGACGGACCGTGCCCTCAATTCCTATCGCGTCGCATACGCCCGCGGTGAACGCGACCCGGCTCTGCTCGCCGTCCTCGGCCCCGCCGAAAGCGAAGCCGGCCAAACCGAACGCGCCCGCACCATGCTGGAAACGGCGACAAAAAGCGGCCTGACTCGTCCTTCGGCCTATGTGGAACTGGCCCGGCTGCGCCTGGCTGGGGCCAAGACCAAACCCGCCGGTAACGACAACCGGCTCAGCGATGAGCAACTGGCGTCGGTGCTCGATCCTTTGTTCAAGGCCCGCCAACTCCAGCCGGCCATCCCGACGACCTACGACACCATCGCCGAAGCTTGGCTGGCCAGCGCCGCACTGCCCAAGCCGGACCATCTCGGAGTCCTGATCGAAGGCATCCGCCTGTTTCCGGGCAACAATCCGCAGTTCCTCCGGGTCGCCGAACTCTATCGTCGGATCGGCGACCACACAACGGCCACCGGACTGGCCGAAGCCGGCTTGCGGCTGACGAAAGACCCCGACGCCAAAGCCCGTTTCGAACAGTTCCTGGCGTCGTTGCCGTCCGCCGAGAAGAAACCGTAGCCGTTTGACCAGGGCGGGGTTTAAAAACCGGCCCACCATCCTTCGCTCCGCTCGGGATGACGGTAGTGGGCGAAAACCCGGATGCCATCGCGGTAACTGTGACATTGCCTTGCCGGGCCGGATACCCCTTTTTTGGGCGTTAAATGCCTGCCGAGACTGACACACCAGCGCCTGCACCCAGCGACTTCATCCGCGACATCGTCGCCGGTCACATCGCCGAACAGCGCTATTCCAAGATCGTCACCCGTTTCCCGCCCGAGCCCAACGGCTACCTGCACATTGGCCACGCCAAGTCCATCTGCCTGAACTTTGGCATCGCCCGGGAACACAACGGTCAGTGCAACCTGCGCTTTGACGACACCAACCCGGTCAAGGAGGACGTCGAGTATGTCGACTCCATCACCACGGATGTCCAATGGCTGATCGCCGGCTGGGCGGACCACTGCCTCGGCTTCAAGCCCAAGGGCGCACACCCGGCCGCGGTCACGAGCAACGGCAAACCCGACCACTATCTCGCCCCGGTGCCTCCCGGCCCGAACAGCGAAGCTTTCTTCGCCTCGGATTACTTTGACCAGCTTTACGATTACGCCCTCGAACTCATCAAGCGCGGCAAAGCCTATGTCTGCGATTTGAGCCCGGAGGACACCGAGAAGTATCGCGGCGCACCCGACCGCCCGGGCAAGGACAGCCCGTTCCGCAACCGCTCCGTCGCCGAGAATCTCGACCTGTTCCAGCGCATGAAGGCCGGCGAATTCCCCGACGGCGCCCGCTCGCTTCGCAGCAAGATCGACATGGCCGCGCCCAACATGTGGCTGCGCGATCCCCTCCTTTATCGCATCCGCCACGTCGCCCACCACCACGCCGGCGACAAGTGGTGCATCTACCCGCTCTATGACTACGCGCATTGCTTGAGCGATTATCTCGAGGGTGTCACCCACTCCATCTGCACGCTCGAGTTCGTTGATCATCGCCCGCTCTACGACTGGATCCTGGAGAACCTGGATCTGCCGCGCGCCCTGCCGCACCAGTACGAATTCGCGAAACTCCACCTCGGCTACACGCTCGTTTCGAAACGCAAGCTCCTCACCCTCGTCAACGAGAAGGTCGTGAACGGCTGGGACGACCCGCGCATGCCCACGCTCTCCGGCCTGCGCCGCCGCGGCATTCCCGCCAGTGCGCTCCGCACCTTCGTCACCAGTGTCGGCGTCACCAAATTCGACTCCGTCACCGAGGTCGCCGTCTTCGAGAACGCCGTCCGCACCGAGCTCAACGGCCTGGCCGCGCGCCGCCTCGCCGTGCTCAAGCCGATCAAGCTCGTCCTCACGAATATTCCCGCCGGTGAGGTGATCGACTGTGACGCCACGAACAATCCGCAAGGCGAGAATCCAACCACCCGCAAGGTCGCGCTCACCCGCGAGGTGTTCATCGAGTCCGATGATTTCGCCGAGGTCCCGCCGCCGAAATATTTCCGCCTGAAGCCGGGCGGCGAGGTGCGTCTGAAATACGCCTGCATCATCAAGCTCGACGAAATCGTGAAGGATGCCGCCGGGGCCATCATGGAACTCCGTTGCACCGCGCAACTCGACACGCGCCACGGCCAGCCCAACGCCGACAAGAAGGTCAAAGGTACGATCCACTGGGTGAGCGCCACGCACTGCATCGACGCCGAGGTCCGCCTCTACGACCGCCTGTTCAACGTCGCCGAACCGGGCGCCGAGGAAGATTTCCTCAAGGTCGTGAATCCGAAATCGCTGGAGATCGTCACCGCCAAGCTCGAACGGTCTCTCGCCACGGCGACCCACGATGACCGCTTCCAATTCGAACGCCTCGGTTATTTTGCCCTGGACCGGGACTCGCGCCCCGACTCCCGCCTGATCTTCAACCGCACGATCTCGCTCAAGGACACCTGGGCGAAATAGAGCTCCTCGGAGCTTTGTAGAACTGGAGGCAGGACTATCAGTCCTGCGAGGCATGCGTCGCAATTCCCCCCAAACACGGGATAGTCCCCCTCCATCCAAGTCGAAGCCGTTCGACCGCGCTCGCGGTCCGAGACAAGCTCCGCCGAATTAGACCATAGGGAGTAAAGATCCCCGGAGCAGGCTCCG